>CAYRFV010000130.1:0-14598 GCA_964423545.1 uncultured Anaerolineales bacterium | reverse complement strand
TCGCGGCCCTGCCGGAGCATCTCGCGCTCTCCGCGAGCCGGCTGGAAGACCTGCTGGTCGTCCACGGCGCGCCGGGCAACCCGTTTCTCCCTCTGCTGCCGCGGCCCGGGGAGGATCGCTCGCCGTGGGTGCAGACCGACGCGCGCGCCGCGGAGCTCCTGGGCGCCGTCGATGCCGATGTCGTCGTGGCGGGCCACACTCACACCGAGATGCTTCGCCGCGTTCCCTGGCACACTCAAGCGGCGGACACAGCCCGCCACACCCTCATCGTCAATCCCGGCAGCCTCAGCTATGGCCGCGGCCGCGATGCGATCGCGGGTCGCGTCACGTACGCGTTGCTCGATTGGTCGGCGACCGGCGGCTGGCAGGCGACCGTGCGCGCCGTGCGCTACGATCCGGGACCGCTGCACGCGGCGCTGCTGGCGCTGCGCGGCGACTACCCCGTGGCCGCCTACATGGCCAACCGTATGCGACCTCCCGAAATCGCGCCGGCGCCAGAGCAGCGACTCGATCTCATCCGGTTTCGCTGGGGCGATGCGCCGGCCTGGTGGGAGCAGCGCGATGAGCTTCCCGCCTGGCGCACACTGCGCGGCGAAGCTGAACATGACACGGATGCGACACCCGGTGCGGCGTTCCGCTGAACCAGTGAAGACCTCCGCCTCAAACACTCCTCAAACAAACCTTGGACATACGCTTACAGATGTGAAGCTGCGCATCACCGATAATCCGAGACAGAATGGCGCTGAAGCAAGCGCACTGTCGAGGAGGAAAACATGCTGGAGGGTTGGGGACTCTACTTGCTGTTCAGCCTGCCGGCCCTTCTCTTGGGCCTGTGGGCGCAGTGGAAGACGCAATCGACATTTCGACGCCATGCACAGATACGCACTGCCCGAGGGGTCAGCGGCGCTGAGGTGGCGCGGCAGATCTTGGATGAAAACGGCCTGTACGATGTCAATGTCGAGCGGGTCGAAGGGTTTCTGAGCGACCACTACGATCCGGGCAAACGAGTGTTGCGGCTGAGCCCTGACGTGTACGATGGGCAGAGCCTGTCGTCTGCAGGTGTGGCCGCGCATGAAGCTGGCCACGCGATCCAGCACAAGCTGGGCTATGCACCGCTCCAGTTGCGCAGTGCAATGGTCCCGACGGTGCAGATCGGGAGCTGGATCGGGCCCATCATCTTCATGGTTGGGATGTTCATGGCCGGTTCAATGGGTTCGTCGCTGGCCTGGCTTGGCGTGGCTCTATTTGCGGCTGTGGTGCTGTTCGCCCTGGTGACGTTGCCGGTGGAGTTCAATGCCAGCCGGCGAGCCAGGCAGCAGTTGGTTGCCAGCGGCATCTTGATCGGCAATGAGATCAACGGGGTGAATGCGGTGCTCTCTGCGGCCGCCATGACCTATGTGGCCGGTGCAGCGCAGGCGCTATCGACATTACTATACTACGTTTTTCTGCTGATGGGCCGGCAAGAAGAGTAGCGTCCGGCGCCGAGCGCGTGGCTGGCAGGACCACGGGCAGTGAGTGATGGATGGGGAGCAGCTCGACAACAGCGCGAGCTGCTCTCTTTTTGATAGGTTGGAGAAAGACGAAGGAACACCGGGTGGGGCCGCCCTGGGTCAAGCCGCCGAAGAATCACTTCGTTCCTCGTGGTGGAGCTGACCTGCTGCGAGTCGAGAGGATCAGACGCCAAGACGCGCGCGGATCGAGCGCGCCTTCCTCAGCGCGCTCATCGCCATGATGATCATGGGACTGCCCGTGAGCAGGGGCGATCGCCTGGTTATCGGTGCAGAACATCGTAGACCCCTCAGCCAGTTTTCGCGTATCCCATCCATCGCTGGTACAATCGACCGCAATGTCGGATGCTACTCTGCTTCTGCCGCTTGTCCTGACGCTAGCCGGTGCGCTGGCTGCGGCTGGCTGCAGAGCCTGGGCCCTCAACCACCGTCTGACCCCGACAAGGGGCGCCTGGCTGCTGGCGCTTCTGCCGTTGCTTGCGTTTGCTCTTTTCGTGAGCCTGCTGCCGGCGATCGCGAACGGCGACCCGCTGACCTTCCATGTGGCATGGGCGCCTTCCTTGGGCATGACGGCCAACCTCTATTTCGACAACCTGAACGCTCTCTTTCTGCTGTTGGTGACCGGCATCGGCGCGCTGGTGATCATCTACTCCGGCTATTACCTCAAAGACGACAGCGGCGCGTGGCGTTTCCTGGCGTATATGTTCTTGTTCATGACGGCCATGATCGGCCTGCTGCTCGCCGGCGATGTGATCACCCTCTTCGTCTTCTGGGAGTTGACCAGCATCACGTCGTTCCTGCTGATTGCGTACAAGACCAAGGACGAGGCCGCACGGCAAGCGGCTCTCAAGTCCCTTTTTATCACGGGTGGCGGCGGCGTGGCGCTGCTGGCTGGCGTGCTTTTCATGAGCAGTGCAGCCGGAGGCGCCGAGTTTGCCACCATTTTGGAGAGCGGCGACCTGCTGCGCGCCAGCCCACTCTACGGCGTGATGCTGGGGTTGATCGCGTTCGGCGCGTTCACCAAGAGCGCCCAGGCGCCAGCCCATATCTGGCTGCCCGATGCCATGACCGCGCCGACCCCTGCCAGCGCTTATCTGCACTCCGCGACCATGGTCACGGCCGGCGTATATCTGCTAGCGCGCTTGAACCCGGCGCTGGGCATGACCGATGCCTGGTTCTGGCTCCTGACCGCGTTCGGACTCGTCACCATGCTGACGGGCGCCTATCTGGGGCTCAAGCAGTCCGATCTCAAGGGGTTGCTGGCGTACTCGACTGTCAGCCAGCTCGGCGTCATGGTGATGCTCATCGGCAACGATACGGCCGCTGCATTCAAGGCGTTGGTGATCAGTGTCGCCGCACACGCGTTGTACAAGTCCTCCCTCTTCCTGGTCGTCGGCATGGTGGATCATGAGGCGGGCACGCGCGATGTACGCCGGCTGGGCGGATTGCGACGCGCCATGCCGCTGACGTTCGGCGTCGCCGTCGTTGCTGCGCTCTCGATGGCCGGCCTGCCGCCCATGTTTGGCTTCCTGGCCAAGGAGACGTTGCTGGCGTCGGTGACACACCCTACCCTGTCTGCAGCCGGCATGGCGCTCCTGACCGCCGCAACAGTCCTTTCGGGAGCGCTGATCCTGGCGCAGGCTGGCATCCTCGTGTGGGACACCTTCCTTGGCCGTCCGCGTGATCCCGCTGTCCACGCACATGAGGCGCCACACTGGATGATCGTGATGCCGGCCATTCCGGCGCTCTTGTCGTTAGCCGTAGGCCTTGCACCTGAGCCCGAACGCCTGGCCGCCTTCCTGGCGCGCGCGGCATCCGCCGCCTACGGCGACACGGTGAAAGTGTCACTGGCGTTGTGGGCCGGAGTCACTCCCCCGCTCATTTTGAGCATCGTGGCTGTCTCGCTAGGTCTGGTGATCTGGGTGCTCCGAGACCCGGTGCGATCGTGGCAGCATCGCGCTCCTAAGTGGATCAGCGCCAATCTGCTGTATACCGGCACGATGCGATGGCTGGATCGCGCTGCGCACGTGGCAACTCGCACCCAGTCCGGCCAGCTTCGACGCTATTTAGCAGCCATGCTCATCAGTTTGACCGCACTCATGTTGGTGTTCGGCCACATCCCGCTGCCGGAGGCGATCCCACCCTTGACCTGGGATGAGCTGGGAATTCTCCGCGTCTTCTCGCTGTCGCTAGCCGCCGCGGCCGCCGGTCTCAGCATCTTCTTGCGCCGCGATTTCAATGCGATCCTGGCGTTGGGTGCGTCGGGTCTCAGCGTAGCGGTGATCATGGTGCTGGAGCCTGCGCCCGATGTTGCGCTGGTTCAGGTGGTGGTTGATATCCTAAGCGTTGTGATCCTGACGCTGGCATTGACCAACCTGCCGCGCGAGCTGCACAGCCGCATCTGGGAGTTGACCGCCCGGCAAAGTCGCCGCGGCCTGGTGCGAGACGGCCTGATCGCGACCGCGGCCGGATTGGCCATCATGCTCCTAACCCTGGTCAGCCTGATCACTCGACCGCGGGCCAGCTTCGTCACCCCCTTCTACGAGGCCAACGCCAAGCCGTTGACCGGTGCGGCCGATATCGTCGGCGCGGTCGTGATCGACTTTCGTGGCTTCGATACGATGATCGAAATCGCGGTTTTTGGGATGGCCGGGCTGGGAGTGTACACGTTGCTGCGCTACGCGGCGCGGGGAGCCCAGGAGCGCGGGAGCAAGTCGGCAGATGCGCCAGCCAGCAGACCGGCGAGCCTCCCACGACGCCGTGCTCCTGATGCAGCAAGCGCTGCATCCGACGAACACGGACTGGGCGACGCATTGCATGACCGCGGCATCATGGGCATCGGAGGGGCGCAGCCATCGCCGTTCGTGCGGGTCCTGGCGCGCATCCTGCTGCCGGTCATCTTGGTGTTGGGCGCCGTGCAGATGATGTACGGCCATGACCAGGCCGGGGACGGGTTTACGGCAGGGGTCATGATCAGCCTGGCCATCGCGTTCTGGTACGTCGTGTTCGGTTATCAGGAGACGCGCCGGAAACTGCCTTGGCTGAAACCGTTCGGGCTGATCGGCGCCGGGCTGTTGGTGGTGATCGTGGATGCGGCCTTAGCAGCCGCGGTGACCGGCAACTTCCTCGCCAACCTGGATTACGGGAAGATGTTGGGGCTTCAACTGCCAAAGGGCTTCGCGCTCAGCACATCGTTCATCTTCGAGGTCGCCATCTGCATGACGGTGTTGGGCAGCGCCTCGATGATGCTTGCCGCGCTGGGGCATCCGAAAGACGCACCCGTGGATTAAGCTCACACAGCGATGCACAGAACCCAAAGCCAGGGGAGAAGGGCGCCATGGATTTGCTGAAGGCCTTGGCCATCGGCGCAATGTTCGGGATCGGTGTGTTCCAGATGCTGCGGCGCAACATGATCCGCTCAGCGATCGGGCTGATCATCGTTTCGAATGCGGTGAACCTGTTCCTGCTCTTCACGGGCGCGTACCAGGGCATCGCCGCCGCATATTCCTCCGCGACCGGCCAGCGCAGCGATGCCCTGCCGCAGGCGTTGGTGTTGACCGCGATCGTGATCAGCATGGCGGGTTTCTCGTTAGTGCTGGCGCTGCTGTATGTGCTCTCGGATCGCTACGGCACGATCGATTCGGACGAGATCACGGAGCTCAAGAATTGAGCAGAACCTGCGACGAGGAACGATCGGGGAACGACGGACCACATCACGCGCGTCAGAGATATCAGGAAGGCGTGGCCCTTTGAACTCTCACCTCGTTCTGCTTCCCATCGTCATCCCGCTGACCGGTGCGGCCGTTGGCCTGCTGGTCTGGCGGCATCGTCGTGCTCAACGGGCATGGACAGCCGGCGCCCTGGTCACGGCATTTGTCGCCAGCGTCGCACTGCTGGGGGCTGTATGGACCCAGGGGCCCATCGTTTTCCAGCTCGGAGGCTGGGCCGCGCCGTTCGGCATCACGATGGTCGGTGACCTGCTGAGCGCGACCCTGGTCGTGATGGCGCAGGGGGTGCTGGTCACGGGGCTGATCTACGCACTGGGCTGCCGGGACAAGTGCGTCGGCTATCCGGCATTCTTCCCCCTCCTGCTGACTCTCACCACGGGGCTAACCGGCGCATTCCTCACGGGCGACATCTTCAACCTGTTCGTCTTCGCAGAGCTGCTGGTCACTTCCGGCGCGGTCCTCACCGCGATCTCCGACGACCGCACCGGGGTCGAGGCCGCATACAAGTATTTCTTAATCAGCCTGTTCGCCGCAATCTTTCTGCTGAGCGCCATCGGCAGCCTGTATGTTTCCTACGGTACGCTGAACATGGCTGACCTGGCGGAACGCATTTTGCGAGGAGCCCAGGGCGCCGCTCCGGCGCCACCGCTGCTCGACATGGCGATGGTGCTGATGTTCGCCTTCTTCATGGTCAAGAGCGCGGTCGTGCCCTTCCATTTCTGGCAGCCGGATTTCCACTCGGCAGCCCCGACGGCGATCAGTGCCATGTTGTCGTCGGTAGTGGTGAAGCTGGGGGTGTACGGCTTTCTGCGGATGACCACGCTGCTCTTCGTTCCGCAGTCTGCCACGCTGCGAGGGCTGTTGATCGTCCTGGGCATTGCCGGCGTGATCTTCGGCGGGTTGACCGCGCTGGGCGCGCACCATGCCAAGCGCATGCTCGCCTACTCGACCCTTGCGCAGATCGGCTACATCCTGGTAGGCATCGGCTGGGGCACGCCCGCTGCGCTGGCTGCGGCGCTCGTGCTGACGGTCAACCATAGCCTGATCAAGGCGGCCCTACTGATGCTCGCCGGTGCGGTGACCAGCCGGGCTCCGATCAAATCGGCGGCCTTCACCCACATCACCGGCGTGGGCAAGTCGCTGCCCGCCATGGGTGCGCTATTCTTCCTGGGTGGGCTGGCGCTGGCCGGCATCCCACCCACCAACGGCTTCGTCGGCAAACTGGCCCTGTTCAGAAGCGGTGTGTCGGGCGAGTACTATCTCTCCCTCGCTGCGATCGGCGTTGCCAGCATCCTTACGCTGGTCTATGTGGTGCGCGCATTTCAGCTGATCTGGTGGATGCCGCCGGCAGAGGGAGTCAAGGCCAAGCCTGGCGGTGATCGCCTGCTGGCGCCCGCGCTCCTGATCGGCCTATGCCTCTTGCTGGGCCTCTGGGCCGAGCCGCTGCTGAGCCTGGCCAACGGCATCAGCAGATGGCTGGCCAGCCCGTGGCCATACATCGTGGCGGTGATGAAGTGATGCACCCAACAAGGCGGGAAACGTTGTGATGCACTACGCTCGCTTGATCCTTATTCTGCTGGTCCTCTACCTGGCTCTCACCGGCAACTTGCAGTTCGGCAACATCGTACTGGGCACGATGGTAGCTGTTGCAGCGACGCTCCTGGTGCGGCCCGAGCCCAGCGCAACCGATCTGCGCCGACTGCCGGTCGCGATCTGGGCGCTGCTGAGATACATGGCCATTCTCGCTGGCGACGTGGTCAAGAGTGGCGTCGGTGTGGCGCGGATCGTGCTCGATCCGAAGCTGCCGATCCGGCCCGGCATCATCGCAATTGACTCGGGCTGCAGCAGCGAGCTCGGTTCCGCGCTCAGCGCGCACGCGATCTCCATCACGCCGGGCGAGCTGGTGATCGGAATCGACGACCAAGGCGTGATGTATACGCATTGCCTGGACGCGACGCACTCGGCCGAGTATACGGCGCAGGCGCAGTCCATGCGTCGCGAGCTGTTGAGCAAGATCTTCGTATGAGCGCTATCCTTTCACCCGTGCTAAACATCGCCCTCGCGATCCACATCGCTCTCATCGCGGTCTGCGTCTGGCGGGTGTGGCGAGGCGAGAATGTCATCGACCGGTTGATCGGCGCCGACCTGGTGGGCACCCTGATGTTGGCCGTACTGGTGCTGGTTGCGCTCATCCGGCTGAACGCAACCTATATCGACGTGGCGCTGGGCCTGGCCGCCCTCGGCTTCGTCGGTACGATTGCGCTGGCAAAGTACATCGCAGATCAACGGATGTTTTGAGCGAAAGCTGATGCGTTAAGCGGAAGAAGTCAGCAGGATTCGCGCTTGAGCTTTTACTTGACGCCCAACCCGATGCAGGATCCATGGAGACCATCCTTCAACTCATTGCTATCATCGCCGTGATCGTAGGCACGGCCTTTTCGGTGCTGGGTGTGCTGGGGTTCATCCGCATGCCGGACGTCTACACGCGGTTGCATGCGACCGGGAAGGTCAGTGTGTTTGGGGTGGTGCTGCTCCTGCTGGCCACAGTGGCGCTGACGCCGCTCGACTTCGCCAAAGGCCTCGTCCTGATCGTGCTGCTCGTAATCGGCGGACCGGTGACATCACACGCTATCGGCTCCGCGGCTCACCGCATTGGCATCCCGATGCATCTCGCCGTCCGTGACGATCTGGTCACTACTGAACAACTCTCGCTCGAGAACAACACGGACCACCCACGATAGATCGATGCCTTCGACAGAGGCGCCCTTTTTCTGGCCATCCCGGATCGAACCGGAGCATCGCAAGGCGTCTCAGAAATGATGAGGCGATGAACCCACTATCTCACCGCGACCTGTGTTTCATCTGCGGCAAGGACAACCCTGCCGGCATACACCTCCACTACTCCGAGCAGGAGGATGGCTCGGTGCTGGCCCGATTTACCGGCCAGGACCACCACCAGGGCTACCCCAACCGGATGCACGGCGGGATTATCACCGCGATCCTGGATGAGACGATCGGCCGGGCGATCATGGCTCGCGGTGCGCCGCAACCCTGGGACGTCACGCGGGAGATTCGCGTACGTTTTCGCCAACCGGCGCCGCTCGACGTCGAGCTGATCGCGGTGGGTCGGATCACCTCGGAGGATGAGTGCACCTTCGAGGGCAGAGGCGAGCTGCGCCTGGCCGACGGCACGGTTGCGGCAGAGGCACACGCGACATATCGCAAGCTCGATGCCAGGCCAAGCGCAACCTTCGATCTGCGGCACGGGAAACGGCCAGTGAGGGCTGAATGAAAAAGCAGCCGAATAGCCGCCGCTGCTTTGTCTGCGGCATGAGCAACGTCGCGGGTCTGAAGGTTCGCTTCTACGAAATGGATGACAACAGCATTCTCGCCTATTTCACGCCCGGCGTGATCCACGCAGACGATGCAGGCAACTTGAGCAGCGCAGCTATCGCTGCCGTGATGGATGAGGCCATGGGCCGCGCCATCATGATCCCGTATGCTGAGACGATCTGGGGCGTCACCGCTGAGCTGAGCTTCAACTTCCTGCGTCCCGTGCCCGTCGGTGCAGAGTTGCGGGTAGCCGGTCGCATCATCAGCGAAAAATCGCGCGTCTTTGAAGGCGCGGGCGAGTTGTTGTTACCAGACGACTCGATCGCCGTCAAAGGCGCCGGCCGCTATGTCAAACTGGACATGGTGACGCTCGGCGACTTCGACCCGGTCAGAGAAGAATGGTACGTGAGGCCGGACTAGAGAGAGCGGAGAGAGATCAGAGAGAGTCACGCGCCCGTGCTCTATCTCTATCTTCCATCTGCATCTCCCGTCTTTATCAGACAAGGACAACTATGACCATCAGACGCGTCGATCACATTGCCATCGTCGTGGAGAGCCTGGAGAAGGCGCTAGAGGTCTACCGGGATGCGCTCGGCATGACTGTGACGGCGATCAAGGAGATGCCGGAGCAGGATGTCAGAATGGCGTCCCTGCCCACCGGCGACACGGAGATCGAGATCCTGGAGCCGATCCATGCGGATTCGGGCATCGCGAAGTACCTGGCAAAGCGCGGGGAGGGGATGCACCACGTCTGCCTGGAGGTGGACGACATCGAGGCCACCCTGGCGGAGCTCAAGGCCAAGGGTGCGCAACTCATCGACGAGACGCCTCGCCGCGGCGCGTACGGCAGGATCGCGTTCATTCATCCGAAGGGCGCGCACGGCGTACTGATCGAGCTGATGGAGCGGGATCGGGGGAGCGCCTAGAGCGCCCACACGCCGCCCGCGCACGTCATTGCTGCTGCGCGCTCTGGACCTGCGCCCAATCCCAATCGCCAACCGCGCCGCGCGTCCAGTTCTGCACCCGAATCAGCCTCGGCGCGGGCGGCTCGACGCCGGCCAGGTAGACCTGCACAGCGACGCTGAGCTCGCTGTCGCCGTCCCCCTTGAACACCCCGCGTGTCGGCGGCACGTCGGTATAGTCGCGGCCGACCGCCACGCGGATATGCCGCTCGGCGGCGAGGGTGTTGTTCGTCGGATCGAATCCCACCCAGCCCAGCCCAGGCAGCCAAGCCTCCACCCAGGCATGCATCGCATCCTCCGCCGCCCGATCGGGATCAGCCCGATCGGGATCGGCCCGGTCGGGATCGGGCCGATCCGAATCGGCCCGGTCGGGATCAGCCCGATCCTGATCGGCCCGGTACACCTCCTTGCCCCGATGGAACAGGTAGCCGCTGACATAACGGCATGGGATGCGGGCATGTCGTGCCAGCGCAAGCATGATGTGGGTGAAGTCCTGGCATACCCCCTGTCCGATGCTCAAAGCGTGATCGATGGTGGAATCGACGCGGGTGGCTTGGGGCACGTATCTGAACGATCGATAGATGCGGGTGTTGATCTCGCGCAGCAAGGACAGGGGATCGCCGCGACGCCGAACATCCCACGCGCGCGCCAGATCGAGCAGCAACGGCGACGGCTCGGCGAACGGGCTAGGGGCGAGCGCTTCGTAGTAGTCTCCGTGTGCGATCTCCGTTTCGAGTGCGTCCCACGCCTCCGGGTGCAGCCGCTCGGGCAGCCGCAGCGGCGGACCCATCTGAAGCCGCGAGCGCGCAGTGATGGTCAGTTGGCGATGTCCGCCGGGGATGTCAAATGAATGGATGATGTTGCCGAGGTAGTCCTGGTGCTCGAACTGGCACGCCGCCGGCTCGATGGTCAGGCTGAAATCGACGCACTCCTGCGCGCCCTCGCAGCGCGGATGCAGGCGGAGTTCCATCACGCTTTCGCTGACTTCCGAGCGGTAGCGGAAACGTGTGACGTGGTGGATGCAGAATTCCATGCTGTCAGGCCGCCAACGCCTGGTCGACGGGATAGGCGATGTAGGTTTCGTAGACCGCTTCATAGGCGCCGATGCACTGACGCTCGATGTCGGCGAGATACCCCTGAAGACCCGATGCCATGACCTCCTCGATGTGGCCGTAACGCAGCGAGGCCCCCAGCCGTCCAGCCAGCCTGTTCACCCGATCGCTGGCGCGGCGGCCCGTTGCGTCGGAGATGGTGCGCAGCGCAGCCTGCACCATTTCCACCGAAAAGCGCACCGAGTGCGGGAAAACCGGATCGAGGAGCAGAAACTCAGCGACACGGTCGAGGCGCAGATCGGCGGTGTAGACGCGGCAATACGCCTCGAACGCGGTGCAGCTTTTCAGCAGTCCAACCCATTCGAGGTAACCGGGTGTCTGATCGGCGTGCGACTCCGCCGCATCCGACTCGGGCTCCACGCCGGTCTGTCGATCGCCGTAATAGACGCTGAGCAGTGCGGCCGTCGCCATGGCGCGCTCCAGGTAACGGCCCACCTGGATGAACTGCCACCCCTCGCCATGGCCCAGCGTCGAATCGGTGAGGCCTTGGAAGAAGTGGATGCCCTCCTTGATCGTGCGGAAGAACTCATGCGGCTGGCTCTTCCAGATGCTCTCGATGCTCGCCTTGCGCACGGTCAGATAGAAGCGGTTGATCTGCTCCCACATCTCTGAGCTGATCTGCTCGCGCACCTGGCGGGCATTTTCGCGACCGGCCGAGATGCAGTTGACAATCGACGACGAATTCTTGCTGTCGAAGGTCAAGCGCCAGGTCACGCGGTAGGGGTCACAGACTTCGTCCGGCAGAGGCGTCATGCGCAGGCTCGCCAGCAGGCGCTCCCAGCGCTGCTCGGCCGGCCGGGATGATTGCTCCAGCGCCAGCGCCAGGTTCACATCGAGCAGGCGCGCCGTGTGCTCGGCCCGCTCCAGGTAGCGGCTCATCCAGAGCAGACTGTCTGCGACCCGCGAAAGCATGGTTCCCTCACCCATTGAGCACCCACGTGTCCTTGCTGCCTCCGCCCTGGGAGGAGTTGACGACCAGCGAGCCGCGGCGCAGCGCCACGCGAGTGAGGCCACCGGGCACGATCGTGATCTTCTCGCCATAGAGAATGAACGGCCGCAGGTCAATGTGACGCGCCTCGAAGCGGCCATCGATGAAGCAGGGCGCGCGCGACAAGGCCAGGGTTGGCTGCGCGATGTAGTTGCGCGGATTGGCCGCGATCGCGCGGCGGAATTCCTCGCGCTGCGCCGCAGTGCTGTGCGGCCCGATCAACATGCCGTAGCCGCCCGATTCGCCCACGGCCTTGACGACCAGCCTCTCCAGGTTGTCGAGAACGTGGCTGCGCTGTCGCTCGTCCCACAGCACGTACGTTTCGACATTGTCCAGCACTGCGTCTTCGCCCAGGTAGAAGCGGATCAGCGCCGGCACGTAGGCATAAATCGCTTTGTCGTCGGCGACGCCGGTGCCGACGGCGTTCGCCAACGCCACGTTGCCCGTGCGATAGGCGTTGAACAGCCCGGGCACCCCAAGGATCGTGTCGGACCGGAAGACCACCGGATCGAGGAAGTCGTCATCGATGCGACGGTAGATCACATCGACGCGGCGCAGCCCAGCGGTCGTGCGCATATAGACCACATTGTTGTGTACGAGCAGATCGCGGCCTTCTACCAACGGAATGCCCATCTGGCGCGCCAGGAAGGTGTGCTCGAAATAGGCGGAGTTGAAGACGCCGGGCGTCAGCAGCACGATCGAGGGATCGGTGCGACCAGGCGGCGCCAGCCAGCGCAACGCCGCCAGCAGCACCTGACCGTAGTGATCGATGGGACGCACACCGTAGTCACCGAAAAGGCGCGGGAAGACGCGCTTCATGACCTGCCGGTTGGCAAGCATGTACGAGACGCCGCTCGGCACCCGCAGGTTGTCCTCCAACACCAGGAAACGACCATCGCCCACGCGGACGAGATCGGTGCCGGCGACGGTGGTGTAGATCTCGCGGGGCACGGCGATGCCGCGCATCTCGCGGCGGTAGTGGCGGCAGCTGTACACCAACTCGCGCGGGATGACGCCCTCGGCCAGCGCCCGCCCCGGGCCGTAGATATCTTTCAGGAACAGGTTCAGGGCATGGATCCGCTGCGCCAGGCCGCGCTCGATCGTCTGCCATTCAGCGTCCGTCAAGATGCGCGGCACAAGATCGTAGGGGAAGATGCGCTCAGTGCCTTCGTCCTGGCCATACACAGTGAAGGTGATGCCCTGGTTCAGGAAGGAGAGGTCGGCTGCCTGCTGGCGCCAGCGCAGCTCCTCGGCGGGCAGTTCGGTGAGCTGCCTGAACAACCCGCCATAGTGCGGCCGCGGCGCGGCGTCGCCGGCCAACATCTCGTCGTAGGCCGCGTCGAGCTGATAGGTGCTGAACGCGGGATGGGATAAAGCAGAATCGGACATGCGCGCTGCCTTCGCAAATGAGAACAGCCCGGGCGTCGCTGCTGAGGTGCGCTCGGCGCTGAAGCGCAGCCATCTTAGCGCAGAGCGCGACGGGCGTCAAGCTGCTGACGGGCGTCAAGCTGCTGACGGGCGTCAAACTGCTGACGGGCGTCAAACTGCGCAATCGCCGTCCGCCGAGTGCGCCTCTGCGCGAGCCGACCGCCACTCGCACAGGACGCCTGCGCGGTCGCGATGGCCGCGTCGTGCAGTCACTGGCGCACGACCAGCGGCAGGTACACCTGTTTCAGGCCCGCAGGAGGAAGCTGCAGGGTGGCCTGGGCCTGCAACGGGTGGCGGAAATAGCCGTAGTACGTCGCCCCGACATTCGGTTGATTGGGCGGCAGGATGTAGTGGGTCACATCCAGGTAGACGTACTTGATCGGGTTGGTGACCGTGATCCCCATCTCGCCGTACGACTTCTTATCGCCGGTGTCGGACGGGTCGATGGTGGCGCTGTCCCTGTAGTAGGTCGATGTCGTGCCCTGCATCGGCGACACATCCGCGGCGTGAATGATCGTGCCGGTGGACGCGCTGATCTGCTGCCACAGGCTGGCGGGCGTGAGGGTCACCGTGTCGGGGCCGCCGTCCACCGGCACGCCAGCCGGCGTGTTGGCATCGTAGTAGCGACCGCCGGCGATGTTCTGATTGAAATCGGCGGTGGCGCGCGCCCACTCGAACGGCAGCGGCGACCACGAGAAGTCCAGCGTCACTTTGTCGAAAAACTGGGAGCGGTACGCTATCGTCAGAATGCCTTGCCCTTCCTCCTGGTAGCCGGCCATGGCCCGGACGCGGCCGTCGAGGATTCTCGGCTGCGGCTCATCCAACTCCAGCGTCTCCTCGGTGTACGGATCGTCCAGGGGCACCTTGAGCCGAAACTTGGAGCGATCCAGCACGTCGACGCCGCTGCCATTGAGCTCGAGCCGATCACCGCCCAGGTACTGCAGGAAGAAGCCGAGGGTGTAGACGGGGGTCGTGAAGACGCTGGTGGGAAAGTCGAACGAGACGTAGTCCTGCGTAACCGTCTCGGTCAGGCTGGTGGAACGGTGCACGTAGACCCAGCCGGTCTTGGCCGGGTTGAGCGGGTCGACCACGGTGATCTCGTAGCGCGGATGAGCGCGCGCGCTGGCATCGGCGATCCAGTTGTCCGCAACAGCGCGATCGCCGCAGTCTGCAGCCATCACCACCAGCTCGTCTGCCGGGCCGAGCTTGCCATCGTCCGCCTCGACATAGGCGCCGGCGCTGACCTCGTCGAACTGCCATGGTATCTGCTGCCATTGGCCCCCGCGATAGGCATAGACGAAGAGCTGGTTGAGCGGCGCGCCGGCGAAACCCGGCAACTGCGCGCCGGCGACGACCGCCGGGTCGGCGTCCCGGTCAAGGGTCTTTGCCGTCTCGGGACCGGCGCTGAGCGAGATAGCCGGCCCAGGCGCCAGGCCGGCTGCCAGCCCCACGGCTGGCGCGGCCGCCGGGGCGGTGAAGACAAACGAAAAGGAGAGGGCCAACGCCATCAGAGCGACCAGCAGCGTGCGCACCTTGCTG
>CAYRFV010000129.1:3248-14726 GCA_964423545.1 uncultured Anaerolineales bacterium | reverse complement strand
ACCAACCGGCCCGACATCCTCGACCCCGCCCTGCTGCGCCCCGGCCGCTTCGACCGCCAGGTCGTGATGGATCGGCCAGATGTCAGAGGCCGCGAGGCGATCTTTCGCGTGCACACGCGCGGCAAGCCCCTGGCAGGGGATGTCGATGTTGCCACCTTGGCCAAACTGACTCCCGGCTATGTGGGCGCGGACATCGAGAACGTCGTCAACGAAGCTGCCATCCTGGCGGCGCGGCGCAACCGGCGCGTGATCGGCATGGACGAGATGCAAGAGGCAATCGAGCGCGTGCGCATGGGGCCGGAACGCCGCAGCCGCTTGATGACGCCGGACGAAAAAAAGACGGTCAGCTACCACGAGGCTGGGCACGCGGTGGTCGGTCACTACCTGGCCAACACCGACCCCATCCAGAAGGTGACGATCGTGCCGCGCGGCATGGCGGGCGGCTATGTGATGCCCCTGCCCGACGAAAACGCCATCGAGACCCGCAGCCGCTTCCGCGACATGCTGGCCTTCTTCCTGGGCGGGCGCTCGGCCGAGGAGATCTTCCTGGGCAGGATCACCACCGGGGCCTCCAACGACCTGGAGCAAGTGACAGGGCTGGCGCGGATGATGGTCACCAGCCTGGGGATGAGCGAAACGCTCGGCCCGCTCACCTTCGGCCAGCGCGAGGAACTGCTGTTCCTGGGCCGCGAAATCAGCGAGCAACGCAACTACAGCGAGGATGTGGCGCGAAAGATCGACCACGAAGTGCGCCGTCTGATCCACGAGGCCCACCAGCGCGCCCGCCAAATCCTGACCGAGCACCGCGACAAGGTGGAGGCGCTGGCCCAGCGGCTGCTGGAGATCGAGACGGTGAATGCCGATGAGTTTGCCATGATGATGGCGACGCCGTGAGATCGGATACGCGGATAAACGCGGATTTGTAGGCGCAGATTGGGCGGCGTCAGATCAGGGGATTCGGTCTGAAACGCTCAGGCCAGCTTCAAGCCGGGCGTGCTCGATCGCTCGCGCCAGTTCGGGCACCATCGGGGCCATCGGCGTCAGGACAAGGATGCCGTCAAGATCGACCAGGCGGAAAGTGCCGCCTGGCTGGATGCTGTATTTGGCCCGCAGCTCAACTGGTAAAGTCATGGTTCCACGTCGGCGGACCTGAATCGTCGCTTCCATAGGTTGCGTTCTCCTGTCAGTAGTTCTGCGGATGCGGATTTTCTGCACAGCAGTTATCACAGCTCCATCCTTTGGACAACGGTCACAGCCGTTTGCCTGCAAACAACGATGCGTTTAACATCCCGCCATGCACACCCTCCTCGGCCTTTGCCTCTACCTCCTCCACGGCCTGGGGCGCCACCAGCTGCTGGGCGCGACCCTGCACCGCTGGCTGCTGATCGGACTGCTCGTGGGCGCACTCTTGGCCTGGATCGGCTGGCTCCCCGGCGGTGTGCTCTTGGCCGGCCTTCTCGTGGCCGCGGCCATCCTTCTCATCGCCGGTCAAAACCGGGCGCAGAAGCAATTTTATGTCTATTTCTCGCCCGAACCCGCGGCTCCGCCTACCCCATCGCCCCTCGCAGCCGCCGACAAGCTCCCGGCCCTGGCCAGCGGCCTTTTTGCGGTGGATGAGCGAACGGCGTCCTTCACCAACCTGAACGCCTTCTACCGCACCTATCCCACGCGCGAGCACGCCATCCTCGCCCGCAAGACGCCGGCGCGCTTCTTGGGCCTGGGCGAAGCCGACCCTACCCTGTTGGGGATGTGGTACATCTTTGTTACGCCGGCCGCGCTCACCGGCGTTCGGGCCGGGGCAGTCGGCTTCGGCCGCAGCCAACGGCCGGGGCTGCGCCTCGACTATGTGCGCACAAACAAGAAGGGTGAAGCCGCGCTAACGTTTGCCTATCTCTGCTTCGAGAGCCTGGCCGAGCGCGACCGCGTGTGGGCCGACTTGCTGGTGGAGTCAACGACAAGCGCCAAAACTCCTGATCCCGCAGTGACTTCGGCTTAGTCTCCAGTCTCTGATCGCTTATCTCCCTCCATCGCGGCAAAGCGACGGAACAACTCGACCAGGAAGAGGACGTGCTGGAAATAATCGTCCAGGCGGATGTTTTCGTTGGGGGCATGGATGTTGGCCCCGCTGTAGCCCACGCCCACCGTCACGGCGTCCACGCCCAGGCCTTGCGTCAGCGGATACATGGGGCCGCTGCCGCCGTGTGACGGATAGATGAGCGGCTCGTGGCCGTAGACCGCGCGCGCCGCGGCGCTGACGGCGCCCACGATGGGGGCGGCCGGGCTGGAGCGGGCGACGTCGGTGGCGCTGAGAGGGACGATCTCGATCTCGGTGTAGCCGCGGCGGTCGAAGTGGGCGCGCAGCAGATCGAGCACGAGGGCGGGCGTCAGGTCGGGGACGAGACGAAAATCGAGCTTGGCCAGGGCGGCGGCGGGCAGCACCGTCTTCGAGCCTTCGCCGGTGAAGCCAGAGAGCAGCCCGCAGATGGTGCAGGTGGGGGCATAGAGGAAGCGCCGAAGGGCGGCGCGGTCGCTGGCGTCGCCGATGAAAGCCGGGACGCCCCAGGCCGATTTGAGACCATCGCCATCGAAGGGGATGCGGTCGAGATAGGCCTCTTCCAGCTCGGTCAATGGGCGGACATGATCCATGAAACCGTCGAGGGTGATGCGATCGTCCGGCGTCTTCAGCGTGTTCAGGGCCTGCACCAGCCGCCAGGCGGGGTTGGGGACGATGGTGGCGTAGGCCGAATGGAGGTCGGTGTTGGCCCCGCGCAGCCGCAGTTCGACATACTGAATACCCTTGACGCCCAGATAGACGCGGTAGCGATCGTGGCTGTCGAACTCGCCCGATTCCCACAGACAGGCGTCGGAGCGCAGGTCATCGGCGTGGGCCGCAGCCACCGGCCCCAGATGCGGGCTGCCGGTTTCTTCCTCGCCCTCGATGAAGAACTTGAAGCGGAATGGCAGCTCGCCGTAGACGCCGCGGTAGACCTCGATGGCGTGGATGCGGGCCATGAAATCGCCCTTGTCATCGCAAACCCCGCGGGCGAAGATCTTGCCCTCGCGCAGTGCTGGCTCGAACGGTGGGCTAAGCCAGAGGTCGAGCGGGTCAGCCGGCTGCACATCATAATGGCTATAGGAAAGCAGGCTGCGTTCGCCGTCCCCGATCTCGGCCCAGAGGATGTCCGGGCCGCCGGCCGCCGGCCCAGACACCGGCCACGTCTGCACTCGGCAGCCGAGGCGCTGCAGGCGCTCGCTCAGCCAATCGCGCATGGCCTCAAGTCCCTCGGATTGGCCGGAAATCGAGGGAAGGCGACACGAGGCGATGAGTTCGGCCAGGAAACGGTCGCGCTGGGCAGCGAGAAAGGCTTGGGCAGGGTGCATGGGGGCGGCTCCGGGAGTGAAAAGAGGACGGTAGGAGGATTATAGCCCAGACCAGAAAGCGTCGCACAACCGCGGGCCGGGGCATGGTCAAGGATGGCAGCCACAAGCGGGGGCTTGGCATGGAGGGCGCTTTGGCATATCATGGCGCCGGGCATCGCCCGCCGCTGCCGCCATCGACGGCCCCCCGCCTCTGCCTCATGACGCCATCCCACTCCCCCAACCCTCCCGCCGCCTTCCACCTGCTGGCCAAGCCCACCGGCGCCATCTGCAACCTGGATTGCGCCTACTGTTTCTTCCTTTCGAAGGAGTTGCTCTATCCGGGCAGCCGCTTCCGCATGGCCGACGAACTGCTAGAGGCCTACATCCGGCAGCTGATCGAGGCGCACCAGACCCCGACCGTAACCATCGCCTGGCAGGGCGGCGAACCGACGCTGATGGGGCTGGATTTCTTCCGGCGCGCGGTGGCCTATGCCAGCCAGCATCGCCGGCCGGGGATGCAGATTCAATATACGATCCAGAGCAACGGCATGTTGATCGATGATGAATGGGCGGCCTTTTTCAAGGAAAACGAATTCCTGGTTGGGATCAGCATCGACGGGCCGGCGCCGATGCACGACGCTTATCGGGTGGATAAGGGCGGGCAGCCGACTTTTGCCAGGGTGAGGCGAGGGCTGGGCTTTTTGCAGAAGCACGGGGTCGAGTTCAACACCCTCACCACCCTGCACCGGGCCAACGTCGACCATCCGCTGGCGGTCTACCGCTTCTTGCGCGACGATTGCGGCTCCCGTTTCCACCAGTACATCCCGATCATCGAGCGGCAGGAAGGAGGTGGGAGCGAGACGGGCGGGCGGGCGTGGGCCTCGTGGCGCGACCGGCCGCTCTACCGCCAGCGCGGCGCCGCCGTGAGCGTGCGTTCGCTGGCGGCCGAGCAATACGGGCGCTTTTTGATCGGGGTCTTCGAGGAATGGGTGCGCCGGGACGTAGGCCAGGTGTTCGTGCAGATGTTCGATGTGGCGCTGGCGAACTGGTGCGACGAGCCGCCCGGCCTGTGCATCCACTCCCCCACCTGCGGGCTGGCCCTGGCGCTGGAGCATAACGGCGATCTGTACTCGTGCGACCATTTCGTGGAGCCGGACTACCGCCTGGGCAACATCCTGGCCACGCCGCTGCTCGAGCTGGTAGCCTCGCCCCGCCAGCAGCAGTTCGGCCAGGACAAGTTCGACGCCCTCCCCGCCTATTGTCGCGCCTGTGAGGTGCGCTTCGCCTGTCACGGCGGCTGTCCCAAGGATCGCTTCATCGCCGCGCCCGATGGCGAGCCAGGGCTGAACTATCTGTGCGCGGGTTACAAGGCCTTCTTCCACCACATCGACCGGCCGATGCGGATGATGCGCCAGTTGCTGCGCCAGAACCGGGCCCCGGCCGAGATTATGCAGGTCTACGCCCGCGCCGATGCCCGCCTGCAGGCGGCCCTGGCCGCGACAGGGCGAAACGATCCCTGTCCCTGTGGCAGCGGACGCAAAGTCAAGCACTGCCACGGCAAAGCGGAGCGCCCCTGAGGGTGGTTCTCGAGGCGGGTAGTGCTTGGTGTTTCGGTTGGGCATGGGGTAACATTGCCCATCCGTCATCCACGCACCGCAGCGAGGCGCACCCATGTCACCCATCACCGTCATCGTCAATCCCTTCGCCAATCGCGGCGATAGCAGACATCACATCGACGCTGGTTTGCGGGCGTTGGCAAGCAGTGGGCTGGAAACGCAGATCGAGTTGACCGAATACCGCGGGCACGGCAGCCATCTGGCCGAGCAGGCCGCCAGGGCTGGGGCGACGATGGTGGTGGCGGCAGGCGGCGACGGCACCGTCCACGAGGTGGCGAACGGCATCCTGCGGGCGGCCGAAGGGCAGCCGGGTGTGGCCGCCGCCACCCTGGGCATCCTGCCGGTGGGCAGCGGCAACGACTTCGCCTGGGGGTTGGGGCTGGACCGGGGCCTGGATGACGCCATGAATAAGCTCCGCCGCGGCCAGGCGCGGGTGATCGATGTCGCTTATGTCGAGTGCAACAACGAGGCGCCGCAATACTGCGTCAACATCCTCGGCGGCGGCTTCGATTCCCGCGTCAACATCGAGGCCCACAAGATCAAGCGGCTGCGCGGCTTTGCCATCTATCTCGTCGCCGTGCTCAAGACGCTGGCCATCTACTACCGCACCCCGCCGGTCGTTATCCGCTTCGACGGTAAGACGTATGAGTTCGAGATGCTGATGACGCTGATTGCCAACGGCCCCCGCTTGGGCGGCGGCTTCTTGGCTGCGCCCGATGCCAGCCACGAGGATGGGCTGCTGGATGTGTGCATGGTACACAAGACCACCCGCCTTGATATGCTGCGCATGATCCCCAAATTTATGCAGGGCAAACACCTGACTCACCCCAAGGTGGTGATGGCCCGCACGGCCCGGCTGGAAATCGAAAGCCGCGCCGGTTTCCCCTCGCAGGCCGATGGCGAGATCATCGGCAACGATGTCCACCACCTCAAGATCGAACTGATCCCGCAACGCCTGCGTGTGATTGTTTGAAGCCACGCCCGCTCGCAACCATCGACGCCATGCCCATCTCAGCAGATTACCTCATCATCGGCGGTGGTCTCTACGGCTGCGCCACCGCCTACAACCTGGCCCGTCGCGGGGCCAAAAACATCGTCGTGCTGGAACGCAAGCAGGTCTGCGCCGGCGGCACGGCCAAATCCTGCGCCATCATCCGCACGCATTACTCGGTCGCCGCTAATCTGGTGCATGCGGTCGAAAGTCTGCGCATCTTCGCCGATTTCGACCAACGCGTGGGCGGCGACGTCGGCTTCCATCGCACCGGCTATCTTATCGTCGGGCCGGAGGAGCACCGGGGGCCGATGCTGGAGGTCTTCCGCGCCCAGAACGAGCACGGCATCGACACTGCCGTGCTCACTCCCGCCGAGGCGCAGAAGATCCACCCCTTGCTCAGCTTCCACGATGTCGATGTCATCGGCTATGACACCCAGACCGGCTTCGCCGACCCCTACCTGACCACCATGGCCTATGCGCAGCGCGCCCGCGACCTGGGTGTGAGCATCCTGACCGATGCGCCCGCGACCGGGTTGCGGCTGGAGGGCAGCGTCAAGACCGTTTCCACCCCGGTTGGCGATTTCCAGGCGCCGGTAGTGTTGCTGGCGGCGGGGCCGTGGACGAACGCCATCGCTCAGCCGGCCGGCCTTCGCTTCGACTACGTGATCAGCCGCCACAAGGTCATCACCCTGCGCATCGGCCAGCCGTATGAGATGACCTGGCCGATCGTCAAAGACCTGACAACGCCTGATAAAATCTATTTCCGGCCCGAAACCGGCGGCGTGGTGTTGGTGGGAACCGGCGACCACGGCGACCCCATCGACGACGCCGACATCCTGACCGACAAGGTGGGGATGGAGCATGTGAGCCGCATCGACCGGCTGATCTCGAACCGCATGCCCGCCTTCGCCGAGGCCGAGTTCACGGCCGGCTGGACAGGTCCCTACGACATCACGCCCGACTGGAACCCGCTGGTGGGGCCGGTTCCCGGCGCGGAGGGGGTGTTCGTGGCCGTCGGCTTTAGCGGCCACGGCTTCAAGCTGGCCCCCACCATCAGCGATTCGCTCGCCCAGACCATGCTCGGCCAGGCGCCCGACCTGCCCATCGCCGATTACGCCGTCGATCGCTTCGCCCGCGGACGGACGCTGCACGGGGCGTATGGGATTGGGTCGATTTCGTAGATCGTTTGCCCGTTTAGAACCCAACCCCTTCGTATACAGCTACCCGGTCGCCGCCCGTTGCCACGGTCGTGTAGATGAGATTGCCGATGGCGATCAAGGCCTGGGCGCCGTTCGTGGTCGAGACGATGGCGCTACCCTTTTGGCGGCGGCCACGGTGTCGCCGGCATGGGTGCTTTCGACTACCACGGCCAGCGGCTCGCTGCCCACGGCCAGCGCCGAGCCAAGGAATCCCCCTGGTCGCTGGAATCGTCTAGGAGTTTCACATCGAGAGAAGTGATCTCTCCAGTAACCAGCGACAAGGTTGACAGACCCGCTTCTTCACGATCAAACACCAGATAGGTTCCATCTGGACTCCAGAATACTCCCAAATCCTGAGGAAAACCCGATCCTGCACGAATCAACCGTGAGCCATCTGCGCTCAGCAGCCAAAGATTGTAGGGTTGATCTTCTCGATCGTAGAGTGAGGCGCCAGCAAAGGCAAACCATTTGCCATCAGGAGACCAGTGGCCGGATAATGCGTTCAGGCCTTGCGTCAGTCGCTCGCGCTTGTCGGTCTTGATCGAAATGCCCCACAGGTTGGGACGAGGGCGATTATGGGCGCTATCAGGAGACCAAACAGGCGAGGTTTCCTCATTCAACAAGGTCAACTTCCCGGTCGAGACATCGAACAGGTAAATACTGAAAGTGAAGCGTTCATCTCGCATCCCTTCGATCTTGTCAACGACGACCAGCGCCACTTTCTGCCCATCCGGTGACACAGCCACGCGGGGGCCTATCCAACAACAGTCAGAATCTCTTCGAGACTTGAACTCGGCGCTAGGCCGGCGACGTATCTTCGTCATCATTCTGGACATCCTGGTCTCGGTCAGTATACCCGACCTCCACCTTCGCTCGTGGTCCAGTTTTCGGGGTCAATCATAGAATCGCTGGGCGCAAGTTCTTGCGGCAGGATAATGACCCGCATGCCGAGGTCGGCCAGGTCGTACAGCGCCTCAGCCGTTTGGTTGTCGAGCATGATGCAGCCGTAGGTGATAGGCGTGCCCACCAGTTCGTGCCAGAGCGTTTCGCCCGTCCCTGCGCGTTACGGCGCGGCGAGGGATGCGGGGCCGAATGCCTGGACTACTTGGGTGTAGCAAACAGCGTCAGCTCGAGGCCGACGTGGTCCGACAGGCACGGTTCACTGTTCCAGCTTCCGGTGCGCGCAAATGGACGCCTCCGGATTCGAGATACATCCAGGTAGTAGTCGTGAGCGGCGACCGGGCACTGCACAAACACGTAGTCAATCCGGTTTCCCGTGGCCTCCGACCACGGCGCAAAACTCTCGTCGCAGTAGTAATCGCCCGGCTCAGGGTTTGGGAATCCGCGTGCCGCAGCAGCAGACGCCGGGCAGTAGGCATCGAACGTAACAAAGCCTTTCTCGCCGCTGCGGTTGGTGTGCCCCCAATCCTCGGGATCAGCAGGGATTGGGTTCCCGTTGGAGTCCTTGTTCGCGTACCAGGAAGGATAGGCGTCCTTGAACATGTCCAGGGAGTACCAGTCGTCGAACTCAAGTCCATCCTCGATTTTCCGCAACTGGTCCCGCAGTCCCCGGTGTCGATCGCCGAGCTCCCCCGGCGTCCAACGATGTATCCCTTTCAGGTCGGCATCTGGCACCCAGCAGTCACGCTCGCTCGGAGCGACGTTAAAGTCGCCTACGACAATCGCCACCCGCCCCGGATCGTGGTGCGCCTGGATGAAACGGGCCAGTTCGGCAATCTGCGCCTCCCGTACCTGGGCTTTTTCCAAGCTGGTGGGCTTAACCTCCTTCCCGAACAGCTCCTCGATCATGTCGCCACCACTGTAAAGGTGCGTGGAGTAAACCTCCAGCGTCCCGATCCCTTCGAGGTGCACCAGCGTCAACTGCACTCCTTTGCACGACCAACGGTCCGCATCGACGAACGGGCCCAAATCATATCCGCCAAGCGGGCCCAAGTCTGTCCAACGGATGACGCCGGTCTGGCTGTATTCATAGCTTGCCGGGCCATCAATCGGAAGCCCCGATGGGCTGAAAACCAGGATTCCGCTGCCCATGCGCCGCCAGTCGCCGGTCTGCGGACCAGGTGGTCCGCAGAAGTAGTTGCCGTGCGCCGCGTGCTCCAGCAGGAGATCTCTATGGTCCGAGTGCCAGACCTCGCACAACGAAACCAGGTCATAGCAGCCCAGCCGGCCGCCAATCTCTGCGGCTCGTTCGGGTACGTCGCCGGCGCTCTTGAGCGGCAACTCCTGCGGCACGCCCAAGACATCAAAAATCGCGTTGAGGATGAACTCTTGTGGCATCTCGATCACGTCAAAGATGATGGCAAAGACGTCGCCAAACTGGTCGATCAGCCAGGCTGCCGCCTCACCGGCCAAGCTCAAGTCCTTACAGGTTTTGTTGAGCGGATTGACCGAAACACCGCAGACCTCAACGATCGGGGGGAAGAGCTTGTCACACAGTTCCGATATGCCGAATTCCAGCAGGTATTCGATCACGACCTTTTTGGCGAACTCGTCGCCCAGGGTGTACATGAAGCCATACATGTCCGCGCGGATGATGTCGACGAGTGGCAAGGCATCGTATAACAGGTAGGCGTTATAGTGCAGAAACTCCAACCTCTTGCCGGCCGGGGCTCCCACGCGCCGATCAAGCTCCCGCAGCGAGATTCCGCTGTATGGCAGCTTTCCTACGGCCACTCCAGGGTAACGAAAGCGGCCAGCAAGTTTCCTGAGCGACATGGGAGGATGCAGGAGATCGATCTCCTCCGCGATCTGCCTCATTGTTTTTGACATAATCTTACTCCGTCGTCATCGTCCTGCCCGGTCTTGCTGGGAGACGCGGCGCCTGGCCTTGCTGGCGCAGGGGCAGGGCCTGCCACATCAGCCACCGCTCCGGCGCGGCCCTAACTTCTTGCTCCAGCCAGTCGTTGTACTGCTGTGCTAGCTCGCGGGTCGGCCGTCCGGTCGCGTCGATCTCGGCCACGATGCGGTTCCCGCCTGGACGTGGCGCGACAAACCCTATCCGGTAGCCATACCTGCTACACAGCTCCAAGATGCCCGATGGCGTGCTCACGGTTCGGCCCAAAAGCCGAGCCGGCTCGCACTGCGTACCAGGAATGGCGTGATCGAGCATGGCGGCGACGACGCGACCGGCCTGCATCTCGCGGACCAGCCGTTTGATCGCCCCGGGCGCCTGGAAGTTGAGCGTACAACCAGCGCTGCGCAATGCCTTGAACCAGGGTGCATCTTGGGAGACGAGCAACAGGGCGTGGATCGTCCTGGCAAATCCAAAGAGGGTGGCGACCTCGGGGAAATGCCAGGCCGCCACGAAGATCTGCTCCTGGCGTGGGAGCATGACCGGCTGCCCCATTTGCTCCCAGTGGGCCAAACTGTGAATGAACTTGGCCCACTGCTTCTTGTGAGTCGGGATAAAATCGTCGCGGTCACGAGGGACGCGGGGGCGATCGCACACATGGGATGCCTTGAGCGCAGCCAGATTTAGACGGGTGCGCATCTGCAACTCGAACTCGGCGTCCACCTCCAGGTCATCGGCCGACAGGGTTCTAGATTTGTCCACAAACGCTTGCAGGTTCATATTGCCTCCCTTGGCGCTACTGCAGCGCGACCAGGATCGGGATCAGGCCCCGGCCCGACTTAAGCGGATGCAAAGCCTTGCCGATCACTGCGCCAAATGCCCTGGCCGGGTCTGCCGCTTTCATGGCGTGTCCCGGCGTGTGAGCCGTGGTCAGGAGGTCGCCCACTTCGATCGCGCCTGGCGCCGCGTCCACCCGGCAGTAGACGCGGCCAATCAAGGCAATGGGCAATGTCCCGGTCTTGCCTGCCTGCTTGCCTAGCACGATGCCTGGCTTCAGGCTGCCGGCGCCGGAAACGACGCCTGCCACGCGCCGGTCGTACGCTTCGGTACTCCGCCGCATCTTTCCGTCGGCATCAATCACCATGACCATCCCTGTCTCAATTCCCTCGGCATCGCCCACATCAAACTCCTCTGCGCAGTCTGCATTCTCAAGCCGAACATCGCCTGTCACAATGACATTGCCCCCCACCTTCAGGTCTTTCTGAACAGTCAGGGTCTCAAGCACCGGCTCTGTTGTGGACTGCAGTGTGCCATCATAGCAGATATCGCCAGTGATCTTAATGTCTCCCTCGAAGAATCCTGCATACTGCTTGCCGTGGGCCCAGACTCCAATCCCTTCTTCGCTGTGCGCCAAGACGGCCGTGTCCTCTGTGGCGGAGGCTTCCACCGCGACCCCCTGCTCGCTGGCAGCGAAAACCGCTCGCCCGGTCTTGCTGC
>CAYRFV010000129.1:2877-3148 GCA_964423545.1 uncultured Anaerolineales bacterium | reverse complement strand
TCCACCGCGACCCCCTGCTCGCTGGCAGCGAAAACCGCTCGCCCGGTCTTGCTGCGAGCGTCGACCCCGGCACCGGTATCGCTATGCGCGAAGACGGCCGTGTCCTTTGTGGCGGAGGCCTCCACCGCGACCCCCTGCTCGCTGTGCGCAAGAATCGCACCGCCTGTGGTGCTGCGCGCGTGGATGGCAGAGCCTGTGTCGCTGGTGGCCAAGACAGCGATCCCCTTGGGAGCGGTGGCTCGGATGGCGTCGCCCTGTTCACTGCCCGCGA
>CAYRFV010000129.1:0-2777 GCA_964423545.1 uncultured Anaerolineales bacterium | reverse complement strand
GGCGCTGCCTTGGCTGCTCCTCGCCCGGACCGCACTGCCGGTTGCGCACTGTGCAGCGATGGCCGGTCCGGCGCCGCTGTCGGCCAGTAGGGCTGTCCCTTTGGGAGAGAGGGCGTGGATCGCATTGCCCTCGTCGCTCATGGCCACAAGCGCGAGGCCTGTCGAGGATGTCGCCCGGATAGCGGCGCCTTGTTCGCTGGCTGCCAAGACCGCGATCCCCTTGGGAGCGGTGGCTCGGATGGCGTCGCCCTGTTCACTGCCCGCGATCACGGCCGGTCCCTTGGGCGCCTGGGCGAAGATGGCGCTGCCTTGGCTGCTCCTCGCCCGGACCGCACTGCCGGTTGCGCACTGTGCATCGATGGCCGGTCCCACGCCGCTACTGGCATTCACCGCCACACCATTGGGAGCAGTAGCGTGGATGGCATCACCTTGGTCGCTGTGACACCCAATCGCGGTGCCTGCCTTGGAGACCGCTTTGATCGCATTGCCCTGCTCGCTATGGGCCATGACCGCCACGCCATTGACCGCGTCGTGCGTGGCACTGAGCGCGGGAATCTGCGGATCGCTAGAACTGCCGGTTAACTGTGTCATAAGTATCCTCCTATTACTACTGCATCGTTTTGATGGTAAAATATGGGTAGAAGGCTAAGCTGACTATGGTAGTTCGTATCTCGCCCTACCCGATTCCAGAACTGAAGGAGTTTCTGCGGCCATTTCGGCCGCATTTCTATCGTTGTGAAAGTTTGCCGATGCTAGAGCGCTATGCCACTGGTCTGCTGGCTGACATTGCCCGGAAAAGCGGTGCGGGCATCGCCGAAGCGGTGGCAGGCTTGTCCGAGTCGACGGTCTATCGTTTGCTGGCGCAGAGCACCTGGGATGAGGCGGCTGTGAACCGCCAACGGATTGGCAGCATGGTAATGCAGGCCACTGCCGGTGATGGCATGCTGGTCTTCGACGAGACCAGTTTCCCGCGGCAAGGGTCCAAGAGTGTCGGCGTGGCGCATCAGTATTGCGGCGCCCTGGGCAAGACGGCCAACTGCCAGGTAATGGTGACGGCGCATTACATGGATCCCTACCATGCTTGGCCGACCTTGGGCCAGCTCTATCTGCTCGAGGAGTGGTGTCAGGACCCGGTGCGCCGTGCGATTGCGCAGGTGCCAGAGAAGCTGAGCTTTTGCACCAAGCCTGAGCTGGCCCTGCTGCTGCTCGATCGGGCCCGGGCGGCGGGGATTCCGTTTGTCTTGGTGGGCGCCGATGCCGGTGATGGCGACAATCCCAGCTTTCTTGACGGGTTGGACCAGCGGCAGGTGGGGTGTGTGGTGGGCATCGCCAGCGACTTTGGCCTGCGTCTGCTGCCGGAAGTCGCGACCGCAGCCAACCAGCCGTTGCCGGTCAAGCAGCGGGCAGGCCGCCCCCGCACGCATCCGGTACAAGTGGCGCCGTTGCATCGCGCCAGCGCAGTGCTGGCGAGTCAGCCGGCGTCTACGTGGCACACCATCACCTGGCGCATGGGCAGTACAGGTCCGCTGACCAGGCAGTTCAGCGCCCTGCGCGTCCGGCGCAGCCATGCGGATCAGACCGGCCCCGAGGGCTGGCTCATCGGTGAGCGGCCGCTGCCGGAGCAGGAGGGTGAGCCCAAGTTCTATTGGAGCAATCTGCCCGCGACGACGCCGTTGGCGCGCTTGGCCGAGTTGGCCCATCGCCGGCCGGGTGTGGAACGCGGCTACCAAGACGGCAAAGGCCAGACCGGCCTCGGCGACTATGTGGCTCGCTTGTGGTACAGTTTCCATCGGCAATTGACCATCGAAATGCTAGTGCATAGTTGGCTGCTCCTGCAACAACCACCGCCCGCTACGACGCAGATTGTTGTTGAACCACGCCCGGTCGAGTCACCCACCGAGCCGGTTGTCCCCCTACCGCCCGGACCCGTTCGTCAGCGTAGCCGCCGTTCGGCGTCGGGTCTGCGAATTCTTGCTCAGCGAATTGATCCGCTGGTTGGTGCAAAGCGGCCAAATCGACATCTCGGTACCAGCTGGCCGGCGCCGTCTGCGCGATGGCGATCATTTTGCCAGTACCGTCACTTGACGATGAAAACGATGCAGTAGTATTAGGCGCATTCTGAATAAAGTATTCGCCATCTGGCATAACTTTAGAAATACCATACTATACCGGCAATGATGAGACACACTAGAATCAGTCCGACCAACGCCTTGGCATGTGCTTTGTAGTGGTGCGAAAAATCCTTGTAATCTGCTCTCTCCGATCCAGGGATTATCACAAATCTTGGAGTGATTTTGCTGACAATGAGCCAGTCCAGTATTACTAAATCGCCGACGGTGGCTAACAGGAACAGGACGAGCAAATTGAGGAAGGCGATCAAAAATGGAATCTCATCCCCAAGCTTGGACTTGAGTACATAGGTCGAAAAGATGGGAAACCCCAAAACAAAGATGAACCAAGGCAATCCTATCACCGCTGCCAACAGTTTTTCTCTTCGTGTTTGGGGAGACACTTTGTCTTTTATCACATCTGGATAATCAGTGTAGCCCCAAACGCGCGGGCTGGTCAAGACCATGACAAGCAAAAGATAGCCGCTAAAAATGAATGCGAAGAACAGCCCATGTGTTATCAAGTGCGTAGCCACCATGACCTACTCTTTTCCTACTGCGCCTAACGTATGCGTCAGCCGCCCGCGCGGGTCTGGGAAGACTCGGTCGCTGACCCGAACGCTTGCGAGCAAGACTGGCCCGTTTCACGAGCGCGGAGCGCGGGTCGGC
>CAYRFV010000128.1:0-14957 GCA_964423545.1 uncultured Anaerolineales bacterium | reverse complement strand
CCGGCTAATATTGGCCAGCAGGGCTTAGTACTTCGAATCGAGCTATTTGTTTATTAGTAAATCTAACCGGTCGCCCAGCACCGCGCCGGCTCGCTAGCCGGCCCCACCCCCGGCGCCCCCCTCCCGGCCATCGCCGCTGCCGCCGTTCCCTCCCTGGGGCGCCTGTGAGGCCGGCGCCACGCAAGCCGCACCGCCGTAGGTGCGCTGAACGCGGTGAGCCGCATGCAGTTGGTCGAGATCGCGGCGGATGGTCACCTCGGAGACGTGGCACGCATGGCTCAGATCTCGCACCGACATGAAGCCGTGCGCGTTGACCGCATTGACGATTGCTTCGAGACGTTCGGCTGTGTTCACCCGCACACCTCGCAACCGATAGTGACATCCATCGCTTTCATTGTAGATCATGACGCTTATGAAGTCAATCATGCGGAGCGCGATTTGACCAACCTGGAGCAACAATGGCTTGACATCCGCTTCCGAGTATGATATTATCCCTCTACGTTTGCCCACCAGCCTGGTTGCCCCCTATGGGCTGGGTCTCTTGCGTCGGCGGGACAACATGCTTTGCGGGTTGTTGCCGGTCTGCTCTGTATCCACTTGTCGAACGATGTCAGCTTCCTGCGTGCGCGGGCGTGAGGCGCTTTGCCTCCCTCCCGTCACGTATAGGGTCCCGAAAGGAGGTGAGAGACACTGCACTGCCAGCGAAGGCGCCGTCCGGCCAGGGAGGCAGCGCCTTCAGGGACTTCTCCGAGCCGGATCGCCCTGTTGCGGAATCTCTTTGTCGATGGTGTCAATCTGAGAAACCCAGGGAGGGAAGAATCTCCATGTCCGCTCAAACGCATCGAATCCAACTGCTGCTTGCCGTCGTGATCGTCTTCTCGATGGTCTTGACGGCCTGCGCCGCACCGGCTGCGCCGGCCAAGGCGCCCGAACCGACCAAGGCCCCGGCGACTGCGCCGGCTGCGACCAAGGCGCCCGAACCGACGAAAGCGCCCGAACCGACCAAGGCCCCGGCGGCTGCGCCGGCCGCAACCAAGGCGCCTGAACCGACTAAAGCGGCAGCTGCCGCGCCGGCCGCGGGCGGTTTCTCTGTCCCCAACATGGAAGCCTATGCCAACGCCAAGCGCGAGGAGACCCTGATGGTGGACGTGCCGAACCGCTTCGAGGGCACCGACAACTGGAATCCGTTGGTGCCGGGCAATGCGACCGGTTTTGGCCTGTCCCAGTGGGGCCGCACGCCGCTGCAGCTGTTGAGCTACGGCACCGGTAAGGTCGAAAACTACATGGCCGAATCGTTCACTCCCAACAAGGATTCGACCGTGTGGACCCTGAAACTGCGGCCGGGCATCACTTGGAGTGACGGTCATTCCTTCAACGCCGATGATGTCGTCTACTCGGTGCAGATCCAGAAGGATACTAAGGGCCTCGGCGCCTACGGCACTTACCAGGAGTGGCTCAAAGAGGTCAAGAAGATTGACGACCTCACTGTGGAGTTCGTGCTGAACAAGCCGAACCCCCGCTTCGCCCTGGAGCGCTTCTCCGATATGCTTTGCGGCTACGATTCCTTTGTCGCCAAGCACGTCTGGGAGAAGGCTGGTGATCCGCTGACGTTCAAGAACTTCGATCTGAAGCAGGGTTGGCCACTGAGCACCGGTCCCTACGTCCTCTACAAGGTCACGCCGAACGAGGCGATCTGGGTGCGCAACGATAACTGGTGGGCTGCCAAGACCGGCCTCAAGAAGCTGCCCGCACCCAAGCGAATCATCAAGTCGTTCGCTGGCGCCGAGGAAGTGCGTGTGGCCACCGCGGCCGACAACGGCTTCGATATCATGGAAGACATCACCCTCAGTTCCTTCGAGGCGCTGAAGGCCAAGAATAAGAACTGGCAACCGTTCCAGCCCAAATTGCCGTACGTCTGGCCCGATCCATGCGCCCGCACCCTTTCGATCAACAACCTCGTCCCGCCTTGGGATGACAAGGATATGCGTTGGGTGCTGAGCAATGTTATGGATCGCTCACAGATCGTCGATGTGGCCTATGAGGGCAGCACGATCCCAGGAGCGTATTTCTGGCCTCTCTATCCTTCGATGCAGAAGTACACCGACTTGGTGCCCAAGGACAAGCAAGAGTGGATGCTGAAGCCGCACCTGGATGAGGCCGAGAAGACGCTCAAGGCCAAAGGCTACGCCAAGTCCGGCAAATACTGGACCAAGGACGGCAAGCCGCTGTCGCTGGATATCCAGGTTCACGAGGCGTACTCCGAGTTGGAACGCATCGCCGATGTGTATGTCGAGCAGCTGCAGAAGTTCGGCATCGATGCCAAGAAATCGAAGCTGACCGGTGGCACCTGGGGCGACAACTTCAATCTAGGCAAGTTCGAGGCGATGAGTGGTTGGCAGACCTGCGGTTCGATCCTGGAGCCGTATAACACGCTTCGCACGTTAAGCAGCACCGATGGCGTTGCCAAGATTGGCGAGCGCCCAGTTGGCCGCCAGAGCGCCTTCCGCTACAACAACCCCAAGTACAACGAGCTTGTCGACAAGATCGGTTTGCTTTCGCTCGATGACCCGCAGCTCGCTGAGCTGTCCAAGCAGGCCATCGCCATCCTGTACGAGGACCTACCGGTAGTCCCAACCGCGCAATCCCGCAAGTTGATCCCGAACAACTTCACCTACTGGACCAACTGGCCGGATATCAACAACTACTATCAGCGCCCGGTATCCTGGTGTCCCAGCTTTTTGGCTGTGCTGACCGAGATCCAACCCGCCAAGAAGTAGTTGCCGATGAGCGATCATGCCCTTCATCACTTGTTGGGTGAAGGGCATGATCCTGCATGATCCTGGAAGCTGCCTGTGTTTTACGCACAGGCAGCTATGGCCGACAGCGATTGTCCCCCGCCGGTCATGCCACTTTGGCTGGTGTGTATCGAGTGACCGGTCTTCCGGCGCAGGTTTTTTGGAGCGAGACGATATGGGCGGCTTGACCAAACAATACGTCCTTACCCGCATGTTCATGTGGTTACTGACCATTTGGATTGGCGCCACTGCGGTCTTCTTCATCCCTCGATTGGCCCCCGGCGATCCCGTAACTGCGATGGTGATGCGTATGGCGGAGCGTGAGGGTCGCGTGGAGAACGCCCAGGAGCTGATTGCTGCCTGGAAGGAACGGTTTGGACTCGACCAACCCTTATACGTGCAGTACATTCGCTATCTGGGTCGTTTGATCCGTTTTGACTTTGGCTATTCGCTTGCGCGATTCCCGACCACGGCCTGGGAGATGGTCAGACCCGCCCTTCCTTGGTCGATCGGTCTGATGGTTGTGGCAACGGCTTTTTCTTTTGGCATTGGGATCACGATTGGCGCTTTGATGGGGTGGCGCAAGACCCCGCGCTGGCTCCAGAACATCCTGCCTTTCAGCCTGACCTTTGCCTCAATCCCCTATTTCATGTTCGGGATCCTCCTGGTCTACGTCGTCGCTTTTGAACTGCACTGGCTGCCCGCGACCGGCGGCTATGACCGCACAGTCGATCCGGGCTGGAATCTCCCGTTCATCAAGAGCGTGATCAGTCACAGCATCCTGCCGATCGTTTCCATCGTCCTGGCCGCGATGGGCGGTTGGGCGCTCGGCATGCGCGGCCTGATGATCGGCGTGAACAACGAGGACTTCTTCCTGCTGGCGATGGCAAAAGGCCTGAGCCCGAGCCGCGTCTTTTTCCGCTACGGCATGCGCAACGCTATCCTGCCTGCACTGACCGCATTGGCTCTCGGCCTGGCGGGCCTGATCAGCGGCTCGCTGATGGTGGAGTACATTTTTGCCTATCCCGGCACCGGCTACACGCTCTATCAGGCCATCATCACCCAGGATTACGCGGTGATGCAGACGATCTGCAATTTGATGATCATCATCACGGCCACCAGCGTCTTCCTGCTCGACCTGTCCTATCCGTTGATTGACCCGCGGATCACCTTCCGCAAGAACCAGGCGTAGGGGCGAGCCGATCCCAGCGCCCGTCTTACTGCGCGCCCGCAGGGGAGTGTTTCTATGTCCGTAGCGAGTCGACCCGTTCCGGCCGGTGCGCCGCCGACGGCCCAGCCGGTGCGCCGCCTCAGTATTTCGTGGATGAACAGGAAGCTGGGCATCGGCCTGGGCCTCCTCAGCGCGGTGATCCTCTTCGGCCTGATCGGTCCCTTCTTCTGGGACACCGAACTGGCCTACGTGGGGTCGTCTCCGCGCAATCTGCCGCCGATTTGGTCTCCGCGTGAGAACTTCCCGCCGCCACAGCCTACTCATCCTCTGGGAACCGAAAGCATGGGGCGCGACATGTTGGCGCTCATTATCGTCGGTACGCCCTCGTCGCTCAAGGTCGGCTTCATCGCCGCCACGATCGGCATGGGAGTCGGGCTGATCCTGGGCTCGCTTGCTGGGTACCTGGGTGGTCGGGTCGACAATGTTGTTCGCATCATCAGCGACTCGGTCATCACGATTCCTGCACTGGCCGTGTTGGTGGTCCTGGCCTCTTACATCAAGATGACTGATACCACGGCAATGGCGTTCATCCTTGCGCTCTTCGCCTGGCCGGGGCCGACCCGCGTCGTGCGCGCCCAGGTGCTCACCTTGCGCGAGCGCGGCTATGTGCGGATGGCGATGCTCTCCGGCGCGGCATCCTATGAGATCATGTTTATCGAGATGCTGCCCAATATGCTCCCGTGGCTGGCGGCCAGCTTCACCGGCACCGTGTCGGCCACCATCCTCGGCGCAACTGCGCTCGAAGTGCTGGGGCTCGGCCCCACGCGCGTGCCGTCGCTCGGCTTGATCATCAACCAGGCCACCGCCGCGTCCGCGCTCTTGCGCGGCATGACCTGGTGGTGGTTCCCGCCGATCCTGATGCTGATGATCATCTTCACCAGTTTCTTTCTTATCACGGTCGGCCTGGATGAAGTGGCCAATCCGCGGCTGAAGGGGGTTAAGGCATGAAGGAAGGAAACGGTCTCGCCCCCAAGGTCCTCGAAGTCGATGATCTCAGCGTCTACTATTTCACCCCGCGCGGCGCGGTGATCGCAGCCAACAAGGTCAGCTTCTACATCCGCAAGGGCGAGATCGTCGGGCTGGTCGGTGAATCGGGCTGCGGCAAAACGACCGTCGCCATGTCGATCCTGCAGATGGTGCAGTCGCCGGGCAAGATCGTGGGCGGCGAGGTGCGGATCAACGGCCGTAACATCATCGGGGTGAACGAGGCCGATCTACGCAAAATCCGCTGGCGCGAGCTGGCGCTGGTGCCGCAGGGCGCCATGAACTCCCTCAACCCAGTGCTGCGCATCAAGGAGCAGATGGGGGACTCCATCCGCGCGCATGAAAAGATCGATGGCCTGGCGTTGCAGGATCGAATCCTCAAGTTGCTCGACGATGTGGGCCTGCCGGCGCGCGTGTATAACATGTATCCGCACGAGCTCAGCGGCGGCATGAAGCAGCGCGTCTGCATCGCCATGGCGATCGCGCTCAACCCGCCCGTGATCATCGCCGACGAGCCGACCAGCGCGCTCGATGTCGTGGTGCAGCAGGTGGTGGCGCAAACCCTGTTGGATGTCAAGGAGCGGCTGGGCGTCTCGATGTTGATGATCGGGCACGACATGGGCCTCCAGGCGCAGATGGTGAATCGCGTGGCAGTCATGTACGCGGGCAACCTGGTGGAAATCGGCGGCGTCGAGTCGATCTTCGAGAACCCGCTGCACCCTTACACGCAGTTGCTGATCGAATCGATCCCCTCGATCGAGGAGCGCAAGCCACTGAAGGTGACCGAGGGCCTGACCCATGATCTGCGCAACCCCCCGCCCGGCTGCATCTTCCAGTACCGTTGCCCGCTTGCTCGCGATGCCTGCCGGGTCGAACGGCCAGCATTGATCGAAGTGGGCTTGGATCACTTTGTGGCCTGCCTGAACTATCACACTGAGAGGGTTGCATAGCATGGCCAACCCCATCTTGCAGATCAAGAACGCCACGCGCGTCTTCGGAGGCGGGTTCATGGATGCGAACCCGCCGCTTGTTGCACTCGATCACTTCAGTATGGACATCCACGAGGAGCCGGCCCGCATCACCACGATCGCCGGCGAGAGCGGCAGCGGCAAGACGACCCTGGCCAATGCCATCCTGGGTTTCCTGCCGCTTTCCTCCGGGCAGATTCTCTACAAGGGCATGGATGTCGCCGCGATGGATCGCAAGCAGAAGCTCGCCTATCGCAGGGAGGTGCAGGCGATCTTCCAGGATCCGTATGAGGTCTACAATCCGTTCTTCCGGGTGCATCACATCTTCGATCTGGTGGTGCGCCGGTTCGGCCTGGCCACCAATCGCCGGGAAGCGCGCGATGTGATCGAGGATGCGCTCAACGTCGTGGGCTTGCGCGGCGACGAGATCCTGGAGAAGTATCCTCATCAGCTCAGCGGCGGCCAGCGTCAGCGCATCATGGTGGCGCGCGCTTATATGCTGCGGCCTCGGTTGATCGTCGCGGACGAGCCGGTCTCCGCAGTGGATGCCTCGCTGCGGGCCATGATCCTCGATATCATGCTGCGCCTGCGAGATGAACACAAGATCTCCTTCCTGTACATCACCCACGACCTCTCTACGGCCTACCAGATCGGTGACGAAATGGTGATCCTGTTCCAGGGCATCACGGCCGAGCGGGGCCATACCGTCGATATCGTGCAGAATCCCAAGCATCCGTACGTTCAGGAGCTGATCGGTTCGATCCCCGCGCCGAATCCGCGTCACAAATGGTCCAGGAAGATCAAGTTGCCGCCCGAAGACGAGATGCGGCTTACAAACCGCAGGTCCTGTCGCTTCTATCCGCGCTGTCCGCGGGGCATGGATCGGTGCCTGGAGGCGCAGCCGCCGCTCTTCACCATCGATGGGGGCGGCCACGAGGCCGCCTGCTACCTCTACGACGAGGGGAAACCCGCTGCATGAGTGACCGAATGTTCCGCAACCTGCCGCTCCGCGCGCCGCGGCCCGACGGCCGTCGCTTCGTCCGCACGATCTTGGGCCAGGAGCATCCGGCCCGCCCGCCCATCTTCGAATACCTCGCAGACGGTGAACGCATCATCCGCCCGGTGATTACCGTGATGCTGGGTCGGCCGTGGGTGGTTCCCGGTGAAGACCGCGCATCGCAGGCGGCCTACCTGGACAACTTCATCGCCTTCTGGTACTACCTGGGCTATGACGCCATCAAGTTCGAGCGTGGCTATCCGTGGAACCTTTCCAGCGTCGTCGCGCCAGACACTGCCACGGATGGCGCCAGCAATCGCGGTTGGGCTGACGAGCACGTCGGTTCAATTCGCTCCTGGGACGATTTCGAGCGCTATCCGTGGCCGGCGGTCGAGCAGATGGACTTCTTCCCGTTCGAGTACATCAGCCAGCATCTTCCGGAGAGGATGGGCCTGTTCCTGTCGCATTCGGGCGGGCCATACGAGGTGCTCAGCCGACTGATGTCTTACGAAGGCCTAGCATTGGCGCTGCACGACGACCCGGCGTTGGTCAAGGCCGTGGCAGAACGTGTCGGTTCGCTGATGGAGCAGATGTACATCCATCTGCTCCAGTTGCCCAACGTGCTCGGCCTCTTCCCAGGCGACGATATGGGCTTCCGCACCGCGACGCTGGTTTCGCCCAAGGCGCTGCGCACCCACACGCTGCCCTGGCACAAGCGCTTCGCCGAGATGGCGCATGACCGGGGTCTGGTCTATTGCCTGCACTCCTGCGGCAACCTGGCGACGATCATGGAAGACCTTATCGAGGACGTCAAGATCGATGCCAAGCACTCGTATGAGGATGTCATCATTCCCGTCGAGGAATTCCAGGCCCGCTATGGCAGCCGCATTGGCGTCATCGGCGGGCTGGATGTGGATCGGCTGGCGGCTGGCACCCCCGAACAGGTGCGTGAGCGGGCGCGCCAGCTCAAGGCGATCTGCGGCGGCAGGGGCCGCTACGTCCTTGGCTCCGGCAACTCGATCCCCAACTACATTCCCGTGGAAAACTACCTGGCCATGGTGGACGAGGCATTGAACTGAGGCCCTGCCGATGAACAGCCGCCAACGCATTCGCACGATCATCTCGGGTAGGGCCGCCGATCGCGTCGGCTTTTGGCTGGGCAATCCGCATGGCGACACCTGGCCGATCTACTACCAGTATTTCGGCACGACCGATCAGACGGAGATCCGGCGCAGGCTGGGAGATGACTACCTCTGGGTCTGCCCGGAGCTGATCCCCGGCAGCTATCGGCATCCTGCGGGCAAACCGATGTTCGGCTCGGGCGTCAAGAAGACGCGCCACGGCGCGCCCGGTCCCTTCGCCGCTTGCGAAGACCCCAGGGAAGTGGACGACTACGACTGGCCCCGGGCCGAGTACCTCGACTTCGGCCCCTGTCTCAGCGTGCTGCGGGGCGCCGGCGATCTGTATCGCGCGAGCGGCATGTGGACGCCCTTCTACCACAATGTCATGGACCTGTTCGGGATGGAGAACTACCTGACGAAGATGTACACCCATCCCGAAGTCGTGCTGGCGGTCACAGACCGGGTGTGCCAGTTCTACTTTGAAGCGAATGAGCGCTATTACGCTCTGGCGGGCGATCTCATCGACGGCTATTTCTTCGGCAACGACTTCGGCACCCAGCTGGATTTGATCGTCGGGCCGAAGCTGTTCGACAAGTTCATCCTGCCGTGGTTCCAACGCTTCACCGACCAGGCGCACGGTCACGGCTACCAGGTCATCCTGCATTCGTGTGGCTCGATCTACCGCGTCATCGACCGGCTGATCGACGCCGGCGTGGAGTGTCTCCATCCCCTCCAGGCGCTCGCCCGCAACATGGACGCAGCCTACCTGGCGCAGCAGTTCAAGGGCCGCATTGCGTTCTTGGGCGGCATCGATACGCAGGATCTGCTCGTCCACGGTGCGCCGGAGCAGATCAAGGCCGATGTCCGCCGGGTCAAGGAGCTGCTGGCGCCGTGCCTCATCGTCAGCCCCAGCCATGAGGCGCTGCTGCCCAACGTGCCGCCGGCCAACGTGGTAGCCATGGCCGAGGCCGCCCTGGAATAGCGCCGCTGCGCTGGACGGCCTGCACTGCGGGGCCTGCACTGCGGCCTGCACTGCGGCCTGCACTGCGGCCTCCCTCCCAGCGACATGCGGGCCCACGCATGCTCCGACCGATCCACCTCGCCAAGCCGGCATGCGGGCGCATGATATGCGCCCGCATACCATGCGGCCGCATGGTATGCGGCTGTTTCGGCGCTTCTGTGCTATACTCCAATGGTAATAGGTGCTACGTGCAATCCTTGAAGGTAGGTGGAAGCCATGAACGAGACTGAAGCGCAGCAGCACCCGTCAGAGAGTGCGATCTCTTTTTTCAACGAGCCGCGCGTGCGCGTCGAAGAGATCCCCGTCGGTCCGGGTGTGCCGCTCGGTATTGAGCGTGTATCCAACCCGGCAATCGGAATCGCCGGAGTCTACGGGACGTGGGGCTCCAGCTATGACAATGCGCACCTGCCTGCACTGGTCGAAGACCGCCTCGGCTATCCGCTGGCCTCGGCCGCCATCCTGAATCTGTCGGAGTTGGGATTTCTCAGCCGGCATCACTTGCCCCGGCTCTCAGACGAGGAGCATGTTCAGCTCGAAGTCAAGGTGGGTGCGCGTCTGCTCGCCGCCGCCGCCGATGTGAATGGCTGGTCGCCATCCGAGGTCGAGGCGGTGCTGGTCGGCATCAGCATCCCGGCCGCCGATGGGTTTGTGGAGCGCATCGCCACCGAAGCCGGCATCCCGGCTGACGCGCTCAAGGTGAGCGTTCACAAGGCGTGTGATGGTTCGGTGGGCGCGCTGAACCTGGCATTGAACCCGGAGCTGCCCATCAACCAGCGACTCAGCCGCAATCTGGCCGAGCGCCTGTACGGCAAGAAAGTACTGGTGGGCGGCATCGAAGGGTTGAGTCGCGTCTTGCGGCAGGCGCGCGACGCGCAGGCCGCTCAGCTTTTCGGCAACGGGGCCGGCATCTTCGGCCTCATCCCCGGCCGTACGATGAGATTCCTGGCCGGTACGACGCGCGAGGCTTACGATGAAGAGGGCGCCCTGCAGGTGCGGATGGCCTATCCGCATTCGCGCCAGCGTATCGAGGGGCAGTCGCTCATCGAGGTCTCCGAGATCAGCGAGAACAGCATTCGCATCGCCGGCCTGATGCATGAGCCCGCCGATCCGGCCGACCCGGTGCTCATGGCCGGACCGATGAGCATGGTCAAGCTGTTCGTGCGCAACGGAGTCGAGGCCGTCCGCACCGCATACCAGTCCTATCGAACGCAGATGGCGCAATTGGGGCTGCCGGACAAAGACATCGTGGTGGCGATCGTGCACCACGCTAACCTCAAGATCAACCAGCTCAAGGAGAAGCAGTTGCGCAAGGAGGGTATCTGCATCCCCATGCCCTGGCTGCTGAGCGAGTTCGGCAACGTCAGCGCGGCGTCGAACATGATCGCGTTTCTCCGCGAGCTGACAAGCCTCAAACCGGGGGACCACGTGCTGTTCGACGGCTTCGGAGCCGGCAGCTACTACGATGTGCTGGCGGTGGAATTGGGCGGGTAGGTGCGAGAGGCCTGTCCGCGCTCTGGTGCGGAGGGCAAGATAACCTCTTGCCCTCCGCATGACCGACCACGGCGGCGCGTGGGGCGAGATTGCCCGCGATGATCGTCAGCGCAGCGTATCGACGAACTGCCGGACCGCATCCACGACGGTGAGCCGCGCGGATGGCTCCAGCATCGCCATGTGCCCGGCGCCCGGCAAGACGATCAGTCGGGCGCCGGGCATTTCTGTCGCCAGGAATTGGCTGTGCTTGACCGGGGTCATGCGATCGGCGTCTCCGCAGAGCACCAGTGTGGGAACGGAGATCCTTGCCACATCGACCCGACGGTCGAATGCGTCGCACGCCGCGAAGTCGCCTGCGAGGATGTGCGGATCGACTTCGCGCAGCCGGCGCAGATAGATCCGCTCCAGGTTGGAATCTGGGCCCACTCCGTGTGCTTCCACGCCAAGCGCCATAGCTGCGAGCAGCGCCGTCGCAGCCTTGGGGTCGGTCTCGATGCCGCGCAGCATCTCGGGCGCAACGCGCAGCCTGGCGCCTGTCGCCACCAGCACCAGCCCGGCCAGTCGTCCGCTGGTGCGCAGTGCAAACTCCAGTCCGATTGCCCCGCCCATCGAATGCCCGGCCAGCACGAAGGCCGGCAGATCGAGCGCCTCGGCGAACTCCCGCACGCTTTCGGCATAGGCGCCGATATCGGAACACCCCCGCCCGCCGGATCGACCATGCCCCGGCAGGTCGAGCGCGAGGACTTCGTGGTCGGGCAGGCGACGGAGCTCGCCGGGCCAGTGCATCAGGCTGCCGCCTGCACCGTGCACGAGCACGAGGGGAGGCGCCTTGGCGATCAGGGCGCTGCGCTGATGCTGGTAGTGCAGCCGGCCGCTGCCAACTGAAACGAATGGCACATCGACCTCATCCGGTGCGCCAGAGTCGGACCGGTCTTTCGGTGTGCTGCACGCCAGCGAGATTTGCCAGGATCACGGCTACGTAGGCCGGATTGGCTTCGGAGAACCCTTCTCGGATCTCCTTTCGGGTGATCTCCCCCTTGCTGAACAGCAGCCTGGCCGCTCCTTCGATCTCCGTGCGCCTGATCCGGCGTTCTTTTCCCGTTGCGTGTATCCTGATGATCAGGCTTTGCTCTGTCACAGCCAGGACCTCGAAGCGCCTGCGCTGATCCAGCGTGCACAGCGTCTGGCCCTGCAGACGGCTGATGTTCTCCCAAAGATCATCCGACGCCGCCAGGACCCCGCCGATCGCCGCTCTGATCTCATCGTATGTCTCCTCCAGATGCTGCGGGATCAGCCGGATGTCGGCCAGCACCGGCATGAAATTGGCGTCACCCTCCCAGCGCGGCACAATGTGGGTATGGATGTGGTCGAGCACCCCGGCGCCCGCCACCTTGCCGATATTGATGCCGACGTTAAAGCCGTGCGGGCTGGCGCTCCGGCGCAGCGCACGGATGCCGAGCGAGACCATCGCCAGCATGCCGGCGCCCTCTTCCGGGGTGAGGGCTTCGAGCGTGTCCGCGTGGCGGTAGGGCACCGCCATCAGGTGCCCGTTGTTGTACGGGTATTTGTTCAGGACCAGGAAGGCCAGTTCGCCTCGATGCAGGATAAGATTGGTGCGGTCATCGGCGGCATCCAGCATCTCGCAGAAGATGCAGCCGGGACGTTTCTCGCGCCGGATGTATGCCATCCGCCAGGGGGTCCACATCTGTGGCATCGGCAGCCTCCTTGCTGCGAGGTGCGATGAGTCATGCGTCAGGGGGCCCAAAAAATCGGGCGCGCCTTACGCATCCCTCGTCACGTATCGCATTACCTTCCCAACACCGCCAGCGCCTGCTGCGCCACATGCTCCGGGGTGATCCCCAGGTGCGCCATCACAGCCGGCCCCTTGCCCGACTCGCCGAAGCGGTCGATGCTCACGCTCGTGTCCGCAAAGCGTTGCCAGCCGAGGGCGACGCCGGCCTCGACGGCGACGCGAGCGGTGAGCTGCGGCGGCAGCACTTGGGCCCGGTAGCCGGCGTCTTGCGCCGCAAACAGCTCCCAGCTCGGCATGGACACGACGCGCGCGGCCACCCCCTGCGCCGCCAGCCGCTCCTGCGCCGCCAATGCCACCGCCACCTCCGACCCGGCCGCCACCAGCAGCACCTCCGGCGCACCGCCCGGCGCATCGGCCAGGATGTAGCCGCCCCGCGCCAGCTGGTCGAGGCCGCCTTCTTTCGTGCCCGGCAGCACCGGCACGTTCTGCCGCGTCAGCAGCAACGCAACCGGCCGGTCGCGCCGGGTAAGTGCGTAGCGCCAGGCCGCAGCCGTCTCGTTGGCGTCTGCTGGCCGGATGACCACCAGGTCGGGGATGGCGCGCAGCGCCGCCATGTGCTCCACCGGCTGATGTGTCGGCCCATCCTCGCCCACCCCGACGCTGTCGTGCGTCCAGACGTAGATCACCGGCGCTTTCATGATCGCGGAGACGCGCACCGCGCCGCGCATGTAGTCGGAGAAAACCAGGAAGGTGCCCCCGTAGGGGATCACGCCGCCGTGCACCGCCACGCCGATCAGCATCCCGGCCATGCCGTGCTCGCGCACGCCGAAGCGAATGTAGCGCCCCGCGTAGTCGCCCGGCTTGATGTCGACTGCGTCCTTCGGCCGCGTGTTGTTCGACGGCGTCAGGTCGGCCGACCCGCCGATGAGGGTCGGCAGCCGCGACGCCAGGACGTCGAGCACCTTGCCCGAAGCCGCGCGCGTGGAGACTTTCGCGCCGGGCTCCCATGTCGGCAGCGCGGCGTCCCAGCCGGCCGGCAGCTCGCCGGCCAGCGCGGCGTTGAAGGTCGCCGCCAGCGCCGGCTCGGCCGCGGCGTAGCGGTCCCGCAGCTCGTTCCAGGCCTGATGCTGCGCGATGCCTGCCTGCGCCGCCTGCCGATAGCGGCCATAGACCGCGTCCGGCGCCCAGAACTGCTCGTCGGGCGGCAGGCCCAGCGCCTGCTTGGTCAGCCGCACCTCCTCCTCGCCCAACGGCGCGCCATGCGCCTCGGCCGTATCCTGCTTGTTGGGGCTGCCGTAGGCGATGTGCGAGCGACAGATGATCAGCGACGGCCGATCGGCCACGCGCCGAGCCTCGCTGATGGCCGCCGCGATGCCGGGCATGTCGTAGGCGTCCACCTGCTGCACATGCCAGCCATACGCCTCGAACCGGAGCGGCACGTTGTCGCTGTACGAGAGCGCGGTTGGGCCGTCGATGCTGATGCCGTTATCGTCGTAGAAATAGACCAGCTTGCCCAGGCGCAGGTGCCCTGCCAGCGAAGCCGCCTCGTGACTGATCCCCTCCTCCAGGTCGCCGTCGCCGAGAAACACATACGTGGCGTGATCGACGATCGGCAGGCCCGGCCGGTTGAAGGTCGTCGCCAGGAACGCCTCAGTCAACGCCATGCCGGCAGCGGCCGCGCACCCCTGACCCAGCGGCCCCGTGGTCGTCTCGACCCCCGGCGTGACGCCGTACTCCGGATGACCTGGCGTGAGGCTGCCGAGCTGGCGGAATTGCTTGAGCTGCTCCATTGGCAGGTCGTAGCCGGCCAGGTGCAGCAGGCTGTAGATCAGCATCGAACCGTGGCCGCCGGACAGGACGAACCGGTCGCGATCGGGCCACTGCGGGTCGGTAGGGTCGAAGCGCAGAAAGCGCGTCCACAGCACGTGGGCAACCGTGGCCATGCCCATCGGCATGCCGGGATGGCCCGAATCGGCCTGCTGCACGCCGTCCATGGCCAGGCCACGAATCACATTGGCGCACAGCCGGTCCACATCGTCGAAATGAGAAGGGGATAGAGCTTGCACGAAAGCCTCCGAAGCAGGCGGGCCCCAACGCCCGTGAGCAATGAGAGTTGATGACGCTGCAGCGCCCATCGGGCAGCGCAGCCGCACGCAGTATAGCCGAAGGCGCGGCCCCTGCAAATGACGCGGAACAGCTTGCCTGCGGAATCATCGCCGCACGCGCCTCAGGTGAGGAACGCCAGGGCCCGCCCCTCCTCGCCGCTCATCACCAGTTCCAGCGACCGGCCGCCGGTCGTTGCCGACACGTCGATCACCTTGACCACGCCCGCCAGGCGCGTGTCGTCGGGCAGGAGGGCCGGCAGCGCATTGGGCGCCTCGTCGAAGAACGACTGGCGGAACGGGTTGCCCTGCTCGCCGGGAAAGATCGCCAACGGATAGATGTGCGCCTCAACGAGGTCCTGGAAGAAGTGCGTGCCGTAGGAGAGGGTAGGTCGACTGGACCCGTGGCCCCAGCCGATCTCGACCAGCGCGCGCGAATTGTAGATGTCCGCGTAGCCCACCTTCACGCCCAGGTCAGCATTCATGCTGCCCCA
>CAYRFV010000127.1:0-15005 GCA_964423545.1 uncultured Anaerolineales bacterium | reverse complement strand
ATGCCCGGCTCGTTGTTTCGAAAGGCAGATCGGATCGCGAGGGGGCGAGACGTCAGGCCAGAACCGTGCGAAAGACCGAGAGCGCGACCTGAATGTCGTCCGCGGTCACATGGTAGTTGGTCACTGCCCGGATGCGCCTCGGACCCAGTGGCAGCATCCAGACCCCCTGCTGCTTCAGCCGCGCCGCCAACTGCGCGGCGTCCATGTCAGGCCGCTCCACGTTGAAGTAGACGATGTTGGTGCGCACGGCCACGTCCTCCACGAGGATGCCGGGCAGCTCGGCCAGGACGGCAGCCAACGTACGCGCGTTCTCGTGGTCTTCGGCCAGACGATCCACCATCTGCTCCAAGGCGACAATGCCCGCGGCTGCGATAACGCCGACCTGCCGCATCCCGCCGCCTACCACTTTGCGCGCCCGCCGCGCCTCCGCGATGAACGGCCGGCTCCCGCACACCACCGATCCCACCGGTGCGGCCAGACCTTTGCTAAGGCAGAAGGTCACCGAATCGGCCGCGGCTGCCAGCGCCCGCACATCCACGTCCAGCGCGATCGCGGCGTTAAAGATGCGGGCGCCGTCCACATGAAAGAACAGGCCGTGCTCGTGCGCCAGCTTGCCCACCGCATCCATGTATGCGGCGGTCAGCGGCGCGCCGCCGCAGCGATTGTGCGTGTTCTCCACGGTGACAAGCCGAGATTTCGGGAAATGCGGGTTAGTGGGGTCGCGCAGGGCCGCCGCGATCTCGGCCAGATCAAGCGTGCCGTCGGGCTGGTTGCGCAGGACGCGCGGGTGGATGCCGCCCAGCGCGGCCATGCCGCCCTGCTCGTAGACGTAGGTGTGGGCCTGGTCGCCGACGATCACCTCATCTCCCCGGCCGCACTGCGCCAGCAGACTGACCAGGTTGCCCATGGTGCCGGAAGCGACGTAGAGCGCGGCTTCCTTTCCCAGCCGGTCGGCGGCCATCTCCTCCAGCCGCTTCACGGTCGGGTCGTCGCCGAAAACGTCGTCGCCCACTTCGGCTTCGGCCATAGCCCGGCGCATGGCGGGGGTGGGCCTGGTGATGGTATCGCTGCGAAGATCAATGATATGCATGAAGCGCCCTTTCGCTAATACTTCCGCACCAGCGCGCGATACGCTGCGGGCTGGCGGGCCTGGAGAATCTGATACTCCTCGCGCGCCCGGCGTATCTCGTCGAGATCGACCGTCGCGACGGCATAGCCTTCAATCGCCTCGTCCAGCGCTGTGTGAACCTCGCCGCGCGGGCCGATGAGCATCGACTCGCCGCCGAAGGTGTAGCTCGGCTCCTGGCCCACACGGTTGGCCGCTGCGATGAAGACAGCGTTTTCGCAGGCGCGTGCAACCGTGAAGGCGCGCCACTCCTCGATATGCGAAGCCTCCCAAGCCGCGCACGCAACCACCAGGTCCGCGCCGTCCAGCACCAGACTGCGCGCCACCTCCGGGAATGCAAGATCCCATCCGATCAGCACGCCGACGTTGCCGAACTCCGCCTCGAAAACCGGCAGCCGGTAGCCGGGCCGGAACGCCAGCTTTTCCTCGCCGCGCAGGTGCAGCTTGCGGTAGTCGCCGACCAACTCGCCGTCCGGACCGATCAGCACCGCCGCATTGAACAGGATGCTTTCGACCTTCTCCTTGACCGGCATGCCGAACGCGACGTGCACGCTGAACTCGGCCGCCTTCCCTGCCAGGAACGACACGGCGTGGCCCGGCACGCGCTCAGCCAGACGCGTAAAACTCAAGCCGCACTCGTAGCCGGACACTGCGAGCTCGGGGAAGACAATCAGGTTGGTGGGCTGCTCACTGCAGATGCGCTGGATGGTGGCCGCCATCCGGCGCAGGTTCTCCTCGTTGTCGTTCAAGACCGGCGCCATCTGCGCCAGGGCAATGGTGACTTCACGCATAGGATACCCTCCGGGATCATGCCGCAGACCAATAATAGCTCAAATGTTCGATTCCTGCAAGTCCTGCTGAGGGCATGCAACGGGGGCGTTGGCCGCGCGCCCCCTTTTCACGCATCCGGTCTCCCCCACAGCGCCTCAACCTCGTGCCACTCCAGCCCTGACCAGCCGAAGCGGCGCAGGTCCACGTGTTCGCGCTCATCGAATTCGATCCCCTCGGTCACCAGCAGTGCGCGCTGAACGTCCGCGCTCAGGTCGGCGCGCGAGATGCTGATGCGGCCCGCGCTGTTGATCACGCGCTGCCACGGCACCTCGGCCGCACGCTCCGCGGTGAGCGCGCTTAACGCCCATCCCACGGTGCGCGCCGCCTGCGGATGTCCCAATAGCGCGGCGATCTGGCCGTAGCTGGCAACCTTGCCTGCCGGAATCTGCCGGACGACGCGGTACACTCGCTCGAAAAAGCTCGGCTCCATCGCCACCTCACCCCGCACGATCCTGAGCCGGTGGACCGGTAAGCACGCCGGGGAAGTCGTACTGGAACCACCGAACTGATCAGGATTGTACAACCGATTCGGAGGGCTGGCAACCGCGCGAATCGCACGGTGCGCCGCGCACCGTGCGCCTGCGCCCTGCGTCCGCGCGGTCGAACGATTGCTCGACAAAAACCCCAGTCTGGTGTAGCATAGCCGACGCGTCCATCCCTCGCCACATCCGGACGCACAGGAGCCGCGATGGGCGCCCAAATCCGTGTCGCTCAGATCAAGATCGTCCCAGAGAAGGGAAATCTGGCCGCCAACCACGAACGGCTGATGGGTGCGCTGCGCCAGGTCGAGGCATGCGGCGTGGATGTCGTCATCACGCCTGAATGCTTCCTGGACGGCTACATCTGCACGGAAACGTGGATCACGCGGGAGAAGCTTGACGGCTACGCGATTGAGCCGGCTGAAAGCCGCTATGTGCGGGACGTCGCGTCGTGGACCCGGCAGGCATCCGCCTGGTTCGTGCTGGGATGCAGCCGTCGGGACGAAGCTGGGCTCTTCAACAGCGCCCTCATCCTGGATCGGCGCGGCGAGCTTGCCGGTGTCTATGACAAGGTGCACTGCCAGACCCATGACTTGAAATACACCCCCGGTTCATCGCTGCCTGTCTTCGGCTCCGACTTCGGACCTTTCGGCGTCATGATCTGCGCAGATCGGCGGTGGCCCGAGACCGTTCGAACGCTGGCGATCCAGGGCGCCCGCATCATCTTCAACCCCACTTACGGGATGCACGATGAGAGGAACCGGCACATGATGCAGACGCGTTCGTATGAGAGCGAGCTCTTCATCGCGTTCACGCATCCCCGGCAAGCGCTGTTGACAGATCCGACCGGTCAAGTGGTCTGCAACGAAGAGCACGACGCCGTGAGCTTTGCGGTCAGTGCGATCGATCTCGCCGAGGTGGACCGAGTCCGGTCTGGAGCGTCAGCGCATCTCAGAGACAGACGACCGGAGATTTACCTGGCGTGACTCGCAACCACACTTCCGGCCGCACACGCATACCCAGCCGATGACAGGAGAAAGGGATGGCCATGAACATACAAGAGCTGAAGGAGTCGCTGGCGCTTGCGGCGCCGCCCGCCGAGCTGACGCCGCCGCTGCAGGGACTGTGGTGGGAGGCGCACGGCGACTGGGATCGCGGCCACCGCATCGTGCAGCAGTACGGCGATCGCGAGGCGGCATGGGTGCATGCCTACCTCCATCGAAAGGAGCCCGACCTATCGAACGCCTCGTATTGGTATGCTCGCGCCGGCAAGCCGGTCGCATCCGGCCCATTCGACGCGGAATGGGATGCCATCGCTCGCGCCTTGTTGGGCGCCTGACTCCACGGGATTCCGCCTGCATCGAGGTCATGCCATGTTCACCACACCGGACATCGTGCGCCCACCGAAAGAATTGATCGAGGGCTTATCGCACATCGGCAGCGCCACCGCCAGTGGCGAACTGCATCGGCTGGGCATTCGCAGCCCGCACATCCAGGGGCCGGTCGCCTGGTCGCCGGGCCACTCGGTCGTCGGGCCGGCGTTGACGCTCCAGTGCATGCCCAAGCGGGAAGATCTATACCATGAAGGCGAATACGTCGACCCGGAGACGCAGCTGCATCGCCACGTCCTCTATCACACTCAGCCGGGCGACATCGTGGTGGTCGACGCGCGCGGCGACATGACCAGCGGCATCTTCGGGGAGATGATGCTGACCTTCTTCAAGGGCCGCGGCGGAGCTGGCGTCGTGATCGACGGATGCGTTCGAGATTATCCGCACGTCAAGCTGCTCAACGTGCCCCTCTGGCTGCGCGGGGTGACGCCCAACTACCACACGCAGACGAACATCTTCCCGTTTGCCGTCAACGTCCCGATTGCGTGCGGCGGCGTGCTGGTGATGCCGGGCGACATCATCGTGGCGGATGACGATGGTGCGGTCGTGGTGCCGATCAAGCTGGCGCCCGACCTGCTCAAGCGCGCCAGCGAGCATCGCGAGTGGGAGGAGTTCACCAAGCTGCGGCTGAGCCAGGGCGGCCACCTGCGCAAGTACTACCCGCTGTCGGAAGAGGCGCAGGTGGAATACGAGGCGTGGCGCAAAGCGCAGGGCCGGAGTTGATCGGCGCCGCATATCGAAGACTGCAAGGACGAGGTGCGGCGGCGCGTCGATCTTTCCCTGGACTACGCTCCGCCTCCGTGCTGCCTGCCAGATAGCGAGATAGAAAGCGGTGGAGATGGACGACTCCCTCTCGATCTGGGTCAGCTCCCTGATCAAAGACTACTGCGCCGGGCCTGAGAACAGCCTGAGCCATCCCGGAGGAGAACGCGCGTGGGCTGAGCCGTTGGTCGGGGTTGCAGCCGGGTCCGATCCATTGTGGCTGGAGTACAAGAGCTGCGTCGGCCCGGAGCATTGGACGCCAGCCGAAGTCTTCGCCCTGGCCTTCCCTGGGATCGCAGTCGAGGCAGAGGAGCTGTCTGTCATCGTCTGGATCCTGCCGCAGACGGCGCAGACCAGGGCCGACAACCGCCGTGAGACCCGCTATCCTTCCGAGCGCTGGGCCCGCTCACGCATCTTCGGCGAGGAGTTCAATCTGCGACTGCGCGGGCATGCGGCCGAGATGCTGAACGCGCAGGGGCGCCTGGCGGTCGCGCCGCAGCTGTCGCCCCAGTGGGCAAGGGTCGACTCGGCGCAGTTCGTCTATTCCTCAACCTGGTCGGAACGCCATGCCGCGTATGCCGCCGGCCTGGGCACCTTTGGCCTCTGTGACGGCCTGATCACGCCGGCGGGGAAGGCCGTGCGGATCGGATCGGTGGTGGCTCGCATTCCCCTTCCACCCACGCAGCGACCCTATACCCACCCTCGCGCGTACTGCAGCTTCTTCGCAGACGGCTCGTGCGGCGAGTGCATTGCGCGCTGCCCGGCCGGCGCCCTGGCGGTGACGGGTCATAACAAGCGCAAGTGCAGCGACTATGTCTCGGCCACGCGACCCTACGTACGGGCGCAATTCGGCTTCGAGGGCTACGGTTGCGGCCTGTGCCAGACCGATGTGCCATGCGAATCGGCAATTCCCGGCCGGGGCTGACCCCATCTGCAGGGCGCCCTGGCCGATCGTATGAGGAAGCCATGCTCGAAGTCACTCCAGCGACGACGACGCCCGCCGTCCCATCCATCGACGAGCTGAAGGAGCTGGCGCAGGTCATCCGTCGCGACATCATCACCATGATCCACGCGGCGCAGGCCGGCCACCCGGGCGGCTCCCTCTCCGCGGCCGATATCGTCACCGCGCTCTACTTCCGAATCATGCGCCTCGATCCGGCCCATCCGCGTTGGCCCGATCGCGACCGCTTCATCCTGTCGAAAGGGCACGCGTGTCCGGTCTGGTATGCGGCGCTGGCCGAGCGCGGTTTCTTCGATCGGGCGCACCTGGCGACGCTGCGCAAGCTGGACAGCATCTTGCAGGGCCATGCTGATATGAACAAGACGCCGGGCGTGGATATGACGGTCGGCTCCCTCGGCCAGGGAATCTGCGCAGGGCTGGGGATGGCGTTAGCCGGAAAACTGCACGGCCAGGACTACCATGTATACGTCATGATCGGTGACGGCGAATCGCAGGAAGGCGCCGTGTGGGAGGCAGCGCTGGCAGCCCCGCGCTGGCAGCTGGACAACTTCACCGTCATTGTGGACAACAACGGCATCCAGAACGATACGTTCACGGACGAGATCATGCCGGTGGAGCCGCTGGCTGACAAATGGCGCGCGTTCCGATGGCGCGTGATCGAGATCGACGGCCATAAGATGGAGCAGATCGTCCCTGCTTTGGAGTCGGTGAAGACGGTCCGAGGAACGCCGACGGTCATCATCGCCAAGACGATCAAGGGCCGCGGGGTGTCTTTCATGGAGAATGCGCCGGCCTGGCATGGCGCCGCGCCGGACGATGCGCAGGCACAGGTCGCGTGGGCTGAAATCGCGGGAGGGCTGCGATGAGCGATCGGGCCGGCTACTATCGCTGGGTGCTGCCGGAAGTCGTCGCCACGCTGGCGAGCGACCGGCCCTTTGCGGGCGCACCGCTGCAGGCGACGCGCTACGCCTACGCCGGCGCCATCGTGGAGCTGGGCGAGCGCAACCCCAACGTGGTCGTGCTGGATGCGGACGTGTCGAAATCGATGCGCACGAATGACTTCGCCGCACGTTTTCCGAACCGCTCCTTCAACTTCGGCATCGCCGAACAGAACATGATGGCTGCAGCCGCGGGGATGGCGACCACGGGACTGATTCCCTTTGCCTCCACCTATGCGGTGTTCGCCTCGCTGCGCGCGCTCGACCAGGTGCGCAACAGCATCCACTACCCCCGGCTGAATGTCAAGATCGCGGCCTCGCACGGCGGCATCACGCCTGGGCCGGACGGTGTGACGCACCAGGCGCAGGAGGACCTCTCGCTGCTGCGCGCCCTTGCCAACTCGACCGTGATTGCGCCTGCGGACCCGGTAAGCGCCAGGCTGGCGGTCTTTGCTGCGGCAGCCTACGAGGGTCCGGTCTATCTGAGCTTCACCCGCGACCCCGTCCCGACGCTCTACGGGCCGGACTTTCCGCTGGAGATCGGCCGCGCGGTGGTCGTGCGCGAGGGCCGGGATGCCACAATCGTTGCGCTGCGCGACCTGGTGGCGCATGCGCTGGTCGCGGCGGCCCGGCTGGCTGACGAGGGGCTGAGCGTCCGGGTGATCGACTGTCACACACTGAAGCCGCTGGACATCGAGTGCATCCTGGCAGCAGCGCGTGAGACGGGAGCGGTCGTCACCGCCGAGAGCAATGTCATCTTCGGCGGCCTGGGCAGCGCTGTCGCGGAGGTCCTGGTGGAATACCTTCCGATCCCGATGCAGCGGATCGGTGTGCGCGACACTTTCACCGAATCCGGGCCGTACCTGGCGCTGCTGGAGAAATACGGCATGTCGTCTCGTCACATCGCCGATGCCGTGCGGCGAGTTGTCGCTCGGAAGGCCACGGATACACCATGACCAACAGGTTGAGCCCGCCTGCCGACTTCCGCTTGCGCGAGTTTCGTCCCGACGACCTCGCCCAACTCACTGCCGTGCTCAATGCAACGTATCCCGATGAGCCGACGACGCTCGAGGAGCAGGAGCATTGGGAGCGCGTCTACCCGGCGGATAACCCCCGGCTGCGCCTGGCAGTCGAGACAGAATCGGGCGCGTTCGTCGGCTTCGGCCAGTGCATGAAGCCATACTGGCTGGACGCGCCGGGCGTGTACACGCTCTATGCCGTGGTGGCCCCACAGTGGCGTCATCGCGGGGCCGGCCGGGCGCTGATGACGCGCCTGGAACCGTTTGCCGTCGCAAAGGGAGCGACGCGCCTCCACGCGCCGGATTGCCGAGAGGACTTCGCGGACAGCATCCGCTTCCTGTCGAGCGCAGAGTATGCCAACATCGGCATTCGGTTCGAGCAGAAGCTCGACCTGACTGCCTTCGACGAGACGCCCTTCGCCGGGGTCTTCGACCGTGTGCGCGAAGGCGGCTACACGCTCACCACGTTGGCGGAAGAACGCTCCGCTCGCACCGATGCCGATCGGGCGCTCTTCGCAGTCGCGGATCGCGTCTCGCCCGAAGTGCCGTTGCCGGGCGATGTCCACATTCGCCTGACCTTCAACGACTTTGCCCAATCCACGCTGGAAGGGCCCACCTCCGACCCCGCTGCGATCTTCATCGCCCAACAGGGTGAGACCTATGTCGGGATGACAGCCGTCTCGACGCCTCCGGACGGCCCGCCGATCACGAACGCCACCTACATCCTGCCGGAGCACCGGCGCCGGGGGCTGGCATTGGCGCTGAAGCTGCTGTCGTTCCGCTTTCTTAAGGCACGCGGCTATGCCGAGGCGCGAACACACAACGACACCGTCAATCCGCCCATCTTGCGGCTCAACGAGCTTCTGGGCTACCGGCGCTTGCCGGGCTGGCTGGTGTGGGAGAAGAGGCTGCCATGAAACAGCGTTCCACTCACGTGAGCATCAGGGGCGAGCAGTTCTGCATCAACGGCGAGCCGACCTATCGAGGCCGCACCTGGCACGGTCATAAGATCGAGGGCCTGCTGATGAACTCGCGCATGGTGCAGGGGATCTTCGACGACCTGAACCCGGCGACAGTCGGTCTATGGGCTTATGGGGACACCGGGCGCTGGGATGCCGACCGCAACACGGCCGAGTTCATTGCGGCCATGGCTGCGTGGCGGGCGCACGGATTGATCGCCTTCACGATCAATCTGCAGGGCGGCAGCCCACAGGGCTATTCCGAAGAGCAGCCGTGGCACAACTCGGCGATCACGGCACAGGGCGACCTGCGGCCCGCCTACATGGCGCGACTGGCGCAAATCCTCGACCGCGCTGACGATCTGGGGATGGTCGCCATCCTCGGCCTCTTCTACTTTGGCCAGGACCACCGGCTGGCCAACGAGGCGGCAATCGTGCGCGCAGTGGACAACGCCGTGGATTGGGTCTTCGACCAGGGCTATCGCAATGTCATCATTGAAGTAGACAACGAATGCAACGTGGCGCGTTACTCCCACGAGATCCTCAAGCCCGGACGCGTGCACGAGCTGATCGAGCGAGTGAAGGCGCGGGTGCAAGGCGATCGGAGGCTGCTGGTCAGCACGAGCTACGGGGGTAACTTCGTGCCCCTGCCGAACGTGGTGCAGACCGCCGACTTCCTCCTGATCCACGGCAACGGCGTGACCGATCCGGCGCGCATCATTGAGATGGTGCAGCAGACTCGCCAGGTCGCAGGTTACCGCCCGATGCCGATCTTGTTCAACGAGGATGATCATTTTCACTTCGACCGGCCGATGAACAACATGGTCGCCGCAATCAGCCAGTATGCCGGCTGGGGCTACTTCGATTACAGGATGAAGGGCGAGACCGATTTCAGCGAAGGGTACCAGAGCGTGCCGGTGAACTGGGGCCTGAGCTCGGAACGAAAGCGAGGGTTCTTCACGCTGCTGAAGGAGGTGACGGGGGCTTGATCCTGGGCACGCCCCCTGACCCAACCTCGCCCCTACAGGGCGAAGCGCCCCAGGCAAGCCCGTTCCCGGCGAGGTATTGGCGGACCCGCTCCCCGCAGGGGCGAGGCGCTCCAGCCCTCACCCGGCGAAGGCGAGAGGTGAAGGTCGAGCCGGGAGAGCGGCGGGAGGCTCCCTCCCCTCTCCCCGCGCAGGAGAGGGCCAGGATGAGGGTCCAGGCGACCGACCTGGTTCATCCACAACCAACCAGAGGATCGTGCATCCATGGCAATCAAACACGCGCTGATGGTCGGCATGATGGGCCGCGTGGCCGACCGCTTCCACGAATACCAGAGCGCACGCGATCTGGCAGGCCGGCTGGACCTGGCGAAGCAGGTGACACAGGCTGACGGCATCGAGATCGTCTACCCGTCCGAGTTCAGGAATATGGTGGAGACGATCCGCATCATCAAGGAGAGCGGACTGACGATCTCGGCGGTCAATCTGAATGTCAAGCAGGAAAAACGCTGGCAGCGCGGCTCGTTCACCAACCCCGACCCCGAGCTTCGACGCCAGGCCGTCGAGGAAATGCGGGTGGCGATGGATCTGGCAGTCGAGTTCGGCGCCGCTATGATCTCGTGCTGCCCGCTGATCGACGGCCACAACTACAGCTTCGAGGTGGACTACCTCAAGCAGTGGGGCTGGATGGAGGAATGCATCCGAGAGGGCGCCCGCCACCGTCCGGAGATTCGTGTCAGCCTGGAGTACAAGCTGAACGAGTCGCGCAATGCCAACGTTCTCTCCGACATGGGCCGGTCCCTCTACATGGTCGAGCGAATCGGTCTGCCGAACGTGGGCGTGACGATGGATGTGGGGCACGCGCTGGTGGTCAAGGAGACCCCGGCCGAGGCGCTCAGCCTGGCCGCGCTGGCGGGCAAGCTCTTTTATGTTCACTTCAACGACAACGCACGCGAGTGGGACTGGGACATGATGCCGGGTACGGTGAACTTCTGGGACCTGATCGAGGTGATGTTCTACCTGCGCCGGCTGAAGTGGGATGGCTGGTTCTCCTACGATGTGATCGTGCGCGACGGCGACATCGCCGAGGGGATGCAGACCTCCATCGAGGCGGTGAAAATCGCCGACCAGTTGGTGGACAAGATCGGGATGGCGAGGCTGGAGGCGATGATTCAGGAGGGGGATCCGGGACGGGCATACCGCCAGTTGTTTCGCGCGCTGCTGTAGCAATGAAAGGAGAGGGGCTCTCGTGGGAGACCCCCAGGCGGTTTTCGCGGCGATCAGACCGCTGCTCAAGGCCTATCGGCCGCCCCTGGTTCCGAAGACCGACACCGAACGCTATCTCGATCTCTGGTCTGTGAAGCCGCTCGTGATCGCTGGACGGAAGCGGAAAGAGGTCTTTTTCGCCGGGCTGATCATGTCGAACGGGGTTGGGTCTAGCGCGCCAGTCGCGTCTTCGCTGTGGGCGACCAGGGTCGCTGCCGCAGCGGACAGGTCGGCCTTCGCCGCCCCGAATCAGCCGACGCAGGCGGCCTGCAGGCAGGCGGACGCCGGCCATGAGTTGGCCGGTATCCTCAGGAGAGGGGGCATGTACAGGGTGGATAGTCCGGCGGCCAACGAACCCATCGTCGTACCGGTCAAGGAATTCCTGCTCACAGAACAGCGCTGCCCTTCCGGATGGCGATCTCACGATCTGTACCTGTGCCGAGACGAAGCGGTTGTTTTCTATGTGGGACAGTCCTACGCCGCGTTCGATCAGGTGTGGCAGCATATCGTGGATGGCTTCAAGGGCCGCTCGGTGCTGGGCCGCTTCATCCTGTGCAACTGGCCCACCTCGATGCGATTCATCGTCGAGCTGCACGATTCCCGCTCCGCCGCCTTCGCCAGCGTCGGGCACGACCTGGATGCCGCCGAACGCGCGCTGATTGAGCGCGTGGCGCCGTGTTTCAACGAACAGCTTAATCGATGCCCCACGCCGTTGCCCCAAGGCTATGCGCCGCCCGGGCGCATCCTCCGCTGCTCTCGCAGCCTGGCCAAGCTGATCGGCGAAGCCCGGCGCGCGGTTCAGGCGGACCGCCGCAAGAGTTGGCTGGCCGACCCCACTTCGGAGACCAGTTGAGGACATGACAGACAAACTTTTCGTCACAGTGGCGCCAGGCATTCCGCCCTACATGGCCCAGGGTGTGCCGGGCCTCGATCTCTCCCCATCGGGTCACTTTGGGGTGTGGTGGGCCACGGCGGGAGCGACCTGCGCATGTCGGTCCTGGCCCTGAACCTGGGGGGACATGTGCGCGCCGGGTTCGAGGACCATCCCGACTATCGTCCCGGCGAGCTGGCGACGAGCAATGCGCAGTTGATCGAGCGACTGGTGCGCATGGGCCGCGAGCTCGGACGCGAGCCGGCCACGCCCGCCGAGGTGCGCAGCCTGTTGGGATGCGCGCGGCCTGCGGAGCCAAAGCCATGATCACACAAGCCGAATATCGGCAGGCCCAGGCGCGAGCAGCCGAACTGCTTGAGCGGACGGGACTGGCCTTCCGACCCGGTGAGCTGGCGGCAATCGAGGTTGCTGACTTCGGGTTAGGCGAGTTGGCGAGCAGCGGCGCGCAGATCCTGACACTGGTGAACACCGACAAGATCGCGGCGAAACTGCTGGCGCTGACGCCCGGACAGACGCTGCCGGAGCACGCGCACCCCCGCTTGGGCGCCTATGAGGGCAAGGAAGAGACGCTTCGCTGCGCGTGGGGCGAGCTGTACGTCTATGGTCCCGGCGAGCCGGCGCCGAAGCCGTTGGGCCGGCCGCCTGCCCACCGCCGCCGCGCCTTCACCGTCTGGTGCGAGACGCTGCTCCGCGCCGGAGATCAGGTGACTTTCCCCCCGAACACGCTGCACTGGTTCCAGGCAGGTCCCGAAGGGGCTGTGGTCTGGAGCTTTTCAACCAAAGCCGTAGATGTGGAGGACGTGTTCAGCGATCCGCAGATCGTGCGGCAGACCGTGATCGCGGCATAGCGACACGCCGGGACCCTGCGCAAATCCCGGCGTGTTGTGCGACCGCTCACCGCGCGCTCCGAAGCGACCCGCCCAGAGCGAGCTGCAAGCAGCCCGGACGGATGCAAAGCGATGCGATCAAGGGATGCCCTGGAAAGCCACGAAGGGCACTGCGCAAGCTCCGTCGAAGCTGGCCAGGATCGTATAGTCGCTGGCTTCCTGGCTGATCTTCTTGTTGGCGAATTCCAGCGTTAGTTTCTCGGACTTGCCGGCTTTGATCTCACGGTTCCCGGCATCGGTGTCCAGCATGAGTTCGACGGCAGGGGCCGGCTTCGAGCCGTCCCAGAGAACCTTGCCGCCCAGCCTCACCTTCTGCAAGTCGCCATTCTCCGACGGCCAATAGATGAACAGCGTGTTGAGCGTGGTCGTCTGCTCGCCTTCGTTGTCGATTCGCCATTCCGCCTTGCTGTTCCCCATCTTCAGATCATCCCCGAAGACGGCGCAGCGGCTGGCCGGGCACGCCGGACCGCCCTTGCCGCCGCACGGCGCATAGTCTACCCTGAAGACCAACCCGGCGCCGCCTGCATACGTGCCCCCGCCTTTGAGGTTGTGATAGTCTCCGCTGCCCTTGAGGAAGCTGAAGCTGCCGCTGACCCCCGTGAGCGAGGCGTTCCCTCCGAAGCGTGCTTTGGCCACTCCGGCCGATGTCGTGATGTCCAGGAGCCCGTGGTTAGCGCCTGCATAAGTTATGAGGTCGACGATCCCCCACTCATCGAACGTGAATGATCCGTCGAAGAAGCCCGCCGCGCCACATGACGGGACGCCGAAACCGATGCAGAGAGCTGAGCAGGTGGGAACTCCGTAGATGGCGCTGCACTGAGCATCATTGTCGACGGCCGGCCCGCCCTGCGCCTTGATGTGAAACTTCGCATAGAGACTCGGCGCCAGGATTTCGAATTCAGTGGGCAGCGAAGTCGGTCCCACAGGTATCGGAGCAAGGTTAGTCGTGTAGCCGGTGGTCGAAAAGACATCAGGCTGCGGTGGTTCAGCCGAGGCCGCGCCGGCCGGCGCAAACACGAGGATCAGGATGCAGAACAACGGAAGAAGCCTTTTCATTGATCCCTCCCATATGCATATAGATGAAGCGCATGCCCTGCGTGGTGGAACGCAGACGTGTGGCATAGCAGTATTTTATTGTAGGTCTGGCGATTTGTCAAGTTAATACATATGTTTTTAATGAACTTTAATATTAAGCATAATGTATTACAGACTGCATTACAGACATAGTGCGATTTGCACATCCGGGCAACCTGGTGTATGTTCTGCATCCAGAATTGGAATATGGCTCACAGGCGTATCGAACCGGCACACGGTGCGTTTGCAGTGAGGGATTCGACCGCGAATGCGCGCCGACTGCTCGACGTTGCTGGTTGCGATCCGGGCGCCTGCGATGAGCCCCGGCCTGTGGCGTTGCCAACTTGCAATCGGTGAGGAGGAGACAATCGGCAAGGAGCTTAGCGCCGTGACGTTCTCCGACCTGTTCCGACCGGCTGCCCGGCTCATCAAAGTCAGGCCTCGAAGGGCCGCAGCGCCGGCGGCTGAGGCCGGCGGCGTCAGGCCGGAGGTGGTCCTGGATGCGTTCACGGAACTCGCGCCCCGCTATGAAGCGACCATGGATCATGAGCTTCGCCTCCTGTGGGGCATCGGTTATCGCGAGTTTGTCGACCGCTTCCTCGACATCATTCCTCTCAACGACGGCGCGCGCGTCCTCGATGTGGCGACCGGCACGGCGATGATCCCGCTGCAAATCGTTCGGCGGGCGCCCGGGATTGCCCATGTGGTCGGGCTCGACATCACGCCCGCCATGCTCGCTCAGGGCCGGGAGAGTGTCAAGTCGACGGATCGGTCGGCGCAGATTCGCTTGGTCTGCGGATCGGGCATGGTCATGCCGTTCGGCCCCGGCGCATTCGACGTAGTGACCTGCGGTCTGGGAATGCATCACATGCATGCGAACCAGCTGGTGCACCAGATGAAGCGCGTGCTCAGCCCGGGCGGCTGGCTGCTCATGGCCGACGTCGGCGCGGCGTCCGTCTGGCGATCGTCGCGCGGCAAGCTGGGCCTGGCATTCATGTTTCTCTTTTTCGGCCTGGCCTACAGCCGCACACGCATCCGCGCCGAGATGGATGCCATTCACAACTTGCGCACCGCCCCGGAATGGCGCACATACTTGTCCGACGAGGACTTCACCGATATCACGATCGTCGAGATCCCGGGACGGCGAAACTTCTATCCCAAAGGTCTGTTGATAAGGGCACGGGTGAACTCGTAATGCCCGCTCGACTGCGTCCCTGCCGCCTTAACCAGAAAGGATGCTCATGATGACCAGCGCAGTTGAACTACTCAGACAAGGCCGCCGTGATGAGTTCTGGCAACGGTACTGTGGATTCTTCGACCTATCCACTGACGAGTTCATGGATATCCAGAATCGACGCCTGACCGAGCAGCTTCACCTGCTGGCGTCGTGCGAACTGGGTAGAAGGATCATCGGTGAACCGGCGCCCCTCACGCCGA
>CAYRFV010000126.1:0-15133 GCA_964423545.1 uncultured Anaerolineales bacterium | reverse complement strand
AAAAAGGCCGCCTTCGCGGGTCAGTACGCGAAGGGGGCTCTTCTTCGATTGCTCTCTGGACGACGACGTCCGTGGCAGTTTGAGACCGTCAAGATGCAACGGCAGAATCGAACCGATGTGTCGCGACGAGGACACAGATGCGCGGCGGTGCGGCGTCGGGGGCCATCTGGCTCAGATGATCGCTTCTGTAGCGCTGCTTATAGCAGAGGTTGAGGTCAATGTCAAATCGGCTTAAGAAAAGCGAGCCGGAAGTTCTCCTGGACCCCACGATTACGCCTGCCAAAGAATGCAGAAGCCACCGCGCAGGCGAGCGCGGAGGCTTCTTGTTCGGGCGTGTTTCGGCTGCCGTCGCAGCCGGCAGAACCGGGCCGCTTCGACGCGCTCTGTTAGCGCACCCAGCCCCGCAGAGCCACTGCCTCAGCCACGCGTCTCACGGCGACCAGATAGGCAGCCAGGCGGTTATGGACACGCTGCGACTGGGCCATCGCATGCACCGAGCGGAAAGGCTTCTGTCATCCTTGCGTCCAGCCGCCCTGGTACGTCGTCCAGCGTCCAGCAGAAGTTGTACGCGTTCTGAAGCTGCTCGAAGTAGCTGACCGCAACTCCGCCCGCGTTTTTGCGGGTTGGTGTAGACATCTGGCGCTGGCACGTCGCGATTCGGGCCGACAACCCCTGAGCCGCCTTGCGCAGATATCGCCGGCTCAGCCGCCCGGCTCAGCCGCCCGGCTCAGCCGCCCGGCTCAGCCGCTCCGATTCGCCCTGCGACAGCGTGCGGGGGTCGCAGACGACACCGCCCTTGCCGCCGCCGAGAGGCAAGTCCATCAGCGCGGTCTTCCAAGTCATCCACGCCGAGAGCGCACGCACCGTATCGACGGTCTCGTTGGCGTGGTAGCGAATTCCACCCTTGGCGGGGCCGCGTGCGGTATTGTACTGGATACGATAGCCCCGAAACACTTCCTGGCTGCCGTCATCCATCGGAACAGGGATCGTAAAGCTGAAGGCGGTGTCGCGATCGGCTGCGATGGCGCAGGAAGGGTTTGCCAGATTCGCCCGATCGCGCTAACATGCCGCTTCGAACCCATTGCTAAGGCGGTCCGCCGCCGCAGGAGACACCGATGCCCATCACCCCTATCCGGCCCAAGTGGCCCGGCGTTATGACCGATCGGGAACGCTTTGTGCGACAGATGCACTACGCCCCGGTCGACCGCTGCTTCAACATGGAGTTCGGCTACTGGAACGAGAATTTCACCGAGTGGCCCCTCTTCTATGAGAACGGCATCCGCAACAATGCCGAAGCCGACATCTTCTTCAGCTTCGATCGCATCCATGCGGTCGGCGGACGCATCTGGCTCAGCCCGGCATTCGAGAGTGTCGTGGTGAACGAGACTGAGACCACGAAGATCATCGTTAACGCCGACGGGCTGCTGGCAGAAGTGCCGAAAGACGGTCACGACACCATCCCCCACTTCATCAAGTCCAGCATCCAGACGCCGGCCGATTGGGAGAAGGTTAAAGAGGAGCGGTTTCGCCGCGATGATCCGGCCCGCAAGGTGGACGTCCAGTTGCTCAAGACGCTCCATCCCAGCCACCGGGACTACCCGCTGGGCGTTCACTGCGGCTCGATGATCGGCAAGATTCGCGACATGCTGACCTTCGAGGGGCTGGCCTATGCGATCTACGACTACCCGGCGATGGTCGAGGATATGGTGGAAACGGCGTGCGTGATGGTCGAGGACTTCCTCGATCAGGTGCTGGGGCGCATCGATTTCGACTTCGCGTCGGGTTGGGAGGATATCTGTTACAAGAGCGGACCCATCGTCTCGGTCAGGTTCTTCAAGAACGTGGTGATGCCGCGCTACAAGCGCATCCACGCCAAATTGGCTGCGGCCGGCATCGACCTCTGGTACACGGATTGTGACGGCGACGTGCGGCCAATCATGCCCTACCTCATGGAGGGTGGGATCAACTGCTTGTTCCCCTACGAAGTCAACAGCTGCGCGCATCCGGGTGAGCTGTTAGGAAAATACGGCCGGGAGCTGCGCATCATGGGCGGCGTCGACAAGATTCAGCTCGGCTCCGGCCGCCCTGCGATCCAGGCGTACATGAAGACCCTCGTGCCGCTGGTCGAGCGTGGCGGCTACATCCCGTTCTGCGATCACCGATGCCCGCCCAACGTCGATCCAGACGATTACCTTTACTACCTCGACCTCAAGGAGCGGATGTTCGGAATGCAATAGACGGGCTGAGGGCCTCGCCTCGATCGGGATTCTGTGCTGAGACGGCAGTGTCACGCCATTGACGCTGCCGTCTTTTTTTGCTATAGTGACCATGTGGAGTTCATGAACGTGTTTGCACCCTGCGCCTGGACGGTTTCGGATGTCAGGCGCGTTCAGTCGCATCGACATTCCGCAGGCCATGACGGATCGCAGCCGCGGCCCTGTGTCGCTCGCCCATCCTGCCTGGCTCACTTCGCTCGCTGAGCACATCGAGCAGGGAGGCTTACGCAACCCGCAAGCTCCCTCCTGGGCGCCATCTCCGCGACTGCACATGCCTGCAGCAGGGTCGCCAAGCAGATGGATGCGCCCCGCGTGTCAAACCGGAGGTAGGCATGCCCTGCGTGGAACTGCTCAACCGGTCGCCTCTGTTCAGTGGCCTACCCGAAGAGGAGTTGCAAGCCCTGGCCTCCCACATGCGCAAGCGCACCTTCGGCAAAGGGATGATCCTCTTTCACAAAGACAGCCCCGGTCAGATCCTCTACCTGATCGAGTCGGGCAAGATACGCATGTTCATCCTCGGTCATACCGGACAGGAGATCACCCTGGACGTCTACAGTGCGGGCGACTGCTTCGGCATCGTCTCGCTGTTGGACGGAAAGCCGCGTTCGGCCAGCGCCGTAGCGCTGGAGCGGACGGTGACGTACACGTTGCAGCGCGACGAGTTCCTGCGCTGTGCGCAGGGATTTCCCGTCGTGACCCAACATATCGTCGACCTGCTGACGGAGCGCCTGCGTCACCTCACCGCCTATACCGAAGCGCTGGCCTTCCTGAATGCGCCCGGTCGCCTGGCGGCTGCGCTGCTCGATCTCGCTGAACGATACGGCGCAAGGCGCGAAGACGACACGGTCGAGATCGATCTGCATATGACCCAGACCGAGCTGGCGACGTGGGTGGGCGCCACGCGCGAGACGGTCAACAAAGCGCTGCACCTGTTCCGGGATCAGGGCTGGATCCGCATCGACGGGCAGACGATCACCATCCTCGACCTGAACAGCGTGAGGCACAGAGTCTTCTACTGAGCGAAGCTCCTACTCGCCGCCGCATCGCGCAGCGAGGGTTGATGTGAGCCCCGGCGCACCCCATCTCTGCCCCCAACCGTAACTTTCGTTACGGTCTTCCTGTGAGCTATTTCATAGCAATTGCGACGATTCGGCGCGATCATCTATGAAGAGAATCCCTGGTCGCCGCCATGGCAGGTCTAGGTCTTTGCGTCGTGCGCCGGGTGAAGGCGCCTGAGTTGGCGTCACCACAGGCACGGAGCTTGCACGGCAAGGCTTTCCTCCGATCGGTCATGCGAGATACCCAAGGCGTTGTGATTGACTCGTCTCTGCCCTGACCTCCGTTGCAGTCAAAGACCGACTCTTCTGCGGAGGGTTCATATGTCCGGCGCAGCCTGGTGATGCTCAGCAGATGCAGGCCTGGCCCAACTCATCGTTGGACAGCTGCCGGCCAGGCTCCGACGCCGGGATACGTAATTCCCGCCACATCCGCGCTTACACGAGGAGGCTATGTATGGGTGCGCTCACGTCAACACGTCGACGACGCAGCCTGGATGTCGCCATCATCCTGGCCATCCTGCTGACCAGCGGTGTGGCATACGCCGACGCGCCGGCGCCGGGGCAGGCCGCATCTGCCGCGGCTGCAGGGACGCTCCTGCTGCATTATCAAGGCCGCCTGGTTGACCCCGCTACCGGCATCCCCAAGCCCGACGGGCCCTACCAGATGGTTTTCGCCATCTATGACGTCGAGACGGGTGGAACGGCGCTGTGGACCGAGCCCAGGGTCGTCACCGTGGCCGGCGGGCTCTTCAGCACCCCTTTGGGTGACCTGATCGCGTTGCCCTCGGCGAGCTTCGATGGACGCGACCTGTGGCTGGGCGTGAAGGTGGGCAGCGACGCGGAAGCCACCCCACGCCTGCGCATCGCAGATGTCGTCTACGCGATCTATGCCCGCAATGCCGACCTCCTCGACGGCCAGCATGCCGCCGCCTTCGCGACGAGCGGGCACCACCATGACGCCGCCTATGTCAACGACAACGCTAACGAGATCGGCAATCAGGACGTGCCCGATGCGGCGCTTGCCCCGGCGAAAATCACCGGCACGGCGTGGACCGCCGCCAACGACGGCAGCGGCTCGGGCCTCGACGCCGACCTCCTCGACGGCCAGCATGCAGCCGCCTTCGCGACGAGCGGGCACCACCATGACGCCGCCTATGTCAACGACAACGCTAACGAGATCGGCAATCAGGACGTGCCCGATGCGGCGCTTGCCCCGGCGAAAATCACCGGCACGGCGTGGACCGCCGCCAACGACGGCAGCGGCTCGGGCCTCGACGCCGACCTCCTCGACGGTCAGCACAGTACAGCCTTTGCCGCAGCCAACCACAATCATGACGCGCTTTACTATACGCAGTCGCAATCCGATGCGCGCTTCGTCAATGTCACGGGTGACGCCATGTCGGCCAGCGCGAGCACGCCGGTCCTCTCGGTCGCGAATACCTCCACCGGCGCCGCGTCGCACGGCATCGAGAGCTCGACCGCGTCCACAGCCAGCGGAGCGGCCGGGGTGCGAGGCGTAGCGGGACTGTCAGGTGTGACCATTTCCGGGCGACACGGCGTCTCAGGACAGTCGGACACGGGGAAAGGGGTCGTCGGCGTCAGCCGGGACAGCTACGGGACCTATGGCTACAGCCTCAACAGCTCGGGTGTGCGCGGGGAAGGTCAATGGGGCGGCGTTTCCGCATTGTCGTGGGGAGCGGGCAGCGACGCCGTCTACGGCGCGAACACAGCCACCACGGGGAGCTCCTGGGGCGTGCGCGGCAGCAGCGCGTCGCCGGATGGGCGAGGAACGATGGGCGCCACATCTTCCACGACCGGATGGACCTACGGCGCTTATGGTTCAAGCGTCTCGACAGACGGCGGCGCCGGCGTGCGCGGGGAGGGCGCCTACGTCGGGGTCTGGGGCCAGAGCTCGGGTCGATGGGGTGTCTATGGCCGTTCGAGCGGAACCACGAATTCCTACGGAGTCTATGGCTCCATCGACACTGGGACCGGGAATTACGCAGGCTACTTCAGCGGCCCTGTATACGTCTCAGGCATGCTGACCAAAGCCGGCGGCGGATTCAAAATCGATCACCCGCTGGACCCGCAGAACAAGTATCTCTACCACTCGTTCGTCGAAAGCCCCGACATGATGAATCTCTATAACGGCAATGTCGTGCTCAACGCAGAAGGCCAAGCCTGGGTGACACTCCCCGCCTGGTTCGGCGCGCTGAACCGCGACTTCCGCTACCAGCTCACCCCCATCGGAGGGCCGGGCCCCAACCTGTACATTGCGCAGAAGGTCCAGAACAACCGCTTCCAGATCGCGGGCGGCGCGCCTGGCCTGGAGGTGTCGTGGCAGGTGACCGGTATACGTCAGGACCCGTACGCCGAGATGCACCGGATCCCGGTGGAGGAGGACAAGCCGGGCGACGAACTGGGGACTTACCTCGATCCGGAAGCATACGGCCAGTCCAAGAGCTTGGGCTTGAACGACCGGGTGACCAGCCCTCGGGCAGCCGCTCCACAGCCCGCATCCCAGCCTGAGAAGCCGTAAGCAGATTTCGGATGACATAGGCGGAAGATCTGAGGGCGACGTACGTTAGGTAAAGGAGCCTGGCATGACCCGGCATCGCATCGCCATTGCGTCTTTCGGGCTGATCACTGCCCTGCTGCTGGCAGGGATGGCGGCGGCTCAGGTATCGCCCGGCTTCGACCTGCGCTGGAGCCTGTGGAACAGCGGCGGCGGAGTGCGCCAGTCGAGCAGCGCCCGCGTGCACGATTCGTTGGGCCAGTGGGCTGCAGGCGCCGCGTCCAGCGCCAACTACCGGATTGAGAGTGGGTTCTGGCCAGGGGCGCAGTCGACTCCCACGCCGACCGCCACACGCACCAGCACGGCGACTGCCACACGTACGCCGACGCGCACCTTGACGCCCACCGCCACGCGCACCCGCACGGCGACCCCCACGGCCACGCGCACACCGACAGCCACGGGCTCGCCGACGCCCACCGCGCCACCCGGCGACGTCTACGAGCCGGACAACACCTGCGCGCAGGCGTATACGGTGGCCCCGACCGGCATCACCTACTCCCATACCTTTCATGTCGCCGGCGACCAGGACTGGGTGAAGTTCGTCGCCCCGGCGCAGCGCACCTATATCTTGGAGGTATCCAACACCGGCGCCAAGGCGGATCCGGTCGCACTGGTGTACAACACATGCAACGCAGCCCAGCCGCCCCTCGACGGAGAGGACAACCCCTTCGGGCCTTCGCTGCGTCTTGAATGGAAAGGCGCGGCCGGCATGACTTACTACATCAAGCTGACGCAGCATGACCCGAGCGCCGCAGGGGCGGGAACGAACTACGACGTGACCCTTTCGGAAGATGTGGCGCAGCCTCAGGCGCCGCTTTTCCCGCGGTGCGCCGCCAAAGATGCCACCACACTCACCCTGCAGTGGGACCAGAGCCCCGAATGGGATGTGGTCGGCTACGAGGCGCACTACCAGCAGCAAGGGGGCGGCCAGAGCGGTGCGCCTCCCGTGCCGGGAGAGGGCAATACCTACATCGAGCTGACCAATCTGATTACGAATGCCTGGTATGATCTTTGGGTGATGGCCGTCGACTACTCTAACAACAAGAGCGATTCCTCGGCGGTCGTCTCGTGCCGGGTGGTGGAACCGCCCGATCGAACTGCCCCACAGATCAGCGTCCAGGCGCCCGTCGCCAGCGGCGTTGTCAGCGTCACGCAGAGCGCGGTGGCGTTCTTGGGCACAGCACAAGACGCCGGCAGCAACCTGAGCCGGGTCAGAGTGGTCAACGTTACCACCGGCGACGCCCCGCATTGGGACTACAGCCTCAGCGGAAGCTCTGACAGTTTCCGCGTCGAGAACGTAGGGCTGGCGCCGGGAGACAACACGATCGAGGTGACGGCGCTCGATAGCGCCAACAATCTGAGCCCGGTGACGACCATCACGGTGAAGCGCATCGCCGACGTTCAAGGCGCGGTGATCATCGTCGCGGGCCACAACGAGGACTTCTCGCTTCAGTCGAACATCGACAACAGCGCCAATCGCGCCTATCGCATCTTCCGGGGCGCAGGATTCACCAAGGATCAGATTCGGTACCTGGCTTCCTCGTCCCAGGATCCGGATGGCGACTCCAGCAGCGACGTGGCCGCACCGGCAACGACGGCAGACATCCAGTATGCGATCGAGACTTGGGCCGCCACGCGCGTGGGAGCAGATCGGCCGCTGTTCCTCTATATGATGGATCACGGGTTGATCGAGAACTTCTGCGCCGATGGCTGCGCCGGGAGCGGCGCCACAGGCTCCGACAGCCTGGATGACATGCTGACCGCCCTGGAAACCGCCAGTGGCGTGAACGAGGTGAATGTGGTGATCGAAGCGTGCCATTCGGGCAGCTTCGTTGACTATGTGCAGGGACCCGCGCAGCATGACAGCCTGAGCAAGGCCGGTCGGGTGATCATCACCTCCACCGATCGGGTGCACAACGCCTACGCTTCCGCGTCGGGCGCGTACTTCTCCGATGCGTTCTTCACCTGCATTGCGTCCAGCAAAGATCTCAAGACATGCTTCAACCAGGCCAGGGCTGCCGTGACACTCAGCCCGAACGGGCAGTCGCCGTGGATGGATGACAACGGCGACCATCTGTATAACGGAAACGACGGCAGCATCGCCCAGACCCGCTTCGTAGCGAAGTTCTTCGGCGCCTCGCCGCCGCAGATCGTCAGTGCGAATGTGGCGGTTGCCGGGGCAAACGGCACGTTGACCGCCCAGGTGCAGGAGGGCGGCGCCAAGATCGACGCCGTGTGGGCGGCCATCTACGCGCCTTCGTTCCAGGAGCCCTCCGGCACCAGCCTGAGCCTGGGGGCGCCGGTGGTGCAGTTGGCCGCCGACCCGGTCGTGAGTGGCAGATACACGACCGCGTATCCGAACGGATTCACGGAACAAGGGGAGTATCGGGTGGTGTTCTATGCTCGGGACAAAGCCGATGGGTACGCTATGCCGAAGCTGGCGATACCGGGCGCAGGACTTCCCGAAAAGATCTATCTGCCGCTGGTGTATCGGTGAGGAGTGAGCGATGCGCCGACCTGATGCCCTCGTCATGACGCGTGCAGCCCGTCTGCTGGCGCTTGTGCTGCTCCTCATTGGGTCCTGCTGCGCCAGTGGATGCGCGTCACTGCACCCCACCCTCAACGTCAGTGAGCAGGCAGGGCTCGGGCAGGCACAGCGATTGGAAATCGAGGAGCTGGTCTCGGGGCCCGAGCTGCGCTACGTACATCGGCTGACCGTTTCCGATCCCGCAGTGCTGAGTTCTCTCAGCACCGCACTCGATGCCGATCTGGCGCTTGGACCGCTGGTCGACTGCCTGGCTCGCTACCGGCTGAGCTTCGTGCTGGCCACGGGCGAGGTGCAAGCATTGGACTACTATTGTGATGGCGGGACGTCGTTTCTGCGCGGCGCCCAATCCTTCTGGTCGGGACAGCAGGCGCAGCCGCCTGCCGAGTTCGATGCCGTTCTGAGCAATCTGCTGCCCGAGCCGCCGCGCTAGCGTGCTGGCGCCGAAGTGATCAAGCGAGATCGCCCGGGACCTTGGAGCAGGTGTGCAAAGGAGAGGAGGTGAAGCGGGAATCAAGTTGTTGAGCGGAGATTGGGTTCGCATCTAGTCGCCTGAGTGTCTCGGCATTCAGGCGTCATTCAGCCGTACGAGGAGGTTGAACGTGAACAGTCGTAGACTATGGCTTCCTTCAGCGCGCGTGGGGCTGGCGATCGTACTGGTACTGTCGCTATCCGGCATGGTGTCGGCGAGCCCGCCCTCGCCCGACATGGCTCTGGATCCCGCTTCCCCGACATCCGCCGACGATGGGACCCTCGAAGTCGGCGCCGAATTCCCAAGCGCCGATGCGCCTCCCTGGGGTGCGAGCGCCGACGATCGGCCCGTCCACAGGGACTCAGCGTGGAATTTCTACAACAAGATGCGCGCCGCCGGCTACACAGGCTCGCAGTCCTTCATCTGGGGGAACAATGCGGCCTGGGAAACGGACTGGAAACGGGCCGCCTTGGGTGGCAGTGAGAACTCCTGGGTCGACAACGTGGACATCATGTTCGTGCACTCCCACGGCAATGTCGGCAGCATCTGGATTCCCTGGGGCCATACCGACACTTCGGTGGTGCCGAACGACTGCGCCTGGTCCTGGGGTGATAAGGATGTCGAGTGGATCGGCGTCAAGACTTGCCTCACGCTGGCCGATCGCCAGGGTTGGGGAACCTGCATGAACGGCGTGCACCTGATCGCCGGCTTCACCACCCTGTCCGCCAGCCGCGAATTCGGCGGTGTCTGGGCAGACCAGCTGCTGGGCTGGAAGGTGAACATCTGGCCCTTCGGCGATATCTGGCTGCGCTCGCCGAAGACCGTCACGCAGGCCTGGTTCACGGCATGTGATTCCCAGACCGCCGGCGCGACTGCGCGCGTCATCGCCGAGCATCCTGACCACTTCAATGACAAGGTGTGGAACCGCGGCGGGCCGGCTCGCGGCGATGACGTTGACAACTGGTACCACTGGATCGATCACAGCTGCTACAAGGCAGCCCCCAATGCGGTGGATGTCTCCCTGCTCGCCGCGGTGCCAGCCTACCAGGTGTTGCCGCGTACGGTCGACAAAAGCTTCGCGGAGAGCCTCGCTGCCACGCTCAATATGACCGGCACATTGGCGTTGTCGCCCGACGGACAGGAGTACGCCGTCACCAACACCGAAGGCGGCATGACGCGCACTCTGTCCATCCAGACGGCCACCGGCGGCTATTCGTACCAGGACCTGAGCCAGCTCTGGGTGCCGCCGCAGCCGGGTCAACCGCTGACCCTTCCTCCCCCCGAGGAAGCTGCCAGGCTGGCCAATGCCTACTTCCTGGACAAGGCGCAGTCGCTGCCAGGCGGCCAGAACTTCACCTATCAGAATCCTCACGTTGAGAATGACACGACGGCCGGCTCCGGCAAGCCCGGCACTGCGGCCGCAGACAGCGCCCCGCTGCAAGAAACGGGCGTCGATGTGATGGTGGCTTACAGCAGGACACTGGCGACGACGGTCACGACGGCGAGCGGCGACGCAGTCACCGTGAATACGTCGGTGGCCGGCCCTGGCGGAACAGCCAAGCTGTACCTCGGCGGCCAGAGCACCACCCCCATCGGACTGAGCGGAGGCTCACGCGATGTGCGCGCAGCCAACCAGGTGACCCTCAAGGATGTGAACAGCACGTGGGAAACCTTCGTCGCCGATCCGGCGCTATCTGTGCTGGAGATCACGATCGAGTATGATGAGATGGTTCGCCATCCGATATCGGACACCTTTGCCTACTTCGAACAGCCGCTCAACGTATCGCAGCAGGAGTTGGTGCCGACGTGGGTCTACGACGTCGATTTCATCTCCGACGGACAGGTGGTGGCAAACGGGCTGGTATACGTGCCCGCGTCGCCGCAGTACTACCCGCCTGAGGTGACAATCGACGCGCCGCTGCCGAACGCCACCATCATGGCCGGCAGGCAGATCGCACTGAACGGGACTGTGGCGAACGGCAATGGGCCGTTCACCTACGAATGGGCAACCAGCTCACAGGGAGTCCTGGGGACCAGCGAGGACATGACCTCCCTGCTCCTCAGCACGGCGAAGCCTGGTGACCCGCCTGTCCCTGTCACCTTATCGCTGAAGGTGACCGACGCCAACGGACTGTCTCGAACGGCGGAGATCACGGTGAACGTGGTGGGCCAGCCCACCTGGCTGCCGTTGGTCATCCGGAACCAGTAACCTGGCACAGCTCTGCCGCCCGGTTTGTAAGTCGGGCATAACCGCCTGGTGGTCTCGGCCACCAGGCGGCGCGCATCAGGGCCGGGGAGGTGATCCCGTGAAGACGCATGCTTACGACCGCAGCATCGTTCTCAGCCTGTTGTTGTGTGCAGGGCTGGTGGCGTTGGGCCTGCACTTCACCGTAATCACCCGCGCGGGGCAGAGTCACGCTCCGTCGGCGGCAAGCCCCCTGGCGCCTGCGAATCCCGGCCCCGATCTGATCATCCAGAGCATCACCGTCACCCCGGCCTATCCCGGTCCAGGCCAGCCCGTCAACATCGAGATCGTCATCAAGAATGTTGGCGATGCAAAGGCGACGCCTGTTGGCGATCTGATCATCACGGCACTGTATGTCGACCTGCATCGCGAACCCCAGTTGGGCGATCTGGACACCAGCTACACCGGCCTTTTCTCGCTGGATGCGGGCAGATCGTACGTGTGGACCTATAAGAACTACGACAAGTTCACCACCGTCGGCTGCGACCATGATATCTGGGCGTGGACCGACCGCGGCAGCAATGTCATCGAGGACAACGAGAACAACAACAAGCTATCGATTCAGGTGTGCGTGGGCACCACGCCGACACCGACCTCCAGCCCGACCCGCTCGCCGACGCCGACGCTGACACCGACCGCGACCTCGACGCCCACCAGGACGCCGACCCCCTGCGTGCCCGATCCCTATGAAGCGGGCGGAGACGACGCCTGTACAGGCGCCAGCCCGATCTCCCTGGACGGCGTACACCAGATGCACAACCTCTGTCCCGTCGGTGATGAGGATTGGGTGCAGTTCACGGCGCAGCAGGGAATCACCTACACGCTCAGTACGGCCAATGTCGGAGCCGACGGCGACACCATGCTTCTGCTCTATAACCGGTGTGCGCAGCCCACGCCGTCCGCCAGCAGCGATCCCGCGTTCGGCAACGGGGTCGATCTGGTATTCGAAGCGCCGGAGTCAGGCATCTACTACCTCAAGGTCAAACACCACGATGCCGCTTACGGCGCCGCCACCGATTACGAACTCATCATCACCCCCTCGACGACCTGTCAGGGGGACGCTCAGGAAGCCGATGACTCCTGCGCCACGGCGCGCGACCTGACCGTGGGGGCGACCGGCGTGGTGCGCCAGTTCTGCAGGCCAGCGGATGCCGATTGGGTGAAGTTCACCGCGGCCAGCGGTGCAACTTACAGCGCCGAAGCCACCGGAGTGGGCCCGGATGCGCACCCGGTCTTCCAGGTCTTTGACCAATGCGGATATGCCGCCGCCCTGGCCGAGGGGCAGCCGACCAGTTGGACTGCGCCATCCAGCGGCACGTACTACCTCAGGATGACGAACCAAGACCCCAATGTCTTCGGCGCCACCACCCAGTATCGGGCGACGGTCCAGATGACGGCTTGCGGGCCGGACGCCTATGAGCCGGATGGCGACTCAGCGCACGCGCACACCCTCACGCCAGGCGGACCGGAGCAGATCCACGATGCCTGTCCCGCGTCCGACCAGGACTGGCTCAAGTTCACGGCCACAGCCGGACAGCTCTATGTGATTGAGACGTACGAGTTGGGCCCAGACGCAGACACGAAGATCTGCCTCTTCAACACCAACGGCGCCAGCCAGATCGCTTGTGATGACGACTCAGGCGGCGGCCTGGCGTCGCGGCTGCGCTGGACCGCGCCCGGCGACGGAACCTACTACCTGCGAATAAAGCACACGGTCGCTTCGATCAGCGGTCCCACCACCTCGTATCACGTGGCGATCAGTGTGGGAGATCCACTGGACAGCTATGAGCCGGACAACTCGCCCGCCCAAGCGGCGCCGATCGGCACGGATGGAGCAGCGCAGAAACACAACTTCACGCCGAATGGAGACCAGGACTGGGTGAAGTTCACGGTGGATAGCACGACCCTGCCTTACACGATCCAGACCGACAAGCTGTCGGGTGACAGCGATACGATCCTTCACCTGATTGCTCTGGACGGAGCGACCGAGTTGACCAGCAACGACGACTACGGCGGAAGCGAGCGTTCGCTCATCACCTACATTTTCCCAAGCCCGGGCGCCTACTACGCACGAGTCCATCACTACCGCACCAATCGATCCGGACTGGGCACCCAGTACGAGCTGTCGGTAACCAAGAACTACCAACCTCCCACAGCTACACCGACGCCGACCGTCCCCGCGCCACCCGGCCCGACCTCGACCCCGTCGGCCTCCGGAATCAGGACTTTGATCGTCACCAATCGGGAGCGGCTGGTGGCGCTCTACGGCGAGACGAAAGCCCAGAGCGTCATGGACCGGCTGGCGCTCCTTGCCAGTGACACCCGCGTGCGCGGGCTGATCCTTCAGGCCCAGAACGACGCCTCGGCGGCGACAGCATACACGTTCTGGAACAGCACCCCGATCAGCACGACTCTCGCCAACAACACCGCCAGCGCGGTGCGCAGCATGATCCTTGCCGCGCTGAATACGAACCCCGGGGTGGAGTACATCGTCCTGGTGGGCAACGACCGCGTGGTGCCGTTCCGTCGCACGCTCGACCGCACGAAGTATCCCGAGAACTATTACCAGGCAGCGGTGACAGGCAACACCTCGATCTGGGCTGCCTGCAGGGACCAGATGAGCCTGACGGACGACTATTACGCCGATCGTGAGCCGTACATCGTGAACGGCCAGGAAGTCTACGTGCCGGACTTTGCCTTGGGGCGACTGCCGGAAGGCGCGGATGAGATCGTGGCCTTTGTCGACAGCTACCTGGCGGGAGGCATCATCAACCTGCAGAAAGTGCTGGTGACCGGCTACGACTTCGTGGTGGACACGGCTCAGACTGTGGCCAATAACATCGTCTCTGATCTCGGCCCTGACGGCAGCATCGACAGCAGCCTGCAAGGAGATTGGTGGACTGCCGCCGCCCTGCAAAACCTACAGCTTCAGACCAGCCCGCCGTTCAACGTGCAGTTCATCAACGGCCATGCCAGCCACCACCTCCAGGGTGCGCCGGCAGGAGGTGGGGTCCATGATGCGACCGTGGTCAGTTCCACCGGCAACGACCTGAACCGCGCGCTCATCGTCACCCTGGGCTGCCATTCCGGGCTGAACGACATCACCCCGACCGGTGCGCCCGGAGCGGCGCTCGACCTGGCGGAAGCGTTCTTCAAGCGCGGCGCCAACTATATCGCAAACACCGGCTATGGGTGGGGATCGAATGCCGGGCTGGGCTGGTCCGAGAGACTCGTCCATAACTATGTTGCAGCCTTCACTCAGGGTGCATCGACCACCATCGGCAAAGCGATGATGACTGCCAAACAGAGATACTGGAACGAGTCCGTGGCATTCGACGCCTACGATGAGAAGGCGCTCATGGAATCCACGCTGTACGGCCTGCCGCACTTCCAACTGGTCAGCGGCGGGCTCTTGGGCCCCGAAGACCCCTTCCCGAGCGTGGTGATCACGCCCAGCATGCCGCTGAACGGCGGACCGGTGAAGATCGGTGGACTCGACTTTAGCTTGCAGGGCGCGCTGGGCGCGTTGGAACAACACCAAACACCCCTCGGCACCTTCTACGACATCAACGGCAACACAGACCTGGCGGCCGGCCAGCCGATGCAACCCGGCTTCTACTCGAACGTCACGCACGCGCCTGCCGGGCGCGTCCACGGCGTGACAATGGACAGCGCCCACTACGCCGATCTGGGCGTGCTGAACCCCGTGATCGCACAGCCCTCCAACGAATGGGACAACGACTGGGCCGAGCCGCCGTTCACCAGCGAGGGATGGTGGCCGCCCCGTCCGCTGAGCCTCCAGGGCGTAGCTGCCGGTCGCGCCTTCACCGACACTGTCTTGACGCAGCTAGGGCAGTACAACGGTCAGACCGGCGCCCAGCGTCTCTATGACGGGATGAGCATGAGCGTTTATTACTCCACCAGCCCTGACTGGACTCCACCGGAGATCACCTACGTGGGCG
>CAYRFV010000125.1:0-15154 GCA_964423545.1 uncultured Anaerolineales bacterium | reverse complement strand
TCCGTCCGCCGATGAGGCGCGCCATCACGCCGGGGTGAGGCGTGAGGATTGTCTGCGGCGGGAGGCGAGCCGGCCAGTCGGGCTCGCCGGCCAGCAGGTTCAATGCGTCCGCATCGACCACGGTTCTCCCCTGCCACGTCTCTCGATCCAGTCCCATCGGCCCGAAGAGCGCCGCGATGAAGGCTTTCACGTCGGGCTGCACCGTCAGACCCGGCCCGACCAGCAGGGCGTCGCACCCGGGCAACGCCTCCAGCAGCTTGGCGACCCCTGACCCCGCGTGGACGCCTTCCGGACCCGGCAGCGGCAGCCATGTGACCTCAGGAAGGGCGCCTGCCAGCACGGAGTGCAGCGCCGCCGGAATCGCGAGGGTCACCAGGCCTGTCCCGGCGTGGACGGCAGCGGACCCGCTCAAATAGGCTGCGCCGGTGTAGTTCAGCGAGCCTGCAACGACCATCGCGTGGCCGAACGTGCCTTTGTGTGCGTGCTGTTGGCGTTTCGGGAGCCAGGAGCCGACATGGCGCGGTTCGATGAGCTCGGTCTGGATCTCGGCGCTGAGTTCAGGAGGCACGCCGATGTTGGCGACCGCGAGCACGCCGCTCGCGGCTGCGCCGGGATGCTGGAGGTGCCCCCACTTGGGAAAACCGAATGTAACCGTCAGATCGGCCGGCAGAGCCGCCGGATCGAGCGCGCCGGTGTCGCAGTTCAGCCCACTGGGGCAATCGACCGCCAGGATGGAGGGCTGCGGCCACGGGGTTGCTGGCGCCTCATCCTCGTCCCACACATCCCATTGCGCCTCGGGCCCGTCCTCGTCTTCCTTGAGATCATCCTCCTCGAACTCATCTGGAAGGAGGTCATCCATGTCATCGGGTCTGGGGGGTTGCCCCATTCGGATATCGGCGCCCAGCGCCATTGCCTCGGTGATCGGAAAGCGCGGAATGCCGAGCATGGGCCCGTCGTCCTGCTCGATCGGGGGCTGGCGCCGTGAGGTCAGCTCCTGGCGGGCGACGGCGAGCAGCTCCGCCAGGCCCCCCTCAATGGGACGCGAGGCGCCGGTGCCCAGCAGCGCGTCGATCACCAGATCAGCGGCGTTGAGCGCGTGGCGCAGTTTGTCGAAGCCGGGATCGTTGTCGGCGTACAGAATCGTTATCCCGCGGCGCTTGCGCCTGAGTTGGCGAAAGAGCTCGTCACCCTTGGTGTCTCGTTTCCAGAGATAGACGGTCACAGGGTGGCCGCTCTGCATCAGGTGGCGCGCGGCCACCAGGCCGTCACCGCCGTTGTTGCCCGGGCCCACTAACAACAGGATCGGCTGGTCAGGTTGGGGCGCCATCAGAGCGTGAGCGACATTGGCGACCGCGTTTCCGGCCATCTCCATCATGGCGGCGTACGACTGACCGCCGGCATCGGCCGCTTGTTCGATGCCGCGCATCTCTGCGACGTTGACGATCTTCATGCTTCACCTCGCCTCTTCGCCTCGACGCCGGCCGCCGACTCATTTGGCTCATCCTCTTCGCGTCGGAAGAGGGCTGCGGCAGTCAGACGCCACGCCACCAGGAGCATGCTCGCCACGATCGGCAGCAGCAAGAGCAGGTAGATGAACCGCAGCATCGACGACGGCGAGCCGCCAATGGGGTCGAGCGGATGGCGGAGCACGCCCGTGCGCGCAACGAGCAGGAACACCGCGATGCCGAGCAGCAGCGTAGCTGCCGCGGTGAAGCGCGCATCGTCCAGCAGCCGCGTGACTGCGACCACCACCAGTCCCGCCGCCACCACCTGGAGCGTCATGGTGACGCGCGGTTCGCCCCAGGCGATCCATGGCCCCCAGGTGAGCCGCGTGGCGGGGATGCTGACGACGAAATGGGCCAGCCAGAAGCCCCAGCCGCTCCAAAGCAGCGCCTGGCTCCACCGGAAGAGCCGAGGGTTGGGGCGCGCCAGGTGGATGGCTGCGGCAACCGCGGCGGCCCAGAAGCCGATCATGCCGGCGCGGCTCAGGGCGCCGTGGAGATAGACGAGCTTGATGATCTGGCCCAGGGTCTTCTCGGCGGGCATCAGCGTCAGGACGAGTGCGGCAGCCAGCGCACATACACTGACAAGCGGCCAGAAGCGACGGCGAATATCCAGCATGTTCAGACCTGCCCGAGTCGACAAAGTGCACGCATCATAACCGATATCGCACTGGGGAACAAACAACGGGTCAAACGAGCGTTGCTTGCCGCGCCGCGCTTGTTCATGGTATGATGCGCGTCGTGCGGCCCGCATCGACCGCACATCGATGTCTGAAGCGAAAGGACGAGCCGCCGATGGGTTGGCTCCTGAGCATTGTCGCCGGTGTCGCCGCCTGGGCGTTGGCGCTGGTCGCCTACCGCCGCGGCCGGCTGCTCACACCCTGGCATCGTGATATCGCCGGGCTGGGCGTGCTGGCGCTGGCGACGCTGGGTTTCTTCTGGCGCGTCGTCACGGGACAGAACTGGATGCCCGCGGACGGCGGCGACCTGGTCTCGTTTCTCTTTCCCACCTATCGCTTCGCTGCCGCGACCTTGAGCGCGGGCGCATGGCCGCTGTGGAACCCCGGGCTCTATGGCGGCGCGCCGCACGTCGGCGACATCCAGGCCGGGTTCCTCTATCCGCCGAACCTGGCTCTCTTTGGGTTGTGGCCCGATTTCGCGTACGCCGCGCTGCAGTGGCTCAGCATGGCGCACATCTGGTTCGCTGGCGCGGGCCTCTATCTGTTCCTGGCGCGTGGGCTGCGGGTGCGGCGGCTGGCGGCGCTGACTGCCGCGCTGGCTTTCATGTTCTCCGATGCGTTCATCACCCATTTCGGCAACCTGAACCTCAATGCAGTGGCGAGCTGGTTGCCGTGGGTGTTCTGGGCGTACTGTCGGGGGCTGGATGCCCAAGATTGGATGCCGGCCAGCGGCAGCGCGCACGGAGAGGGGGCGACGCATGCAGGAGCGGACTCGGTCGCTCCGACTTTCGCGAGTTCGCTGTCGCCTCTCCTCCGCAGCGCCATCATCGCGGGTCTGCTGTTGGGCGTGGCGACCCTGGCCGGGCACATCCAGGCGACGCTGTTCATCATCCTCGCGTTGGCGCTCTACACCGCGCTCTGGCTCTGGTTGAGCCGGGATGCGCCGCAACTTGGCCGCAGAGCCGGCCTCGTTCTCACCTACCTGTCTCTGTGCATCGTGATGGCCCTGCTCCTGGCAGCGCCTGTGCTGTTGCCCTCGCTCGAACTCGCAGGCTACACTGCCCGGGCCAGCTGGAATTATGCGCAGGCAGGCGGCTATTCGCTTTCGCCTGCACAATGGATCGGCTGGGTGGCGCCCGGCTTTTTCGGCCGCGGTCCGCAGTTCCACTGGGGGATCTGGCCGCGCGTCGAGGCCGGTTATCTCGGCATCCTGCCGCTGATCCTCGCCGGGCTGGCGCTGGCGCTGCGCCGAGACCGGCGCACCTGGCTGTGGGCCGGGCTGGCGCTGGCGAGTTTTCTGTTGGCGCTCGGCAACTACGCCATTGTACACGGCTGGCTGACACTGCTTCCAGGCTTCGGTCAGCTGCGCGCGCCCGCACGATTGGTGCTGCTCACCGACTTCGCACTGGCGACCCTGGCGGCGGTGGGTCTCGATGCCACGTTGCGCGTCTTTGACGAGCATGCTCGCGCCGCGTTCGAGCGCGCCTGGCGCTGGGTGGGCTACGCGACTGTCTTGGTCTGGGCGGCCGGTGTGCCGTTGACCTACCTGGCGCTGCTGTTGACGCAGGACCGCGAACCGGGGATCATCAGCCGCGTCTCGGTCACGTTGCTCTCTGTGGTGGCGTTTGCCGGGCTGCTGGCAGCCAGTTTTCTCTGGCTGAGTGCGCGCCGCGGCGAGTGGGCGCGGCTGACCACCCTCGGCTGGTTGGCAGCCGGGCTCGTCTATCTGGATGTGGCCAGCCTGGCCGCGTACCAGGACCTCGGCAACCGCGATCCAAGCCTGAGCTTCGATCAGATGGCGATCGTCGCGTTCCTGAAGCAGCAGCCCGGGCCGTTCCGCATCGACTCGAAGACGGCTATCGAACGCGAGTGGCAGGCCGATACCGCGCTCCTCCACGGGCTCGAAGATATCGATGGGGTGGCGAACCCGCTGCTGTTGGCCGATGTGGCGCGCTTTTGGGACGGCCTCGGCTCCCGTTCGTCACCCCTCTATGATCTGCTGAATGTCCGCTATGTGATCGTGCGCAAGGATGCGCCGCTGGACCGTGACAAATTCGCACCGGCCTTCGAAGTCGATCCCAAGCTGAGCGTGTGGGAGAACCGGCGCGTCCTGCCCCGGGCGTTCCTGCCGCGCCAAGTGCAGTCGGCGCCGGATCACGAGGCCGCGTGGACGGCCATCCACGCGCCGGGCTTCGATCCGCGTACGACCGCAGTGGTGGAGGGTGGCTCGGCGCCGAGTGGCAGCGGCGAGGTTTCCGATATCCGCAGCGGTCCGAATCGCCTCTCGATGCGCGTATCCGCAGACGGACCTGCGTTGGTAGTGGTCAGCCAGATCTGGTATCCGGGATGGAAGATCTTCATCGACGGACAGCCGCAGGGCGCACCGCTCCGAGTGAACTACCTGTTCCAGGGTGTGCCGGCGCCGGCAGGGACGCATCAGGTCGAGCTACGGTTCGAGCCGGTGTTGTGGCGCGTGGGATGGGCGCTGGCCGGAGCCGCGGCACTTGGCATGATCGCGGCCGCGGTCTGGCTGCGGATTGCTTCGCAGCGCTCGGGTCGAGCAGACCGGCCGGATCACCAGGCGCGCGTTCGCGGCCGGTGACAGCTGAACTCGTTCTTCCTCGCTGCGCCAACAGGGTCGGATTTGCTTCGGCCCACCGAGGGCCTCGGAGCGCCGCTCAGGTGTTACAGGTAGAACCGCCGTGCGTGTGGTTATCACTCAGTTCCGAGAGGTGACGCGATGCCGATCGATGCGCCGATCCATGTGAATGAAGTCAATCTGCCGCGCGTGCTGGCCGCGGGGCTGCCGGTGCTGCTCGTCTTTTGGCGACGGGACTGTCCGCCCTGCGACCAGTTGGCGCCGGGACTGGATCGCCTGGCGAAGGACTACGCGAGCCGCGGCCTGGTCGCCCGGATCAACCTGGCGGATGAGCCGCGATTGGCGCAGCGCTATGGCGTCGATCGGCTGCCGACGATCATCTTCGTCAGGGAGGGGCAGGAGCTGGGCCGCGCCATCGGTGCGGCTCCGGAGTCGGCCCTGGCCGAATGGTTCGACTACCTGAGCGGCGCCAGGAGTGCCAGGCCGCCTGCGCCCTCCGGCCCCAGCATGGCGCTGAGCGGCGCGCCCGCCGCGCCGCCCCCGCCGCGCAGTGGCAATGCCTCTTCCAGCGGCAGAGCCCCTGCCGCCGGCGGGGCCCCTGCCGCCGGCAGGACCCCTGCCGCTGGCGGGGCCGCCGGACCGGTCGTCGTGACCGATGCCGACTTCGACCAGCTGATTCGGTCGAGCCGGATGCCGGTGCTGGTGGATTTCTGGGCCGAATGGTGCGGGCCGTGCAAGATGATCGCGCCCGCGGTGGCCGACCTGGCGCGCGAGTTCGCGGGCCGCGCTGTGGTGGCCAAACTCGACGTGGACGCGAACCCGCGGACCGCCGGGCGCTATGGCGTGATGAGCATCCCCACGCTGCTGATCTTCAAGCAAGGGCAGGTGGTGGATCAGATCGTGGGCGTCCAGCCCGCGTCGGCGCTGCGGCAGCGCCTGGCGCGGCAGGTGGGGTGATCGGCGCACCTGGGTGATCGCGCACTGGCGCGTCGCGCAACTGCTGCGCGATCGACTCCATGCCGGCCCGGTGAACCAGGCTACCTCTGCACGTCATGAGGTCTTCACGGCGGCGACACTCCCGGGTCTGCACCGGCTGCCTTCGACTTTGTCCGCATTCCTTCCGCTTTCCCTCCGCGACCCACCAACGGGAATCTGCATTACATATCCAGGTCTCGGATAGTACAATACTTGCATGGCATTTGCTTGACACCTCGGCGGAGACGGGACGGGAAGCCCTGAACTCTCGCACTGGGGTGCTTTGCTGTTCGCGTTTCACGCCAGTTCCGACCGACTCAGTGACACAGGAGGGTTTCACATGCCAAGCACATTGACCTATCCGGGCGTCTACATCGAGGAAATTCCGAGCGGTGTACGCACCATCACGGGGGTGGCCACGTCGATCACGGCCTTCCTCGGCAAGGCGTTGCGAGGTCCCACCGACGAACCGATCACGATCACCAGCTTCAGCGATTTCGAGCGCATCTTTGGCGGGCTGCATCGCGACTTCACCCTGAGCTATGCCGTGCGCGACTTCTTCGTCAACGGCGGCAGCCGGGCCGTTATCGTGCGTCTCTACCGGCCGGTAGCGGGGAAAGCCGCGAAGGCGGTCTACGAAACGCCGGACCTTACGCTCGAAGCCGCCTCCGAGGGCGCCTGGGGGATGCAGGTGCGCGTGCGGGTAGATCGAAAGCCGATCACCGATCCGAACCTGCTGGCCGTGGCGCAGCGACTTGGCGTTCAAGCGGCGGATCTTTTTGATCTCACCGTGCGCGACGGCGGGACGAAGGCGGTCGAGACCTTCCTGAATCTCACCACTAAGGAGAGCGCACGCCGCGTCGATCGCGTGCTCAAGGCGGAATCGAGCCTGGTGCGCACGACGGCAAGCCTCGTCCTGCCGTCCAACACCAGCCCAGCGGCGCACGCCGGCGCGCTCACCGACAGCGATGTATGGACCAACAACACCAAGTCCACTCCCGCCAAGACGACTGCTCCGGCCGATGAGGCCGTAGATAGCGCCGCGCTCGACTCGGCCACCTATAAGGGTAGCTCCTCCGCGAAGACGGGCCTCTACCAGCTTGAGAAGACCGATCTGTTCAACCTGCTCTGCATCCTGCCCGATGCACGGGGCGGCGACGTGCCGGACGACGTCTATCAGGAGGCGATGAGCTATTGCGTCACGCGCCGCGCCCTGCTGATCGTCGACTCCAAGGGCGCATGGTCGTCGGTAAGCGCCGCGCAGTCGGGCGTGAGTGGCATGAACCTGAACGGCGACGCGGCCCGCAATGCCGCAGTTTATTTCCCCCGCATCAAGCAGGCCGACCCGAAGCTGGACGGGCAGATCGATGCCTTCGTACCGTGCGGGATGATCGCCGGCGTCATGGCGCGCACCGATGCGCAACGCGGGGTGTGGAAGGCGCCGGCAGGCATCGACGCCGCGCTCAACGGCGTGGCCGGGCTTCAGGTCGAGATGACCGACGCCGAAAACGGATTGCTCAATCCGTTGGGCATCAACAGCCTGCGCACCTTCCCTGTCTACGGTCGGGTGGTGTGGGGCGCGCGCACGTTGCGTGGGGCTGACGTGGTGGCCGACGAGTACAAGTACATCCCCGTGCGCCGTCTGGCGCTCTTCATCGAGGAGAGCCTCTATCGGGGCACGCAGTGGGTGGTGTTCGAGCCCAACGACGAGCCACTCTGGGCTCAGATTCGCTTGAACGTCGGCGCATTCATGAATAATCTGTTCCGGCAGGGCGCGTTCCAAGGCCGGACCCCGCGTGAAGCGTATTTTGTCAAGTGCGACGGCGAGACGACCACCCAGAACGACATCAACCTGGGCGTCGTCAACGTCCTTGTCGGCTTCGCGCCGCTCAAACCGGCCGAGTTCGTGGTGATCAAGCTTCAGCAGATGGCTGGCCAGATCCAGGTCTGAGGAGGAGAAAGATGGCTCAGTTCAGCGTGAACGCACAGCGCTTCGATCCGTACAAGAATTTCAAGTTCCGCGTCAAGTGGGACGGCCGCTACGTGGCAGGCATCAGCAAGGTCGGCGCCCTCAAGCGTACGACGGAAGTGGTGGAGCACCGCGAGGGCGGCGATCCGAGCACCGGCCGCAAGTCGCCGGGCCGCACGAAGTACGAGGCGATCACCCTGGAACGTGGGGTGACCCACGACAAGGAATTCGAGCAGTGGGCCAACAAGGTCTGGAACTTCGGTTCAGGCCTGGGCGCCGAGACCTCTTTGAAGGATTTCCGCAAGGACCTGATCATCGAGGTCTACAACGAAGCCGGCCAGCTCGCTATCGCCTACAAGGTCTTCCGCTGCTGGGTTTCGGAATACCAGGCGTTGCCCGATCTCGACGCGAACGCAAATGCCGTGGCAATCCAGACGATCAAACTGGAGAACGAGGGGTGGGAACGCGACTACGAGGTGGCGGAGCCGGCTGAGCCCATCTTCACCGAACCAGGATAACGATGACCGGGCTTTCCCCCGACGGACTCCTGCGCCTATGGGAGGCTGGTGCAACACAGCACCCACTGGATCGCGCCTTGACCATCCTGGCCGCGTGGGAGCCGGGGCAGACGCGGCGCGAGTTGGCGCAACTGCCGGGCGGCCAACGCGATGCGCGGCTTCTTGCGGTCTACGAGCGCGCCTTCGGCCGGCGCATCGCCGGCCAGGGTCGTTGTCCGGCCTGCGAAGGTCGCGTCGAATTCAACCTGGACACCCGTGACCTGTTGGCGGCCTCGAGCGATGGCGTCGGGGATGCGCCGCTCCAGGTGGTCAGCGAGGGTTTCATGGTGCAGTATCGCCTGCCCGACAGCCTGGATCTGGCCGCGATCGTCGGCCTATCCGATGTGACCGAGGCGCGGCTGCGGCTCTTCGAGCGCTGCATCGTGCGAGCGATTCGTGACGGCGCCGAAATGGCCGTCAATCAGCTCTCAGAGGGGGTCCTGACGATGGTTGCCGAAGAGATGGCCGCGCACGATCCGCTGGCCGAGGTTGGGCTGGCGCTGACGTGTCCGGCTTGCGGCCATGAGTGGCAGCTTGTCTTCGACATTGCCTCCTTTCTCTGGCTCAAGATCGAGATACAGGCAAGGCGGTTGCTCCGAGAGGTGGATGCCCTGGCGCGGGCGTATGGCTGGGGCGAGACGGAGATCCTGGCGCTTAGCGCTGTCAGACGCCGGGCCTATCTCGACATGGTAAGCTGATGGCAGACTTTCTGACCCGATTGGCAAGCCGTACACTCGGTCTGACGCCGGCCGCGGAACCGGTGGTCGCGCCGCTGTTTGCGCAGGAGCCGGCGTCCTGGGATGCGTTCGAAGCCGGTGAGAGCCCGGCTTCGCGGCAGTCGGCGCCGGCCCTGCCAGGGGTGACCGGTGGTCCGGCTGTAGTACAGGCCGCGCCGCGATTGGAGCTTCCGCCCGCGATGGCATCTCAAGCGTCAGATGGCGGGAGTCCCGCGATCGTGCGGCCGACTCCACCGGCGGGACCGTCGCAGCCCGGTGCGCTGGTGCAGGGTGAGGGCGCAGCAGATCCGGGCGCCGGCCGTCGCGCTGAGGATCGGCTCGTGGCGCAGGAACCCCCTTCACTGTCATTCCGACAGGGGGTCCGGGTCGAGGCGTCCGAGGCGAGTCTGCTGCTCAGGCCGCTTCACGAAGGCGCGCAGGACTCCTTGCCGCCCGGAGCAGCAGCGCCGGGAGTGGTGGCGCCAGCGGCGGGAGTGCGCCGGCCGACCGCCAGACCGGCGGCGGAGGATGATGCGGCGGCTTCGCTGCGGGGAAGCGCGGCGGTGGAGCGATCCCCCGCAGCGGTCGCGCACTCGACGCCGGCGGTGCGGGGCGAAGCAGGCGCGGCATGGAACGATGCCGCGATGGAACCGCTGCTGCTGGCGCCGTTCGATTTCGGCGTGGCCGAACCCAGGTCGTTGAGACCGGCACGACAGGGTGCATCTCACCCTGCGACCCCGGCCGGCCGCGCGGCGCCGGTGCGCGGCCCGGAACGCGGCGCTGCCGACGCGACCGTCTCGCCCGCGCCGCCGCCTGCGCCGCCGCCCGCGATCGAGATCACCATCGGCCGCGTTGAAGTGCGCGCTGTACAGCGGCCGGCGCCACCCCCGAGGCCGGCGCCGGCTGCTCCCCCTGCGCCGCGGCTGTCGCTCGAAGAATACCTGCAAAACCAGAGTGAGGGAAGGCGATGAGCAATTTCCTGGCGATCGCCACCGTCACGGCGACCCTCCGGCAAATCCTGGATGACGTGGTCAGCAGGGATGTCAACGGCGCGTCGGCGACGGCCGTGCGTCCCAATGCGCCCAGCAATCTTCTGCCGAATCCTGGCGTCAACGTCTACCTCTATCAGGTGACGCCCAACGCCGCGTGGCGCAATGCCGATGTGCCCTCCCGCAGCTCCGATGGAGGTCTGATCCAACGGCCGCGCGCAGCGATCGATCTGCATTACCTGCTCTCCTTTTACGGCAGTGACAGCGAGCTGGAGCCGCAGCGCGTGCTTGGCAGTGTCCTGCGCATCTTGCACGAACAGCCGATCCTCCCGCGCCAGCGCATCCGGGATGTGATCAATGCGACCGCGTCCCTGACGACCTCCAATCTCGACGAGGAGTCCGAGCTGGTCAAATTCACGCAGCTGCCGCTCTCGCTGGAGGAGCTGGCGAAGCTGTGGTCGGTGTTCTTCCAGACGACTCACGTGCTGTCGGTGGCGTTCCAGGGCACGGTCGTGCTGATTGAGGGCAAGAGCAGCCCGCGCGCGACGTTGCCCGTGCGAGAGCGCAACTTGTATGTGGTTACATTCCGCCAGCCGGTGATCCAGCAGGTCGAATCGACTGCCGGCGCAGGACAGCCGATCACCGCGGGGAGTACGCTGCGCATCACAGGTGTGGGGCTGCGCGGCAACGTGACGCGCGTGCGCATCGGCTCGACGGTGACGACGCTGGCGCCTGCTCAAGTCGGCGATACGCAGGTTGACGTGGCGCTGCCTGCTGGCCTGCGGGCCGGCATCCAGAGCGCACAGATCGAACACCCCACGCCCATGGGCACACCGCCTACGCTGCACGGCGGCGTGGAATCGAATGCTGCGGCATTCGTGCTCCATCCGGTGGCTACCTTCGGCGTCTCGAATGTGACCCCGACGCTTGAGAACGGCGCGCCGGTAGTCGTCGATGGCGTCACGCTGCAATCGGCCACGATCACGGCAACCTTCAGCCCCCTCGTCGGCCGGACGCAGCGGGTGAAACTCGTGCTCTACGAGTTCAATGCACCGGAAGGGCGTCCGGCACGCGCTTACGCTTTCGATGCCCCACCGGCAAACGGCATCGTGAATCCGGCCCAGGTCGAGATCGCGACCATCGGCTTTTCCGTGGAGCGCGTTTTCCCCGGCGCATACCTGGCGCGGGTGCAGGTGGACGGCGCCGAGAGCCCGTTGGGCGTCGGTGTGACCGGGCAGTACAACGCGCCACAGGTGACGATCTGATGGTTGCTATTACGAACCGCGCATCGGGCAATGCTCCTGAAACGGGGCTGACCGGTGCGGCTGACTGGCATACTGCGAACCAGCGCTATCTGCGCGCCGCACTAGACCTCATGCGCAGCCATCTGGCGCTGCCCGCGCGGCCAGCCGCAGGCGAGGCCGGCCGCGCCGACAGTGAGCATGCCGGGCGTGACAAGGCGTTGCTGTCCGCGCAGGAGGATCTGCGGGCTGCCGCGCAGGCGCTGCCAGCGCCCTCAGCGCTGGAATCGCTGTGCGCCGACTTTGGGCTGTCTCCGTTCGAGCGAGACGTATTGCTTCTGTGCGCAGGCGCAGAGCTGGATGCGGATTTCGGCTCGCTCTTCGCTGCCGCGCACGGTGATCCGCAGCGGACGTATCCGACCTTCAGCCTGGCCCTGGCCGCGCTGCCCGATCCGCACTGGAGTGCGTTGGCGCCGGAAGCTGCGCTGCGACGCTGGCGGCTGATCGAGGTGGGTGCAGGTTCCGGCCCGGTTTTCAGCCCGCTCCACATTGACGAGCGCGTGCTGCACCATCTGCTGGGCGTTGCCTATCTGGATGACCGGCTGGCCGGCATCGTCGAGCGTGCACGCCAGGCGACCGTCGTGATTCCGTCCCAGGATCGACTGGCGGAACGCATCGCCGGCATGTGGTCGCAGCCGGCAGCCGGCGCGCCGGCGCCCGCCGTGCAGTTGTGCGGCCCCAACTCGGCCGACAAGCGCAGCGTGGCTGCGGCTGCCTGCCGCAAGTCGGGCTGGAGCCTGTTCGTTGCGGCTGCGCAGAGTCTGCCCGGCGACCCTCGCGAATTGGACGCGTTCACGCGGCTCTGGGAGCGCGAGGCCATTTTCAGCCGCGCTGTGCTGCTGCTAGATTGCGACGAGCTTGACGCAGCCGATGCTGTGCACGCTCAGGCGGTTGTCCGGTTTGCGGAGGGTGTGGGCAGCCTGGTCATCCTTACCGGCCGGGAGCCGCGCACCTTGCGCTGGCGCCCACTGGTCAGCTTCGACGTGGCGCGACCCACGGCTCAAGAGCAGCGAACGCTGTGGCGGCAGGCGCTGGGTGCGGTGGCCGCCGACCTCAACGGGCATGTGGAGACGCTGGTGACGCAGTTCAGCCTGGACGCAGCAGGGATCCGATCGGCCTCCGCCGCAGTCGCCGGTCAGGCGCTCACCGGCGGGTCGGCCGGGCTCGATGGCCGGCTGTGGGATGCGTGCCGGGTGCAGTCACGGCCGCGGCTGGATGAATTGGCGCAGCGAATCTCCTCGGCCGCGGGCTGGGAGGATCTGGTACTGCCCGCAGCCCAACTCCAGACCCTGCGCGACGTGCTGCGACAAGTGCGCCAACGCGCGAAGGTCTACGAGGAGTGGGGCTTCGCCGCCAAGAGCAGTCGTGGCTTGGGCATCAGCGCGCTGTTTTCTGGTGTCAGCGGTACAGGCAAGACCCTCGCTGCCGAGGTGATGGCCAACGAGCTGCATCTCGACCTGTATCGCATCGACCTGAGCCAGGTGGTCAGCAAGTACATCGGTGAAACGGAGAAGAACCTGCGGCGCGTGTTCGATGCGGCGGAGGATGGCGGCGCCGTGCTGCTGTTCGATGAGGCTGATGCGCTTTTCGGCAAGCGCAGCGAGGTCAAGGACAGCCATGACCGTTACGCCAACATCGAAGTCAGCTATCTGCTTCAGCGCATGGAGGCCTATCGCGGGCTGGCGATTCTGACCACGAACATGAAGGAGGCGCTCGATCTCGCCTTCTTGCGTCGGATTCGCTTCATCGTCAACTTTCCATTTCCGGATGCGGTCCAGCGCGCCGAAATCTGGCGACGGGTCTTTCCGGCGGCAACGCCGACCGAGGGACTGGATGCCACGCGGCTGGCGCGGCTGAACGTGGCGGGCGGCAACATTCGCAACATCGCGCTCAATGCCGCGTTCCTGGCCGCCGATGCCGGGGAGCCGGTGCGCATGGCCCACCTGCTGCGCGCGGCTCAGATCGAATACGCCAAGCTGGAGAAGCCGTTGACGGTTGGCGAGATCGGCGACTGGGTGTGATGGTGGACGGCGAGGAAGCAACCATGATGGCGGATGTCCGGCTGCGGATCGAGGAGCTGGTGTTGGAGGGGTTCCCGGCGGGTGACCGCTATCGAATCGCCGCGGCTGTGGAGGCGGAGCTGGCAAGGCTGTTCGCTGAGCAGGGAATCCCGGTCGGTCTGTCTGCCGGTGGCGCAATGTCCGTGGTGGACGGCGGCTCGTTCGATCTCACGCCCGGTGCGCGACCTGAGCGGATCGGCGCACAGGTGGCGCAGGCAGTCTATGGAGGCCTGGCGAAATGAACGCACCCTTGCAGGCTCAAGCCAAGATTCCGCCACCGTTACCGGCTGCGGCCGTTCCGTCCGGCCTGCTCCAGCGCAGATGCGCGTGCGGCGGCTCGCCCGGCGTGGAAGGGGAGTGCGCAGCGTGTAGACAGAAGCGACTGCAACGAAAGGGGGGCGGAGAAGCCAGCATGACCGGCGTGAAGTCCACCCTGCCCGAGAGGTTGCGTTACGCGAGCCAGAGGCCGGAGCCGGCCGCGCGCAGTGCCGCGCCGTGGGCATTCGTCCGTGATCTAGCCCGAATCCCCGCATATCTGCCGGCCCGCAGCGCGCACCAGACGACGCTTGCGATCAACCGACCGGGCGACATATACGAGCAGGAAGCGGATCGGATGGCTGATCAGGTGATGGCAACGCCGAGACAGACGCCAGTCGGCCGCGTATCTTCGTGCATCCAGCGTTCCGCAGGACTGGCGACCGGGGAGACGAACCCCGCACCCCCCAGCGTGGATCGCACCCTTGCCAATCCGGGTAGGCCGCTGGACCCGGTGCTCAAGCAGGATATGGAGCAGCGTTTCGGCCATGACTTTGCGCAGGTGCGCGTGCATTCGAGCCCCGACGCTGAGCAATCGGCGCGCGAGGTGAACGCGCAGGCCTACACAGTGGGCCATCATGTAGTGTTTGGCGCCGGCAAGTTTGCACCCGGTACGCGCGAAGGACAGCGGCTGATCGCGCACGAGTTGGCGCATGTGGTGCAGCAGTCTGGTGTCGGAAGGCCACACCTGATTCAACGAAGCTGCCGGAGCCACCCGGATGAGGCCTACTACGCAGGGGCCTCGAACTACTGCCGGGATACCGGATTCTCTGGAATGTTCCATAGCGGAAGGACTTGTTACCGGGAAGTTCCGGTTCGATCCAGCTACTTCGAGTGCCCGCCCGGCGACCAGGTTTGTTTCACCGCAGATGGCGGGTGCGAGGATAGCTACGATGAGGCATCGCCGGTCGAAAGCCGCAACAGCGATGGAACCTGCAATCTCCACCATCTCTGTACCTGGACCTGGCATACCGGTGAGGACGTAGTTCCAGGATTGGCGGAACAGGCTACTCGACCGTTGGCCGAAGGACTGAGTAGACTGGAGCGTGAGATCTACAAGCTCTACGGTGTGCCATACTTCTGATCGCGGCGCATGCAGGAAGGGGTAATCCATGAATACGCAGCTGCTGACCCAGCGGAAAGTCGCTTCCGCGGCAACGCCAGCCTCCACATACATGCAACGCGCACTTCTGCAGCGCCAATGCGCGTGCGGCGGTGCGCCAGGCGTGGACGGCGAGTGCGCCGCCTGTCGCGAACGGCGGTTCGGTGGGCAGCGCTCCCTCGCCGGTCCGGCGCCAGGCGCCGAAGGGCGCACGCTGGCGTCGCCGCGCCGGGGTCCTGAGTTCAGTCGTATCGGGATTCATGCCGGCCGAAGTGCAACACAGACTTCGCCGGCTGGCGGCGAGCTGCTGGCGGACGACCGGATGCAGCAGCCGGTGCTGGGTGGCGATGGCGGCCAGGCAGGACTCTTCGATCTCGAAGCGAAGCTCG
>CAYRFV010000124.1:4773-15233 GCA_964423545.1 uncultured Anaerolineales bacterium | reverse complement strand
CAATCGTCCCCACGTTCACATGGGGCTTCTTGCGCTCGAATGCTTGCTTGGCCATAGGTGCCGCCTCCAAAAGGTTCGCTCAGCCGGTCGCCGACCGGTCGGGCATGGTTGGTGAATTGCGGGATGATGGCGCTCGAAAAGCGCCGGGTGGGATGCGTTTTTTGGCCGTCCCTGTGAGAGGACGGCCAAAGTTGGGTTAAGGTATGGTGAACAAGCCCACAAGCGGCTTCGAACCGCTGACCTCATTCTTACCAAGAATGTGCTCTACCGACTGAGCTATGTGGGCGGGAAAGGATTTCGGACTGCGAAATTCGGATCTCCAGATTCACCATCCGAACTTCGCAATTCCTCAGTGGGCCGGGCAGGACTCGAACCTGCGAAGGCGCTCTCGCCGGCGGATTTACAGTCCGCACCCTTTGCCGCTCGGGACACCGACCCATTAGGGCTATTCTATCAAAGACAGTTGGTAAAAAGCAAAACAAAAAGCCGCTGATCAACGAAGCAGGGGATTCAGCCCCGGTCGAGAGCCGACGGCCGGACTCGAACCGGCGACGATCCGCTTACAAGGCGGAGGCTCTGCCATCTGAGCTACGTCGGCCTGGTTGGTGGGCTGATGAGAGCGGGGGAACGTGGTGAAGCGGCGGCTGCAAAGGAAAATTTTATGCCGAAGGGGAAACGAAAGTCAAACTGGGAAGCGGTTCTTGCGCGCGCAATCGGCGCAAGTCGTGGCCGAAGGCAGGATTTCCAATCGTTCTGGCTCGATCTCCTTGCCGCAATTCTGGCAGCGGCCGTAAGCCCCGCTTTGGGCGCGTTCCAGGGCCTGTTGCAGCGATTTGATCTGCGCCTCGATATATTCTTTGCGAGCCAGCGCCATTTCCCAGGTCATGGCGCCGGTGCTACCGGTGCCTGGCCCCAGGTCGGGCTTCTCGGCCAACTGGGCGTTGACTTCGACGAGATCAGCTTCAGCCATGGCCAGTTCTGCGGCCAAACGGTCTCGTGTCGGAGGCAGTGTCGTGCTCATCGGTGTTCGGACTCCATGTCTGGCGGCTGGCAATGTACTGCTCTTGCCTGCTGCCGCAAATCCTGGGCTGCAGGAGGCGGCGGTGGGATGCAAAAGGCCCGACGCCGCCCGCCCATCTTGTGTTCCCTGCACTTGTTCCGCTCCCGGTCGTGTTCGTCCGCGAGCCGGCGTCAGCACAAATCGCCACGCCAGCATGCCCCTTTTTCCTTCACCTGGCATGGGCGGCGGCAGAGAACAGCGTGCAAAGCGACAGCATGTAGCGGGGCCAAGTATCCCACATCTTGGCTTCGATGTCAATCATTCATTCAACATAACCTGAAGACAGCGCCTCGGCACAGCGCCTCGGCACAGCGCCCCGATGGCGTCCCCGCACTTGCGAGCGGCGGTCTCTCAGCCGGCTACAGCCGGGTCAGAATTTCCGGGCCTTTGGGTGTGATCGCCACTGTATGCTCGAACTGTGCCGAAAGTCTGTGGTCTGCCGTCACCACCGTCCAGCCATCCTTCTGCAGTTCCCATTCGTGTGTGCCCAGGTTGATCATCGGCTCGATCGTGTACACCATCCCCGGTCGCAGCCGCGGGCCGCGCCCATCCATGCGCGTATGCGAGACCGATGGCCCCTCATGCAGACTACGCCCGATGCCATGCCCGCCCCACTCGCGCACCACCGCCATTTGCTGGCCATCGGCGTAGTTGTGGATGGCAGTTCCGATATCATGGAGGAAGTTGCCCACCCGCGAGGCAGCGACGCCAAGCTCCAGGCATTTCTCGGTCACATCGAGCAAGCGCTGGGCCTCGGCGGAGATGGCGCCAACCGGGTACGTCACGCAGGCATCGCCGCAATAGCCGCGATAGCGCAAGCCGATGTCGATGGCGATGATGTCGCCTTCTTTCAGCACGCGGCCATTGGGGATGCCGTGGCAGATCTCTTCATTGACCGAAGCGCAGATGACGCCCGGAAACGGGGGGTGTTTGGCTTGGGCGCCGCGATAGCCCTTGTAGAGCGGTTGGGCGCCTTTCTGGCTGATGAAGTCCTCGACGATGCGGTCGAGTTCTTTGCTGCTGGCGCCAGGCTGCACGTGTTGGCGCAACATGGCGAATATCTCTGCCACCAGCCGCCCGGCCATGCGCAGATGAGCGATGTCCTGGGGGGTTTTCAGGATGATGTCGTTGGATTTTTTGCGGAACATGCGTGGGGTGCCACAGAAGGAGATTGATTTCTCATTATAACGCACCCCTTGACGCCGCGGCCAAGCCCCAACCCTCTTTTCGGCGACCCCGACGCCAACCGCGTAACCGGCCTGGTGTTCAGTTGCGGTTATCGAGCGCCTGCTGCAAGAAACGCCGGGCCACATGCACAGGCACGGCCATGCCAACATCCGGCCCGGTCATCATCGTGTTGATCCCCACCAGCCGGCCGGCCTCGTCTACCAGCGCCCCGCCTGAATAACCGGGACGCAGGTGGAGGCTGACAGCCAGCCAGTCGCCCTCCGGCCGCAAGTCGGGCTGGTCGGGGCCGGCCGGATGGGCCGTCGCCTCGCCGATGACAATCCCCGCCGTCGCCGCCCCGCGCACGCCCCAGGGATGGCCCAAGGCCAACACCCATTGACCAGGTCGCAACGCTTGCGAGTCTCCCAGCCGAATGGCGGGCAACCCCGTCGCCGCTACCGACAGAGCCGCCAGATCGAGTTGAGCATCCAGGGCCAGCAAACGGGCGGGCAGGGTGCGACCATCGTACAACGTCGCTTGCAGCGATGGCTGCTGACCCCGGCCCGCCACCACATGGGCGTTGGTCACGATCAGACCGGCGCCGTGCCAGATGGTGCCAGCGCCGCTGCCGCGCGAGCCACTGCGAACCTCGACCAGGCTGGGCAGTGTTTGCTCGACGAGAGCAGCCAACTCATCGTTCAGGCTCGCAAGCAAGGCGTTCATCCGCTTTGATCAGCCTCGCTCGCCCACCCGGACAGCCAGTTCCTGGACTTTGCCGCCGCGCACGATGCGCACAACTGCCTCCGCGCCCCTGCGGTCGTCGCTCAGCGCCGCCTGCACATCATCGACGCGGCGTACCGCCTGGTTGTCGAAGGCCACGAGGGTGTCGCCGAGCAACAGCCCGGCCTCATCGGCGGCGCTACCCGGCTCGACCGAAGTGATCAACGCCCCTGTCTCCTGGTTCAGCTGTTCGGCCAGGCCCGCCGGCAGACGCACGGTCTGAACGCCCACTCCCAGATAGCCGCGGCGCACATGCCCATGTGCAGCCAGCGCCGTGGCCACGCGGCGGAGGGTGGGAAGCGGCAGACTGACGGTAACGCCGCGCGCCAGGGCAGAACTATTGAGACCAATGACGCCGCCATCGACGCTCAGCAGCGCCCCGCCCGAAAAGCCGGGGTACATGCTTAGATCGGTCTGGAGATAGCTATCGACCTTGCCGCCAGCGCCTGTACGCCAGGCTCCGTCCAGGGCGCTAACCACGCCGAGGGTGCTCTGCACGTGCTGCTGCGGACGACCCACCGCCAGCACCAGGTGGCCGACGCGCAGCCCATCCGTTTCCAGCCAGGTGGGTGGGGTCAGGCGGGCCTCGGCGCGCAGCAGGGCCAGGTCGGTGGTGGGGTCGCGACCAACGACGGCTGCCGCCGCGATTTCGCCGCTGGGCAAACCGATGCGAATACCTTGTTTGGCTTCGACCACGTGATGGGCGGTGAGGATGAGACCGTCGGCGCTCCAGGCGATGCCGCTGGCCGGCAGCCTTCGCCGCGCCTCCACCCGCACGATGCTCTCGCCTGCCGACGCCACGGCCTCGGCCAAGCCATCTGAAAGTTGTTGTAGGAGTGTAGTCATAGTTTTGTTCCTCTTGCCATGCAGTCTACACCCCCTCTGCACGTCCCACATCCCCCTTTTGCCCAGGCCGCGACCTGGAAAAACGACTAGGCGCCCTACAATAAGATCAGCCCTGCTCGCGTCGCCCTCACCACCGCCTCGGTTCGGCTCTCTGCCCCCAGCTTGCCCATGATGGCATTGAGATGGAACTTGACCGTGTGTTCACTCACGCCCAAGCGTTTGGCGATCTGCTTGTTGGCCAACCCCTCGGCCAACAGACGCAGCACCTCTCGCTCGCGGGGAGTCAGTGCCTCGGCGGGGGCTTGTTCTGGCGGCTCCATGACGGGCGGCAATGCGCTCAGCAGGGTCGGGTCAAGCACGACCAGGCCCTCGGCTGCCGCACGCAATGCCGTCGACAGCACCTCGGTGCGGGCACTGCGCAAAAGCACGCCGCGTGCACCGGCCTGACGCATCTGCCCGGCCAGATCGACGCCCGGCTGCTCAGGCGCCAACACCACCACAGGCGGCAGGACCGCGGCCAGCCCACTCAGACGCCGGCTGATGGCCCGCACCGCCGCCTGGCTGGGATCCCAGCCGATGTCCCAGAGGATGGCGTCGGGTCGATGAAGGTCGAGCGCAGCCAGCAGATCGACGCCGCTGTGCTCCATCCCGGCCACCACAAGCCCCGTCTGCGCGATCAGCGCCAGGCCCGAGCGCGCCAGGGGATCATCGGCAAGGATGAGGATGCGGAGGTCCGACATGGGGCAAGTTTAGTAGATGGGTGGACAAGCAGACAAGGAGTCAGGTGACGATGGGCGGGCCAGGCGTTGCGTCGTCTCTCGTTTGCCCCAACCTAAAAACTCGCGCGCAGAGGGCGCAAAGGCTATTGACTCGAAGGCGGTTCTATGCTATCCTACGAATTCGACTTCCTTCGAGTCGGCCTTTGCGTAGCTTAGCTGCGCTCGTTTCAGTTTCATCGCCTCGGCAGCGTCTGACGACGACTGCTGTTTCTATCCCGTCCCCCTACCTCATCCAAACCTCAGCCCACCGGAAGCCCCTCGGTGGGTTGCGCGCGCATCAAGGTCGGTCATAGCTCAAGACGAAATACGGATCGGTCGGCCGCCAGGCAAGCGGTGGCTCGCGCCTGAGGCCGCATCGCTCCTGCAGCCCCACGCTCACGCTCAGCCCCAACGCATTGTTGCCAGAAGGCGCTGAGCGTTTTTTGGGTGTAGCTGTCCCCGCTTGGCTTCGTGGACGACAATGGTCGCGGCGCTGAACAATTTGGCGAATTCTTATCGAAACTACGCAGACGTTTGCGTCGTCAATCCGCCTTCAGCCCACAAGGGCGAGGAGTTCTCTCCAGCATGGTATCCAGCACCAGCCTCAACGGTGGCGCCAAGCGCAAATCGTACGCCCGCCTTAGCGCGGTCATGCCTCTGCCGCAACTGATCAAGGTCCAGCTCGATTCATATCGCTGGTTCCAAGAAGAAGGCTTGCGCGAGCTGTTCGACGAAATCTCTCCGATTGTCTCCTATAACAAGAATCTGGAGCTTCATTTCGGCAACTATCGCTTTGGCGAGCCGAAGTATCCAGAAGCCGAGTGCCGCGAGCGCGACACCACCTTTTTCGCACCCTTGTATGTGCAGGTCAAGCTGGTCAATCGCGAGACGGGCGAGATCCAGGAACAAGAAGTGTTCATGGGCGACTTCCCGCAGATGACCGCCAATGGCACCTTCGTCTACAATGGGGCCGAGCGTGTGGTTGTCAGTCAGCTGATTCGCTCGCCGGGCGTCTACTTTACGGCCGAGGAAGACCGCCAGACCGGGCGCAAGCTCTGTTTTGCCAAGCTGATCCCTAACCGCGGCGCCTGGCTGGAACTGGAAACGGCCAAACGCGACATCATTTCGGTCAAGGTCGATCGCAAACGCAAACTGCCGGTGACCATCCTCCTGCGGGCGATGGGCTTCGGCAGCGACGAGGAAATCCTGGCCCTGTTCGCTGAAGATGACAACGTGCCGGAGCACCAGTACATCCTCTCGACCCTGGAGCGCGAAGACCCCGACAAACGCACGCCCGAAGAGGCCTTGCTGGATTTCTACCGCCGCCTGCGCCCGGTGGACCCGCCCACGCTGGAAAACGCCCGTTCGCACCTGGATAGTCTGCTGTTCAACCCGCGGCGCTACGATCTCGGCAAAGTGGGCCGTTATAAGCTCAATCGGCGTCTGGGGTTGGACGTGCCGCTGTCTCAGCGCGTCTTGACCAAAGAGGACGTGATCGCGGTGGTGCGGGCAATGATCCGGATCAACAACGGCGTCGAGAGCGATGACGACATCGATCATCTGGGCAACCGCCGCGTGAAGACGGTGGGTGAGTTGGTGCAGAACCAACTGCGCGTGGGGCTGCTGCGGATGGAACGGGTGGTGCGCGAGCGTATGAGCATCCGCGACCCCGAACAAGTCAGCCCGCTGTCGTTGATCAACATCCGGCCGGTGGTGGCGGCGGTGCGCGAGTTTTTCGGCGGTTCGCAGCTCAGCCAGTTCATGGACCAAACCAACCCGCTGGCCGAACTGACCAACAAGCGCCGTCTTTCGTCGTTGGGGCCGGGTGGGCTGCGCCGCGAGCGCGCCGGTTTCGAGGTGCGCGATGTCCATCATTCCCACTATGGTCGCATCTGCCCCATCGAGACGCCCGAAGGCCCCAACATTGGCCTGATCGGTTCCCTGGCCACCTACGGCCGCATCAACGAGTATGGCTTTATCGAGACGCCCTATCGCCGGGTGTTGCACGAGGTCATCAACGATGCCGGCACCAGCGCCGGCCATATCCTGGCCCAGGCTGTGACCATCCCTGAGTCGGGCGAGGTGTTGGCCCCGGCCGGAGCAATCATCGACGCCGCCCTCGCCGAGAAACTGGCTGCACAGGCCGAGTCCTTACCGGTGCTCGATGTCGAGCCGGTGGCCAGCGAAGAGATCATCTACCTGACGGCCGATGAAGAGGATCGCTACGCCATCGGTCAGGCGTCGACGCCGCTGGATACGTTGGGTCACTTCGTCCGCAACCGCATCTCGGTGCGCCGCCATCAGACCTTCGAGCTGGAAGATCCGCATCGGGTGCAGTATATGGACGTGGCCCCGCAGCAGATCGTTTCTGTCTCCACGGCTTTGATCCCATTCCTCGAGCACGACGATGCCAATCGCGCCCTGATGGGTTCGAACATGCAGCGCCAGGCCGTGCCGCTGATCCAGCCCGAGGCGCCCATTGTGGGCACGGGCATGGAGTTTCCGGCTGCAGTCGATTCGGGTCATGTGGTTGTGGCCATCAAGCCCGGTCGGGTGATCAGCGCCGCCTCGACGGTGATCACTGTTGAGGAAGAGGATGGCTACAAGCGCACCTATGACCTGCGCAAATACAATCGTTCCAACCAGTCCACCTGCATCAATCAGCGTGCGGTGGTGCATAAGGGCGACTATGTGGCCGAGGGTGACGTGCTGGCCGATTCCAGTTCGACCGAGGCGGGCGAGATCGCCCTGGGCCGCAACGTCCTCTGCGCCTTCATTTCCTGGGAAGGCGGCAACTATGAAGACGCCATCCTGATTTCCGAGCGCCTGGTGCGCGAAGATGTCTTCAGCTCGATCCACATCGAGAAGTACGAGGTCGAGGCCCGCGACACCAAGTTGGGGCCGGAAGAGATCACGCGCGACATCCCCAACGTGGGCGAAGAGGCGCTCAAGAACCTGGACGAGCGCGGCATCATCCGTGTGGGCGCCGAAGTGTTGCCCGGCGACATTCTGGTTGGCAAGATCACACCCAAAGGCGAGACCGAACTGACGCCCGAGGAGAAGCTGCTGCGGGCCATCTTCGGCGAAAAAGCCCGCGAGGTGAAGGATTCCTCGTTGCGCTTGCCGCACGGTGAGCGTGGCAAGGTGGTGGAAGTGCGCGAGTTCGACCGCGACAACCATCGCGATCTTTCGCCGGGTGTGGAGGCGATGGTGCGGGTCAGTGTGGCCCAGCGCCGCAAACTGACCGCCGGCGACAAGATGGCCGGCCGCCACGGCAACAAAGGCGTCGTCAGCCGCATCGTCCCCGAAGCCGACATGCCCTATCTGGAGGATGGCACACCGGTTGACATCATCCTCAATCCCCTCGGTGTGCCCGCCCGCATGAACATCGGCCAGATTCTGGAGACGCACCTGGGCTGGGCCGCCAGCCGACTCGGTTTCCGGGTAATGACCCCGGTTTTCGATGGCGCTTCCGAGCGCGAGATCGAGGCCGAACTGGCGCGCGCCTGGCTGATCGATAGGGCCTGGACCGCTGCCACCAACGCCACCTGGCGTTGGCTCGCTGCCCAGCACGGGGCGGCGTCGGGAGAGAACGGCGCTGCGAGCGAATTTGTCAACGAACACGAGGCTCGTCTGGCCTATCTCGAGCATTGGTTGGCGGACGAAGACGTGGACGGCGAACGGATGTTCTTCGACACCGTTTATGCTCGTCGCGTCGTCCTGGCGCGTTGGTTACAGGAGCGCGGCTATGACCCGGCTTTCGTCATGATCTACGAGGATGACACCCGGCCCATGCATGCCCGTCCCGCGGCCAACGAAGCCATCATCGACATCTGTCTGCGCGAGTGGCTGAAGCACCACGGTTACAGCGGCGACGCCGCCGGAATCAGCGGCGAAGCCCTGGCCGCGCAGGCTCTGGCCTTCTCCAGGCAGGCAGGCTGGCCGATTCCTACCAACGGTAAGATGATGCTGTATGATGGCAAGACCGGCGAGGCGTTCGAACAACCGGTGACGGTGGGCATCATCAACATGCTCAAACTGCATCACCTGGTCGAGGATAAGGTGCACGCCCGTTCCACCGGCCCGTATAGCCTGGTCACGCAGCAGCCGTTGGGTGGCAAGGCCCAGTTCGGCGGCCAGCGTTTTGGCGAGATGGAAGTGTGGGCGTTGGAAGCCTATGGCGTGGCCCATACCTTGCAGGAGATGCTCACTGTCAAGTCGGATGACACCGCCGGTCGTGTCAAGACCTACGAAGCCATCGTCAAAGGCGAGCCGATCGCTCCGCCTGGCGTACCGGAATCCTTCCGGGTTCTGGTCAAAGAACTGCAATCATTGGCCCTCTCGGTCGAGGTGTACAACGAGAACGAGGAGAGCATCCAGTTCACCAAGGACGACGTCGGCGAACAGCTGCCCAACCTGGGCTTCAGCCTGACCACCCCCGGCCCCATGGCCGGCCGCGACTAAGCCAGAACAAGCACAGCTTCAGATCTTTAGGGTTTCTGAAACCCTAAAGATCTGAAAATGTCAGGTAACGGAGATAGAGATGGAAGTCAACAATTTTGATGCCATTCGTATCAGTCTTGCTTCACCCGATAAAATCCTGGAATGGTCGTATGGCGAGGTCCTGAAGCCAGAGACGATCAACTACCGCACGCTGCGGCCCGAACGCGATGGTCTTTTTTGCGAGCGCATCTTTGGCCCCACCAAAGACTGGGAATGCTACTGCGGCAAGTACAAGCGCGTGCGACACCGGGGCGTGATCTGTGATAAATGCGGCGTCGAAGTCGCCGCCGCGCGCGTGCGCCGCGAGCGCATGGGCCACATCCAACTGGCCACGCCGGTCAGCCACATCTGGTATGTCAAAGGCGTGCCCAGCCGACTGGGGTTGCTGTTGAACATCTCGCCGCGCAACCTGGAACGCGTGCTCTATTTTGCGCAGTACGTAATCACCAAGGTAGACGAAGAGCAACGCAGCCGAGCCTCGCAGCGTCTGGAACGAGAGCTGCAATCGCGTTTTGCTCGCGTCGAAGCCGAATTGAGTGGTCAGATCGGCGCCATCGAAAACGGGCGCAACGCCGCCATCCAGTCGGTCGATGAGGCCGAAACGATGGCGATCGAGGCAGCGGAAGCCGATCTGGAAGTGCGCACGACTGAACTGACCAAAGTGATCGGCCCGCAACTGCGCGAACAATTGGCCGCCAGGACGGGCAAGAAACTGAACGACGCCCTGGTTCTGCCCTGGCAGGATGAACCGCTCATCCCCGCAGGCGTGACGGTGCAGCGCCAACATCAAGAGGCGCTCAGTCAGGCGCTGCAAGACCGCCTGAGCGACCTGGATCTGGAGCGCAAGCAACAGATTGAAGCGGCACGGGCGCTGGCCGCCGCCAAACGCGACAACCATCGTCGTGAAGCCGAAGAACTCCTCCAGCGCATCTACGACGTCATTGCCGTCCAAAAGGAAAGCGCCCGGCATCAGATCGAGGGCCAGATGCAGGAACTCAAGGCCCTGCACGAGGGCGACCTCCTGCTTGAGAGCGAGTATCGCGACCTGGATGACCGCTGGGGCAACGTGTTCAAGGCCGGCATGGGCGCCGAAGCCATCTACGAATTGGTCAAGCGCATCAACCTCGATAAGATGGCCGACGAACTGCGTCACAGCATCCGCACCACCAAATCCAAACAGCGCCGCCGCAAAGATGCCAAGCGCCTGCGCGTGACCGAATCCTTCCGCAAGAGCGGCAACCGGCCGGAGTGGATGATCCTCACCGTGTTGCCGGTCATCCCGCCCGACCTGCGGCCGATGGTGCAGTTGGACGGCGGGCGTTTTGCCACCAGCGACCTCAATGATC
>CAYRFV010000124.1:0-4763 GCA_964423545.1 uncultured Anaerolineales bacterium | reverse complement strand
CAATGATCTTTACCGCCGCGTGATCAATCGCAACAACCGTCTCAAGCGGCTGCTGGAATTGGGCGCGCCCGATGTGATCGTGCGCAACGAAAAGCGCATGCTGCAGGAGGCCGTGGACAGTCTCATCGACAACGGCCGGCGGGGGAGGGCCGTCAGCCGCAGCGGCAAGCGCAAACTCAAGAGCCTTTCCGACCTGCTGAAAGGCAAGCAGGGCCGCTTCCGCCGCAACCTGCTGGGCAAGCGTGTGGACTACTCTGGGCGTTCGGTCATCGTCGCCGGCCCCGACCTCAAGCTACACCAGTGCGGCCTACCCAAGAAGATGGCTTTGGAATTGTTCAAGCCCTTCGTCATGCGCAAGCTGGTGGAGCACAACTTTGCCCACAACATCAAGAGCGCCAAACGTCTGGTCGATCGCATGGATCCGGCGGTGTGGGATGTGCTGGAAGAGATCATCAAGACCCGCCCGGTCTTGCTCAACCGCGCCCCCACCCTCCACCGCCTGGGCATCCAGGCCTTCGAGGTGACGCTGATCGAGGGCAGCGCCATCCAGCTTCATCCCCTGGTCTGTGCAGCCTTCAATGCCGACTTCGACGGCGACCAGATGGCTGTGCATGTGCCGCTTTCGGATGAAGCGGTCGAAGAAGCGCGCAGCTACATGCTCGCGACCAGGAACCTGCTCAAGCCGTCATCGGGCGAACCGATCGTCGGTCCCTCCAAGGACATGGTTCTGGGCTGCTACTACCTGACGGTGGCCGATAGCGAGGCCAAGGGCGCCGGCAAGGTTTTTGGCGATTACGACGAGATCATGCTCGCCTACCGGCTGGGCCACATCGGTTTGCGGGCGCCGATCAAGTTCCGCTATTCCAGCTGGCTGAACGAGATCGACCTGGAGGAGCTTGAGCTGGACGACCGCGTGAAAGAGGCTCTGAGCCAGGTCGACATTCAGAGCGCAGGCGGCATCGTCGCCCGGATTCAGAAACTGGGGCGCCGCGGCTTCCTCGATCTTCCCGGCCTGGAACCCGGCGACTATCGCGACATCATCCAGGTCCTCAGCCAGCGCGGCATCATCCCCGACGAGGAAACACCCAGCGGGCTGATCGACACGACCGTGGGCCGCGTCATCTTCAACTACCAGATCCCGCCCGAACTGCGCTTTGTCAACGAAACCCTGGACAAAGGCGCCCTGAACCGGCTGGTGGCCTCGTGCTACAAGCGGCTTGGGCCAGAAGCCACCGCCAATGTGGTGGATACAATCAAGGACGTCGGCTTCCACTATGCCACCGTCTCCGGGACCACGATCGCCGTCAGCGACATCCACGTGCCCGAGACCAAAGAAAGCATCATCGACCACACCACGGCTGAGGTCGAGAAAACCGAACGCCAGTATCGTCGCGGTCTCATCACCGAGGACGAGAAGTACAACAAGGTCGTGGAACTGTGGACGCATGCCACCGATGGCATCACCCAGGAAGTCCAGAAACTGCTCGACCCACGCGAGGGTCTGGGTGCGATGTCCAAATCGGGCGCGACCAAAGGCGGCGTACAACCCATCCGCCAGCTGGCCGGGATGCGCGGTTTGATGGCCGATCCCTCGGGCCGCATCATCGCTCTGCCCATCCGCTCGAACTTCCGCGAAGGGCTGACCGCCCTGGAATACTTCCTCAGCACCCACGGCGCCCGCAAGGGCCTGGCCGACACCGCCCTGCGCACCGCCGACTCCGGCTACCTGACCCGGCGCCTGGTGGATGTGGCCCAGGATGTGATCATCACCCGCGAGGACTGTGGCACGACGGCCGGGATCTGGATCACCGCCGACGAAGCGCGCGAGGCCGGCATCCACCTGGGCGAACGCATCATCGGCCGCGTGGTTCTGCATGATGTGTTGGACCCCGACACCGGCGCCATCATCGTCCCGACTGGAACGATGTTGCAGGAGGACGATGTCATCGAGATCAGCCGCGCCAAGGTCGACAAGATCTTCATGCGCTCGCCGCTGACCTGCGAGGCCCGTTTTGGCATTTGCAGCCAGTGCTACGGCCGCGACCTGGCCCGGGGCGGGTCGGTGGACATGGGCGAAGCGGTGGGCATCATCGCCGCCCAATCCATTGGCGAACCAGGCACCCAGCTCACGCTGCGCACGTTCCACACCGGCGGTGTGGCCGCCGGCGGCGACATCACCCAGGGTCTGCCCCGCGTCGAAGAGCTGTTCGAGGCGCGCATCCCCAAAGGCGAGGCCGTCATCAGTGAAATCGATGGCGTCTTCGATGTCCACTGGGAAGGCGAGACCCGCATGATCACCGTCACCAACACCCGCTTGCTGCGCCGGGATGTGGAGATCCCGGCCGGTTTCGCCCTGATCGTGGCCGATGGCGACCGTGTGCAAGAACAGACCGTGGTCGGGCGCGACGCTGGCGGCGCCGAAGTTGTGGCCGGCATGTCCGGCCAGGTCTACTTCGATGCCGGCGTGCTCACCGTCCGCCGCGAGGACAGCGAAGAGTGGAAGCAATCGATCCCGCCCTCGGCTCGCCTGCGCGTCGGCAAGGGCGATCTCGTGAGGGCAGGCGATCAGCTCACCGAAGGCGCCAAAAACCCGAAAGAGGTGCTTCGCATTCAGGGCCGTGAGGCCTGCCAGCTCTATCTGTTGAACGAAGTACAGAAGGTGTACCGTTCGCAAGGGGTGAGCATCCACGACAAGCACATCGAGATCATCCTGCGGCAGATGCTACGCCGCGTGACCGTGCTGGAGCCGGGCGATACCGAGTTCCTGCCGGCCGAACTGATCGAACACGGTGTGCTGAGCGAAGAAAACGAACGAGTCGTGGCCGAGGGCGGCCAACCCGCCACCTTCGACTTCACGCTCTTGGGCGTCACCAAGGCCTCGTTGAACACCGATAGCTTCCTGGCCGCCGCCTCCTTCCAAGAAACTACCCGTATCCTGACCGACGCCGCCGTGCGCGGGGCCACCGACACCCTGCGCGGCCTCAAGGAGAACGTCATCATCGGCAAATTGATCCCGGTCGGCACCGGCTTCCGCGCCCGGCAGAAGGCCGCTCGCCAGCGCGTGGCCATGCAAGAAGCAGCCGCCCGCGAGGCCGAAGAAGCGATCGACACCCTGGATGCAGTGCTGGAAGGCGCCTTCAGCAGCGACGCCATCGCCGAGATGGGCCTGCCGCCCGGCATAGGCATGCCCGCCCCCGATTTCGACGCTCTCTTGGGTGAAGAAGGCGACATGGGCATCGATGGCATCGATGACTATGATAGCTAAGCCGGCATCCACCCAAAGTCAGGCCCGAAACTTGACCACCCCCGCCCCTCTCTGCTAAGATAAAAAGTCGCAAGTCGGGCAGCTGCCCGACTTGCGCTTGCTTATCAACTGTCTCGCTTCTTCCCATCCTCCTGTCGTTCCGCTTTCCGAGGAGTCCGATCTTGCCCACGATCAACCAACTTGTGCGCAAAGGGCGCCAGCCCGTGGCCCGCAAAGAAAAAGCGCCGGCCTTGCGTTACAACTTCAATGCCCTCACCGGCAAAACCAAGAAGATGCCCAAGGGCAATCCCTTCCGCCGCGGCGTGTGCACCGTCGTGCGCACTACTACGCCCAAAAAACCCAATTCCGCCTTGCGCAAGATCGCCCGCGTGCGCCTGACCAACGGTCTCGAAGTCACCGCCTACATCCCCGGCGAAGGCCACAGCCTGCAGGAGCACTCGGTGGTGTTGGTGCGCGGCGGCCGCGTCAAGGATCTGCCCGGCGTGCGCTATCACATCGTGCGCGGGGCGTTGGACACTACCGGCGTGGCCAAGCGACAACAGGGCCGTAGCAAGTACGGCGCCAAGAAGAAAGGCCAGGCCGCGCCTCAGAAGGGCGGCGCCCCGGCCAAAGGCAAGAAATAGGCTCGCTGCCTTCGTCCTCTATCTCCACCTCGCAATCGTTTCGCAGGAGATTCTCATGCCCCGACGTTTTCGCCCGCTCCGCCGGCCCACTGACCCCGACCCCAAATACAACAGCGAACACGTGGCTCGCTTCATCAACCGGATGATGTGGAACGGCAAGAAAAGCACGGCCCAGGGCCTGCTTTACGGCGCCTTCGCGATCCTAGAGACCAAAACCAAGCGCAACCCCTTGGAAGTCTTCGAGGACGCCGTCCGCAACGCCACCCCCCAGATCGAAGTCAAGCCCCGTCGCGTGGGCGGCGCCACCTATCAGGTGCCGGTCGAGATCCGCGCCGACCGCCGCATGGCGTTGGCGCACCGTTGGCTGATCACCTATGCCCGCAAGCGCAGCGGCAAGTCGATGACCGAAAAACTCGCCGCCGAACTGATGGATGCCGCCAACAACCAGGGCGCCACCATCCGCAAGCGCGATGAGACCCACAAGATGGCCGAGGCCAACCGCGCCTTTGCTCACTACCGATACTGATTCTTGTAGCACCCGTTGAACCGAATCAACGGTTGTTTGTAGACAAACCTGCTAAAGCGGGCTGGCCTCACTGGTCTGCTTTAGCAGGTTTGTTTTGAGCGCCGCCGAATTCGTGTTTCGGCAGCAGGCAGCCTTCCCCATGACCGTCAACCGCAATCTCGACCGCATCCGCAATATTGGCATCATCGCCCATATCGATGCCGGCAAGACCACAACCACCGAGCGCGTGCTCTATTACACGGGCCGGACCTATCGCCTCGGCAACGTAGACGAGGGCACCACCGTCACCGATTTCATGGAGCAGGAGCGCGAGCGTGGGATCACCATCCAGTCTGCGGCCATCACGTGC
>CAYRFV010000123.1:0-15307 GCA_964423545.1 uncultured Anaerolineales bacterium | reverse complement strand
GAGGATGCGTTGCGTGCCGGCTACCCGTTGATGAGCTTGGCCTTGAGCGACGCGAACTCTTCGTCGCTCAGAACGCCGGACGCGTGCAGTTCGCCGAGTTTCTGGAGCTGGGCGATCATCTCGTCGGTTATGGCCGGCGCAGCCGCCGCCGCGGCCGGTGCAGCCTCGGACGGCGCTTGGGCAGCCAACTGCTCGGCGACGGCCTGCTGCGCCGCGGCGTCGATCTGCGCCTGCTGCTGCGCGGCTTCATTCTGCGCCTGCTGCTGCGCAGCTGCGGCCTTCTGCTGCTGCGCTCCGGCCACCGCGCCCGAAACGGCGGTCGCAGTGCCGACAACGACCGCAGTGCGCGCCGCGGTCCCTATAAGGCTTCGTCTTCTCATGGGGCTCCTCCAGGATGACTGAATGGCTGGCTGGCCCAGCCCTAATGGTTCGCGCCGCCGCTCGCATCCACCAGCTTGCGCATCACGGCGTCCAGGTTGAAGGCCGCCGGCTTCTGCCGCGGCGGGAACTTCGCAAAGTCCTCGATCTGCTGGGCCACGAGCGCCTGCATCCCGTACACGAGATAGATGTGCGAGAGGACCCAGTCCCAGTAAGTGTTGGAGTTCTCGTCGGCCCGCTCGAACGGATCGCGGCGCAGGTTGAAGATCTTCGGCGCGCGCAGCGGCACGAGCGGCTCCAGCCAGCAGGCCAGACCCTTGGCTCGCTGCTCCATCAGGACCATCTTCCAGTCGCCGTGGCGGATGGCCATGATCTCGCCATCATCGCTCATGTAGAAAAAGGAGTTCCTCGGGCTTTCCTTGACTTCGCCCGTCAGGTACGGGATCATGTTGTAGCCGTCTATGTGCACCCTGAAGGTCTTGTCACCGGCCCGGTGTCCCTCCAGCAGCTTCGACACGATGGCCGGCTCACCCGCCGCGGCCAGGAAGGTCGGCAGCATGTCCTGATGGGTGACAATGCCGTTCAACACACTCCCCGCCGGTATCTTGCCCGGCCACCGTACGAACGCGGGTACGCGGAACGCGCCTTCCCAGTTGGTGTTTTTCTCCGACCGGAACGGCGTGATGCCGGCATCCGGCCAGCTGTTGAAGTGCACCCCGTTGTCGGTCGAGTACATTACGATCGTGTCCTCCGCGATGCCCAGTTCGTCGAGCTTGTCGAGCATCCGGCCCACGTTCTCGTCGTGCGCGACCATCACGTCGGCGTAGTCGCCCTGGCCGCCGCTCTTGCCCCGGTGCTTTTCGGCAGGGTGGGTGCGGAAGTGCATGGCCGTGGTATTCCACCACAGGAAGAAGGGCCTGTCTGCCGCGTGCGCCTCGTCGATGAACCGCAGCGCCTCGTCGGTCACCTCGTCGTCGATCGTCTCCATCCGCTTCTTGGTCAGGGGGCCCGTATCCACGATCCGCTGACCCCCCTGACCGTCGGCCCAACTGTGCAGCACGCCCCGGGGACCGAAGCGCGCCCTGAATGCCGGATCCGTCGGGTAGTCCGGGTCTTCCGGCTCCTCCTCCGCGTTCAGGTGGTACAGGTTGCCGAAGAACTCGTCGAAGCCGTGCATCGTCGGCAGGTACTCGTCCCGGTCGCCCAGGTGGTTCTTGCCGAACTGCCCGGTCACGTAGCCGAGAGGCTTCAGCAGTTCGGCGATCGTCGGATCCTCCGCCTGGAGCCCGATGTCGGCCCCCGGCATGCCCACTTTGGTGAGGCCCGTGCGGATCGGGTTCTGGCCGGTGATGAACGCGGATCGGCCGGCCGTACAGCTCTGCTGCCCGTAGTAATCGGTGAAGGCGACGCCTTCGTTCGCCACGCGGTCGATGTTCGGAGTCCGATAGCCCATCTGGCCCCGGCTGTTGTAGCTGATATTCCACCAGCCGATGTCGTCGCCCCACAAGATCAGAATGTTTGGCTTCTGTGCTGCCACGTCTGGCTCCTTTCGGCGGCCGGAGCCGCCGCGTAGTTAGGAACGGTTTGCGCGCTGCGAAGGTCACCCGATCGAAGCTCGCTCAGGAGGCGCGACCGCCAATCGGCCTTCCGAAAGGGCTATTGCCCAGGCGGGAGGCGTTCAACACGAATCAGGCGCATGCCGAGCATAAACAGCGTATCGAGCACGCCTTGCAGTGCAGACTGATCCGCCACCCGGCCCTCCAGCCGGGTGAACACAGGCTGCCCCGGCTGCTGCTGCTCGACAATCTGCAGACCACCCAGGCATCCGAGCCACATGGGATCCAGCGTCCCATCCACGAGGATACGATAATTATCCGCCTGTGATGCTTGCATCATGGCAGTCCCGTGCAGGCAGATCGCCTGCGTTCCTTTCTTCGTCGCCTCCTACAAGGGCCATGCGCCAATGCTACACGGATCGCCTGACCTTTCATAGGCCCCAAAAAGGAGCTATTTGGGAGTAACCTCGCGGATCTGGCGCCGCGTACTCCCAAAGTACGCCATTTTGGGGTCTGTCCCTCATCCGACTCAATGCGTAGACTATAGCCTGCTGACTGCGCCGACCGGCGCGGCTTGAAACCTGGATTGCACGTACTGCTTCCGCGTGGACCAGGAAGTCTTCCATGCTCATTCACTCTTCGATCTCAGGAGGTGTCATGCAGCCCACGGTTGACGCACACACCCTGGCCCGCAAGGTACGCTTCGATCCGAACTACCTGCAGGCCTTCGAGGACAAGATGTTCATTGAAGGGCCGCGAGCTGCTCGCCGCCTGACGAACTTCTTCGTGCTGCTCTTGCTGGCTACTGTCATCGCCACCTACGGTGTGCTTTCCAACTCAACGGCGACGGTGATCGGGGCGATGATCGTGGCGCCATTGATGGGACCGATCATGGCCACCGCGGCGGCGGTGGTGATGGGCTCCAGCCGTCGCGCGCTGCGCGCCCTGGCCCTGGTCGGGGCCGGCGTGGCCGCGGTGATCGCCCTCGCTGTCGTGTTGACATGGATCGTCCCGGATGTGGTTATTTCCTTCACTGCCAACGGCGAGCTCGCCTCGCGCATTTCTCCTGGCTTGTACGCGCTGCTCACCGCCCTGGGCGCCGGAGCGGCAGGCGCCTACATCATGGGGCGGGAAGAGATTGCAGATTCCATGGGCGGCGTTGCCATTGCCATCTCCCTGGTGCCACCCTTGTGCGTGGTTGGCATCGCGCTGTCGATGGGGCAGTGGGGCGCTGCGGGCGGCGCAATGCTGCTCTTTCTGACCAACTTCTTCGCCATTCTGTTAGCCGGTGGCCTGGTTTTCATGTTGAGCGGCCTGGGCCGCCTGGCGATTGCTGACGACCAGACCCGCATGCGGCGCAACGCCTTTCTGCTTATCGTCGTTGCCACGATCTTGATTGCCATTCCCCTTTCGTTGACGGCGTATCGGGCGGTGACCGACGCGATGGACAACAGAACCGCCAAACTTGTCACTGAGCAGTGGTTGATCGATACAAGCTACCGGCTGGTTTCGACCGAGGTGAACGAACGTTTGGTGAGAGTCACCGTGGAAGGCGCCGGTGAGCTGCGTCCGCTGAGGGAACTGGCCAACAGCCTGGCCAGCACCCTCGATCATCCGGTGATCGTCAGTCTGCGGACGATTCCAACGCAGAACGAGGCTTCGTCGAAGAATTGATGGGTCCCAAGGATCCCACCCAGACTATGCTGCGATGACGAACGCAACCACGAGCGAACCCCTTGCGCCGCTGCGACCCGCAAACGCGCCGCCGGCCTTTCACCTCCTGGCGAAGCCCACCGGCGCGGCCTGCAACCTGGATTGCGCCTACTGCTTCTTTCTGGACAAGGAGGTGCTTTACCCCGGCAGCCAATTCCGCATGGATGACGCCGTGCTGGAGCAGTACATCCGCCAGCTGATCGAGTCGCATCAATCGGATAGCGTCAACATCGCGTGGCAAGGGGGCGAGCCCACCCTGATGGGGCTGGATTTCTTCCGCCGCAGCATGGCGCTGGTCGAGAAGCACCGGCGGCCGGGCATGCGCTTTCTGCACACCCTGCAGACCAACGGCACACTATTGGACGACGAGTGGGCAGCCTTTTTCAAGGAGCACACGTTCCTGATCGGGATCAGCCTCGACGGACCGGCCCGGCTGCACGACGTGTATCGCGTGGACAAGGGCGGCCGGCCGACCTTCGACCGCGTGATGCGGGGCCTGCGGCTGCTCCAAAAGTACGGCGTCGACTACAACATCCTGACGACAGTCAACCGCGCCAATGCGGATCACCCGCTGGAGGTCTATCGCTTCCTCCGGGACGAGGTCGGTGCGACCTGGATGCAGTTCATCCCGGTGGTGGAGCGCATCAACGCGGATGGCCGCACTCTCTACCAGCAAGGCGCCGACGTCTCTGACCGCTCGGTCCTCCCTGAGCAGTTCGGCTGCTTCCTCAGCACCATCTTCGACGAGTGGGTGCGCCATGATGTGGGCCGCATCTACGTGCAAACCTTCGAGGCGGCCGTGCGCAACTGGTCGGGTTTGGACGCTTCGGGGATGTGCGTCTTCAACGAGACCTGCGGCACGGGCCTGGCGTTGGAACACAACGGCGACCTCTACGCCTGCGACCACTTCGTCGAGCCGGATTACCTGCTGGGCAACATCCAGGAGCACCACATGATCGAGCTGGTGGCTTCGCCGCAGCAGCTCAGGTTTGGCCGGGACAAGCGCGACACCCTCCCGCGCTACTGCCTGGCATGCGACGTCCGTTTTGCCTGCCACGGCGAGTGCCCGAAGAACCGGTTCGTGCTCACGCCGGATGGCGAGTCGGGCCTGAACTACTTGTGCCCTGGGTTGAAGGCCTTTTTCCACCACGTCGATTTTGCCATGAAGATCATGGCCGGCTTGGTGCGGCGCGGGCGTGAGGCGAGGGAGGTCATGGCGGTTCTGGAGCGGGCATTTGCCGGTGTGTCGCGCAACGGGCTTTGCCCCTGCGGGAGCGGGCGCAAGTTCAAGCAGTGCCACGGAAGCAGAACGCCATGCCACAACTGACCATCGGTCGCTTCGAGCGACCGCTTCGGGCGACCGCTTCGAGCGACGGCTCACCACACCGTGGGCCGCCGGCGTCGCCGTGATCTGTGCCACGACCTGCGGCGCAAGCCTGCGCGGCCCTTGAGATCGTTGCCCGTGCGCCTGTTCCGAGAGCTTTGCGAGGTGTCAGGATGGGCTTGGCCTGGCGGTCAGATCAGGCCCAGCCGGCGAGCCTGGGCCACAGCGGCGCGGCGGCTGTTCACGCCCAGCTTGCGGTAGATGCGCTGCGTGTGCTTCTTGACGGTCATCGGCGACAACACGAGCCGCCCGGCGATCTCCTTGTCGGTCAGCCGTGCAGCCAGCAGCAGCAGCACATCGAGTTCGCGGTTGGTCAGCGTCTCGATCATGTCGTCGATGCTGGGCGTCTGGCCCGCAGCGGGTTGGCGGGCCGGTTGGCTGGCGGCGGCCGCAGGCGCAGCGCCCAGGGCCGCTAGAACCCGGCGCACGTAGGCCGGGGCGACGCCGTCGCGGGCCAGCGTCTCCAGCAGGCCGGCCAGCTGGGGGCCGCAGTCGGCCAGCAGACGCAGCGCGCCGCCAGGCGCGGCCAGTTCCACGGCCTGGCGCAGCGCGGCCAGCGCAGCGTCCTGGCGGCCCTGTGCGGCCAACACCTGCGCATGTAGCGCCTGAATCTCGATCAAACTGCGCCGGGCGTGGCACGCCGTCGCCAGTGTCCGGCGCTGAGCCAGCAGCTCCTGCGCCTGCGCCAGATCCTCAGGGGCGCCGCCGGCCAACAGCGTGCGCACCCGGGTCAGCGTCGGCTGCTCCCAGTATTCGATGGGAAACGGCGTCTCGGGGATGCGATAGTTTCCAGCCAGCGCCGCGGCCGGGTCGCACTGCAGCAAGACGCGCTGCCGAAGGGAGTCGGCCAGCGGAACCAGCGCCAGCAGGCCCCGCGCCAGGAGACGGTCACGCAGGTCGGCTGCGACTGCCAGCGCCTCAGCGGGATGCCCCTGGACCAGCCGCGCCAGGGCCAGGCCGGTCGAGCCGTCCACTAGCGCCCGGCCATGGGCTGTGGCGACCAGGGCTTGAAAGCGCTGCTCTGCGGCCGCCAGCTCGTTGCGCTGATAGTGCAGCCATCCCAACGCGTAATCGGCCCAGGCCATGCTCAGCCCCATCCCCGTCTGCTGCGCCATCAGCTCGAAGGCCGTCGCCGGGCTCTGCATGGCGGCTGCGTCAGCCATCTCATAGTGGAGATTGGTCAACCCCAGCAGGATGCGCAACGCCAGCGCCGGGTATTGCTCGTATAGGCCGAGCTGCTGGTAGGCAAGAGCGACGGCCTCCTGGCGCCGGCCCACGGCCTGCAGCCCGATGAGGTGGAAGAAGCTCGCCAGGCCCCTGACATACTGCATCTCCGGCCGCAGGAGTGGTATGGCCAGAGTGGACCAGCGCAGCATCTCCGCACCGTCGTTAGTATTCCAAGCCATGATGCACCGCATCACGGCGACCTCGCCTGGCAGCGTCGCGGGCAGCGCTTCGCCGGCAGCCTCTGCCCGTGCGATGGCCGCTTCGATGGCCTGGACCAGCCCGCCCAGGCCGGCCAACCGGAAACGGATGAAGTTCAGCCAGCCCTGCACCGCCAACAGCCGGGGCCGGCTCAGCAGCTCGGCCGGCAGCAACCCGATCCAACGCTCGGCCTGGCGCCAGTCCTCCCGATCCAGCGCCGCATAGGCATGATCTTCGACCAGCGTGGCGGCGCGTTGGGTGTCGCCCGCCTGCACCGCATGGACGATCGCCTCGTCCAGCAAGCCCTGGCTGGCGAACCAGGCGCTGGCGCGGGCGTGCATCGCCGTGATCTGCCCGTCAGCGTAGCGCTGGCTCAGCCGGGCGCGCAGCAGGGACTGAAAGAAATGATGATAGCGAAACCACACGCCTTGATCGTCGAGCGCCACCACAAAGAGGTTGCAGCGCTGGAGCGTGCGCACGAAGTCATCGCCGGGGAGCCGCGTTCCGTCCCCGGCCTGCACCGCATCGATCAGGGGTGCGCAGAAGCGATCGCACAGCGAGGTCTGTAGCAGACCATCGCGCTGCGCTGCGGGCAGCTGCCCCAATACCTCGGACAGCAGATACTCGGAGATGGCCTGGTGCCCGTGCTGGGCGATTTTCCGCGCATACGCAGCGCGGTCGCTGCGGCTGCGCAAGGAGAGGGCGGCCAGCTGAAGGCCCACTGCCCAGCCTTCCGTGCTGTCCTCCAGCAGCGCTGCGGTTTCCTCGGAGACGTCCGGTCCCAGCGCTTGCCGCAGCAACAGCAGGGCTTCTTCGGCGCTGAACCGCAGGTCGGCCGCGCGAATCTCGCCCAGCTGCCCGCGCCCGCGCAGGCGATCCAGCGGCAGGGGAGGATCGGCGCGCGTGATCAGCACGAGGTGCAGGTGCGCGGGCAAATGCTCCACCAAGCGCGCCATGAGCTCGTGGATCCCCGGCGCTCTGAGCACGTGATAGTCATCGAGGACAAGGATGAACCGATCGGGGAGGGCGGCCATATCGTGCAGCAGCACGTCAGCCAGCTGGCGGGGGTCAGGCAGCGCGGGCGCCCTGAGCAGTAGATCGCTCGCGGCCATGGCGTCCTGGCAAACGGTGCGAATGGATGCGACAAGGTACTTCAGGTAGGTCGAAAGATCGTTGTCCTGCCCGTCCAGCGTGAGCCAGGCGTATGCACCGCCGGTTTTCGCCAGCCATTGGCTGGCGAGAGCCGTCTTGCCGTAGCCGGCAGGCGCCGAAACGAGGATGAGCCGGCCGTCCAGCCATCCGGCCAATTGGTCCAGCAGGCGTCCGCGGGCGATCAGAATTGGGGACACGGACGGCCGGTGGATCTTGGTTCCCAACACCGGCGCGGCGGTTTTCAGGTCGGTCGGTTCTGGCATAGTTCTTGCGCGTGTTTCCCGGGGACCGAGGGCGGGCTGACGAGCCGGCGCTATCCCTTTCATCTGATTATACCACAACAGCCGGCGTTGGCCGGCGCAAGTCTGCGTATGTGCTTGCCCGCCCGTCGTTCCGGACGCAGCGGGCAGAACGGCGATGCCATCCGTGCGCAGCGCGCAGTCATCCACGTGGCCGAGAGGATTTGACAACTTGCACCTCCAGTGCTAGACTCCGCGCTATTGGCTCAGCCAATCATTCAATGAGCCGGGCGAGGCCGGACTCACCTGGGAGGAGATGCACCATGCGCAACAGATCGCTCCGTGCCGTCGTTTCTGTGGCCCTGGTCGGGGCCATCCTGATGCTGGCGCTTGCCGCGTGCGCGCCAGCGGCTCCCGCAGCTCAGCCTTCGGCTGAAGCCCCCAAGGCGACTGCGGCTCCCAAGGCGACTGAGGCTCCGAAGCCGACCGAAGCGCCCAAGGCCCCGGCTGCGACCGCTGCCCCAGCTGCGACCGCTGCCTCGGCTGCGACTGCTGCCCCGGCTGCAACCGCTGCCCCAGCTGCGACCGCTGCCCCGGCGGCCAAGTCGGCTGCGCCGGTCGCCACGGCTGCCAGCCGTTCGAACCTGAAGGGCGAGATCGTGCTCAACACGTGGCGCGACATCGGCGCCGATCCCAAGCACCCGAACTACTCCTTCCATCAGCTCATCCAGCAGTGGGCGGCTAACCATCCGGGCGTCACCGTCAAGTATCAGCCCATGCTCGGCACGGTGACGGAAATCTTCGGCTATATCGGCACCAACCTGCGCAGCAAGACGCTGGCCGATGGCGTGGTGATGCTCTATCCCTCGCCCGCGCAGATGGATGTGGACCTGCAGTACGACTTTGCCCCCGACCTCGCCAAGCCTAACCCGTACAGCACGAACAAGACCTGGCGGGACGACTTCCCCCTGAACGGGATCGCGCTGCCGGGCGTCACCCTCAAAGACAAGGTGCTGATGGTCTCAAACACCTTCGTGGGCGATCTCGGCGACGGCGCCATGCTGTATAACCAGGAGATCCTGGATAAGGCGGGCGTGAAGGCTCTCCCCAAGACCTGGGCGGAGTTCGTCGATGCCCTGAAGAAGATCAAGGCTGCCGGGTTCCAGCCGCTCTACATGCCGACGGCCGGCAACGAGAACTACATCTTCACCTGGCAGACCGGGATCTGGAGCGATCAGATGCTCGGCGAGATCGTCAAGGCGTGCGACGGCCAGGCGGGTGAAAAGGCCGATGGCATGATTTCCCAGATCGAGGCGGTCTGGTGCATCAAGAAGGGCAAGTGGTCGTCCAAGGACATGCGCCCCGTCTTCGAGCTGGTGAAGGAGATGTCGCAGTACTTCCACGAGGGCCACCTGGCGCCGCCGCCTCCGGGCGACCCCTTCGTCCAGGGCAAAGTGGCGTTCCGCTGGCTGTCGCGGCTCAACGTCTCCACCGTCGGCGCGGATCCCAACATCAAGTTTCCCTGGGGCTCGGTCTATCAGCCGCCGCTGAAGGAAGGGGGCAACGCGGTGCGGTACGGCACGGCCGGCGCGGGCGCGGGCGGGCAGTATCTCTTCATCCCCAAGACTGCCGTCGACAAGGGCAAGCTCGATCTGTTGCTCGACCTGGCGCAGTATGCCACCAGCCCCAAGGCGAACGAGTATTGGTGCAGCCTGCAGCCGGTGCCCTGCTTCGAGCCGGGTACGCCGGTCGAGAAAGTCTTCCCGAATGACAAGACGGCGCAGGATCGCTGGCGCGGCTATGTCGAGCCGGGCGCCCTGAAGACGCGCTTCAGCGGGCTGGACATCAACAACGCCTTCGGTCCTGCCAACAGCGTGCAGGAGACCAAGGTCTACCAGGACTATCTCGGCGGCACCCTGAACCTGGATCAGGCGCTCGCGGCCTGGCAGCGGCTGGCCGAGCAGCTTGCCGACAAGGCGATCCGCGAGCATCCCGAATGGAATGCCGATAGGTGGTGACACGCGGCCGGTGAGCGCCGGTCAGACAGGGCCCATCGCCCCTGTCTGACCGGCGCCGCCGGCAGTCTTCCTGACGCCGGGATGGTCGCATGGAAATCAGCGCAGAGAAACGAGGATTGGCCCTCGACCGGGCGCGGCCTGCGTTGAGTCGCCGCGCGGCGCTGCTGCGAGGCATCCGCCGCAATTGGACGCTGTATCTGCTGTTGCTTCCCAGCCTCGTCTCCGCCCTGGTCTTCTACTACTATCCGATGGCGTCAGGCTTCTACCACTCCTTCACCTATTGGGACATCAAGCGCACCGTCTGGATCGGGCTGGAGAACTATCAGCGCATGTTCGAAGATCCGATCACGCTGGCCGCCTGGCGCAACATGGCGACGATTCTGATCGCCAACATCGCCATCGTCCTGACCATGCCGCTCCTGGGCGCTGCGCTCGTCAGGCATGTCCGGTCGGAGGCCGGCCAGTTCTGGTGGCGCATGGTCTTCGTCCTCCCGATCGTCGTTCCGGCCACCGTGATTGTCTTTGTCTGGCGCTGGTTCTACGGGATGGACGGTGGTCTCAACGTCGTGCTGCGCGCGGTCGGGCTGGGCGGCATCGCGCGCTGGTGGCTGGGAGACCCGCAGACCGCATTGGGCGCGATCATCTTCGTGGCCTTTCCCTGGATCGCCGGTCTGAGCTTCCTGGTGTACCTGGCGGCGCTGCAATCGATCTCCCCCGAACTGCTGGACGCGGCGCTGGTGGACGGCGCCGGCCCGATCCGGCGCTTCTTCGCAGTCGAGCTGCCGCTCATCCGCAGCCAGATGCTCGTCCTGGTGGCGCTGACCTTCATCTATTACATCCGTTCCTTCGACGCCCCACTGATCATGACCAACGGCGGTCCCGGCTCGGCCGGCACGCTCGTGCCCGGCCTGCAAATGTACCGGGCGGTGCGCGATGACCTGGACCTCGGCTACGGCTCGGCGATCGGCAGCGTCCTGTTCGCTGTGACCTTCCTGCTCGTGCTGGTGCGCGGCCTGGCAGCGCGGCTGCGGAGCGGATCGGGGAGCTAAGCCGTGAGCGACCTGCGGCGTCATCCCGGGCAGATTCTGATCGCAGCCGTGCTGGCGATCCTGGCGGCGATCACCTTCGTGCCGATCCTGACCCTGATCAACCTCTCGTTCAAGGATACCTATCAGTTCGGCGCGAATCCGATGGGGATCACTCTGCCGCTTGCGTTCGAGAACTACAGCCTGGCGTGGAAATTCATGCGCGATCCGCTCTGGCACAATGTGGTCATCGGGCTGGCGTCGATTACGGCTAGCCTGGCCATGGCGGCGCTGACGGCTTTCGTCTTTGCACGCTTCGAATTCCCGGGCCGAGACCTGCTCTTCTTCGCCTTCCTGCTCATCCTGTTCGTGCCGGGCACGGTGCTGCTGGTCCCCACGTTCCAGCTCATCATTCAGTTCAGCCTGCAGAACACACTGTGGGCCCTGATCCTGCCGTACAGCGCGCATCAGAGCTTGATGATCTTCGTGCTGCGCAGCTTCTTCGCCGAGCTGCCGGCTGAGATGTTCGACGCGGCCAAGGTCGACGGCGCCGGTCCGCTGCAGCAGTTCTGGCGCGTCGGCGTGCCGCTGGCGCTTCCCGCCCTGAGCGCGATGGCGATCTTCCAGATCTGGTGGATCTGGAACGACTACGCCTGGCCGACGCTGGTGGCCAACTCGCCGGCCGCCCGCACGGCCGTCTCCGCCGTCATCTTCTTCAACGACGGCATGTATCGCCCCGAGCCTGGCGCCGGCATGGCCGCGGCGGTTATCGCCTCTGTGCCGATGGTGCTGCTGTTTCTCCTCACCATGCGCACCTTCGTCGCCGGTCTGACCGCCGGCGCCGTCAAGCACTAGCGGCAGGCACGCGAGGGACGCGATGGCAGCTGGCGGCAACGACATCTTCGGGTCGCTTCGGATCGACCGCAAGCCGCTCTACGAGCAGGTGGCCGATAAGATGCAGGAGTCGATCGCGGCCAACCAGCTCAGACCGGGCGCGCAGCTACCCACCGAGCGTGAGCTGGCTGCGCAGCTGCGCGTCAACCGGACTACGGTGCATCAGGCGCTCGGGCTGCTGCAGCAGCGCGGTATCGTCGAAATGCGGGTCGGCAGCGGCACCTATGTCATCGATATGCCCAATTCCGTAGTCGCCGATTCGATTCAGCGCTACCTGGTGTTCGGCAACTGCTCGGCCGCGGAGCTGATCGAGTTCCGCGAGCTGTTCGAACCGGGCCTGGCCGCCCTGGCGGCGGCGCATGCCACCGAAGCGGAACTGCGGCAGTTGTCGCGGCTGATCCACCTGGGGGAAGAGGCCTTTGGCCGGGGTGCGTACGACGCGTACGCCGAGGCCGACGCGGCTTTCCACGAGACGCTGGCCGCTGCCTCTCACAACGAGCTGGTCATTGCCATTTCGGCCGGCATCCACGCGCTGATGCGCTCCTGGCTGAGCGCCGATGGCCGCAGCCATCTGCTGCTTGACAGCCCGCGCAGTCACCGGGCGGTGTACGAGGCGGTGGCTGCGCGGGACGCCGTACGAGCGCGCAAGGCGATGGAAGCGCATCTGCAACTCGCCAACGCGGCCTTGCTCAAGGCGCGAGCCCTGCACGGTGAGGAGAGGAGTGGCGCAAGTGCGCGTTAGCTCGTTTCGGGTCCCATCGGATAGCATCGAGCTGGCGGCCGAGACCTTCGGCGAGGGGCCGTGGCTGGTCTTTGCGCACGGTCTGACCGGCAACCGGCACAGCAGCCGGCGCCAGCTTGCGCCGCTCGCCGACCGCTATCGAATCGCCATCTACGACCAACGCGGCCACGGTGAGTCAACGCCCGTGACCGACGAGGCCCTGTATGACCTGGACCGGATGGCAGGGGACATGCTTGCGGTGATGGCAGCGCTGGAGATCGATCGAGCCATCGTGGGCGGCGAGTCGATGGGCGCAGCGACCACACTGCGCTTCGCCCGGCGCTGGCCCGAACGCGTGCGCGGCCTGCTGCTCACCGCACCCGCGCTCAGCGATGCGCCTAACCCTGCCGCGCAGGGCGTCGCTGAGATGGGCGACGAGATTTTGCGCCTGGGCATCGACGGCTTTCTGCGTAACTCCGCCGAACGCCTGCGACAGCAGGGCGCGCCGCCAGGAGTCATCGCCACGATTGCGGAAATGCACCGATCACACGATCCCGAGAGCCTGGCGACCGCCTGCCGCACCTGCATCCGTTGGCTGACGGACGACATCGTGCAGGCTGGAACCCTCCTCGCGCCCGCGTGTGTGATCGGGTGGCCCAATGACCCGCTGCACCCTTTTGCCCTGGCGCAGCGCCTGGCTGCAGCCCTTCCCGACGCACGACTGGAGACACTGCCTTCCCTTTCGGCCCTGTTCGCTGAGCCGGGGGAGGTCGGGCGGATCTACGGGCGGTTCCTCGATGCCCGGCTGAAAGGATGATGCGATGCCGATCTGGCTGAACGCACGAGAGGTCGGCGCGCTGCTGACCATGGACGAGGCAATCACTGCGGTCGAAGAGGCCTTCCGCCAACTCGCCCGGGGCGACGCCGCGCTGCCCCAACGCGTCGGCATCGGCGTCCCGAAACACGGCGGCGGCGGCGCCGCCATGCCTGCGTACGTGGGTGGGACGCTCGACGGTTTGGGCCTGAAGCTGGTGACCCTCTTCCCGGGCAACCCCGATCGCCACGGTCTGCCGGCGATCCAGGCCACCCTGCTGCTCCTTGACCCGCGCACAGGACAGCTGTTGGCGGTGATGGACGCCGCCGCACTCACCGCGCTGCGCACCGGCGCCGCGAGCGGCGTTGCGACCCGGTATCTGGCGCGGGATGCTGCGACGACGGCGACAATCTTCGGCGCGGGCGTGCAGGGCCGGGCTCAGCTGGCTGCCCTATGCGCCGTGCGGCCCATCCGCAGGGCCTGGGTGCTCGACTGCCGGCCCGAGGCCGCCGAACGCTTCGCGTCCGAGATGTCGGGTCGCCTCGGGATCGATATCGAGGCCAGCGGGGATGTTCGGGCCGCGGTCGAGGCGGCCGATGTGATCGTCACGGCCACGACCTCGCACGAGCCGCTGTTCGATGGGCGCTGGCTGCGCGACGGCGTCCATATCAACGGGATCGGCTCTCATGCCGCCGCCGCGCGCGAGCTGGACAGCGCCACCATGGCGCGGGCCAGGATCGTGACCGACCAGACGGCCGCCTGCCTGGCTGAGGCGGGCGACCTGATCATCCCCCTCCGCGAAGGCGTGTTCGCTGAGACGCACATCCACGCCCAATTAGGGGAGATCGTGGCCGGACTGCGGCCAGGGCGCACTGACGACCGCGAGATCACGGTCTTCAAGTCGGTCGGCCTGGCGATCCAGGATGTGGCGACCGCAGTGGCGGCCTACCGGAAGGCTCGGACGGCCGGAAGAGGACAGGCGCTGGACGCCTGAGAAGGCAACAGACGTGAAGGCCGTGATCCATACGCAGCGGGCGCCTGCGCCCCGCGGCCCCTATTCGCAGGGCGTGCTGGCGACCGGCGCGCAGCTCTTTGTGGCGGCGCAGGGCCCGATCGATCCCGCCACCGGTGAAGTGACCGGCGCGACGTTCGAGGCGCAGGCGCAGCAGGCGTTTCGGAACGTGCAAGCCATCGTTGAGGCCGCCGGCGGCAGCCTGTCCGATGTGGTCAAGGTCACCGTCTTCCTGGCGGACTGGCGACATCTCGACGCGCTCAACGCTGTCTACGCCGACTTCTTTCCTGAGCCGCGCCCCGCCCGCACCCCGGTGCAGGCGGCGCTGCCGCTTGGCCTGATCATGGTGGACGCCGTGGCGGCCCTGGAGCCAGCCGAGAGGGCCGACGCATGAACGACACGGACCCGGCCCATCTCCACGCTGGCAGCATCATCATCGACGGCCTGAACGCCAGCCACTTCGCCGACGAACGTGTGCTCGAACGGCTGCATTGCGGCGGCGTCACCGCCGTCGTTGCCACGGTCGCGGCGTGGCACACTCCTGCCGAGACGATGGCGCTGATCGCCGCGCTCGGCCGGCTGGTGGAGGCGCGCAGCGACATCGCCATGCCCATTCGCACGGTTGCTGACATCTCAGCCGCCAAAGCCAGCCGCCGCGTCGGTCTGATCCTGGGGTTCCAGGATGCCGCGCCCCTCGGAGACGACCTGGGCTTGCTGGCGACCTATCACGCTCTGGGCGTGCGCGTCATCCAGTTGACCTACAACTTCGCCAACCGGGTCGGGTTCGGGTGCCAGGCCCCGGAGGACTCCGGCTTGACGCGCTTCGGTCTGGACGTGGTGCACGAGATGAACCGGCTGGGGATGCTCGTGGATGTCTCGCACTGTGGCCCGCGGACAACGATGGAAGCGATTGCGGCTTCGGAAACGCCGATCGCCATCACGCATGCCAATGCGCGGCGCTTCTTCGACCATCCGC
>CAYRFV010000122.1:0-15334 GCA_964423545.1 uncultured Anaerolineales bacterium | reverse complement strand
CGCGGCCATCTCTTCCTCGGTATGAACTATCGCATGACCGAGCTCCAGGGGGCGGTGGGTCTGGCGCAGGTGGGCAAGCTGCCGGGCATCGTCGCGCAGCGACGGCGCACGGCGGGCATCTTGCAAGCGCTGGTCGCCGCCATCCCCGGCCTGGTCCCCCCGTACATTGCGCCGGGCGTCGAACACGCCTGGTGGATGTTCCCGTTCTCCATCGACCCGGAGCGACTGGGGGTGTCCCCTCAGCGCTTCGGCCAGGCCATCAAAGCCGAAGGACTCCCGTTCTGGCTCGGCTACATCCCGAACCCCGTCTTCGAGTATGACGTCATTCGTGACCGCAAGACGTTCGGCGCCTCGGGCATCCCATGGACGCTGCCCCAGGCTCGCCCGGGTATCACCTACGACCCCAAGGAGTATCCCGGCGCGCTGCGGTTCCTCAGGGAGACGTTCGTGATGAGCTGGAACGAGGGCCTCACTGACGGCGACGTGCAGGATATCGGGGGGGCATTGGCGAAGGTCGCCCGGCACTACGCGAGCCGGCGCGGGTAGCAGCGCTGCGCCATCCCGCAGGCCCGGGTCTCGCGCTGTGCTGATAGGAAATCAGGCACTCAAGATGAGCGAACTGCGGATCGCGACCATCACCATGCCGGGCGCTGAGCTTGGCCCCGAGAACCCGCTTCCGCCCTTTCGGCCCGTGCGCGATGTCCAGATCATGGCCGAGATGCCTGGGTTGCCGCCCGAGATGCGGGAGTCGATCCTGTGGGGCCACCCGCGCACCGTCCTGCCCTACACGATCCAGGACGGCTACGATCGGCAGCGGCGCCCGCGTGCGTTTCGCACCGCGGTGCTGGAGAATGAGGTTCTCCGAGCGACGTTTCTGCTGGAGTTGGGCGGCAGGCTGTGGTCGCTGCTGCACAAGCCCACCGGCCGCGAGCTGCTCTCCGTCAACCCGGTGTTCCAGCCGGCAAATCTCGCACTCCGCAACGCCTGGTTCAGCGGCGGCGTGGAGTGGAACATCGGTGTGATCGGCCATTCACCATTCACCTGCGCGCCCATCTTCGCCGCCCGCGTTGAAGGACCCGACGGGATGCCCATTCTCCGCCTCTATGAGTGGGAGCGCATCCGCCGCGTGCCGTTCCAAATCGACGCCTACCTGCCCGATGGGTCGCCACTGCTCTTCGTGCGAGTGCGCATCACCAACCCGCACGACCAGGTCATCCCGATGTACTGGTGGTCGAACATCGCCGTGCCCGAGACGGACGGCACCCGCGTCGTGGCGCCCGCCGATTCGGCTTACGGGCATGGGAGCACTGGCGGCGTGACGGAGATGTCCGTGCCGATAGCCGATGGAGTGGACATCACCTATGCGCAAAACCTCCGATCCTCCGCGAGCATCTTCTTCCGCATCGCCGACACCGCGCGGCCCTGGATTGCGGCGCTCGACCGGGACGGCTGCGGCCTGGCGCAGGCTTCCCCAGGTCGGCTGCGCGGGCGAAAGATGTTCGCCTGGGGCATGGGTCCGGGAGGTCGGAAGTGGCAGGAGTTCCTTTCGAGCGGCGGCAGCACCTATATCGAGATCCAGGCCGGCCTTGCTCCCACACAGATGCAGTACGTCGTGATGCCGGAGCATGCAGAGTGGTCGTGGCTGGAGGCGTACGGACTGCTGGACGCACGGCCGGAGGCGGAGGCGATCCACGGCAGCGATTGGACGGCAGCCCGCGCCGCGGCCGAGAATGCCCTGGGACGCCTGATCCGGTATGACGCGCTGAACGCGGAACATATCCGCAGCAGCGCCTGGGCTGACCGGCCGCCCGCCGCGATCGTGCAGCGAGGATCGGGCTGGGGCGCACTGGAACGGCTGCGCCGCGCCGCTGCGGGCCAACCTCCGGCCTACGGCGCCGGCCTGGTCTTCGATGACGCGTCGCTGGGACCGGAACAGGCGCCATGGCTCAGCCTGCTGCGCGAGGGAGTTCTGGCCGCAGGTGCGCCGTCTGCTGAGCCGCGCGGGCTGGTCATCGATGACGCCTGGCGCATGCTGCTGGACGATGCCCTGGCGTCAGGGCGCGAGGCGAGCTGGCTGGCTTGGTGGCATCTCGGCGTGATGCGCCAGAACGCGGGAGACGCCGAAGCGGCGCGCGCCGCCTATCGGCGCTCGCTCGCCAGGGCCGAGACTCCATGGGCGATGCGCAACCTGGCACTGCTCGCTCTCGAAGCTGGCCAGCGGGAGATCGCAGCTGATGCGTACCTTGCCGCGCTGCGGCTGCGTCCCGACCTGCTGCCGCTGGCGGTCGAGTGCGGCCGCGCACTTCTCGAAACCGATCGGCCGCAGGATTGGCTCGATCTGCTGGCGGTGCTGCCTGCGCAGGTGTACGCGGCTGGACGCATCCGGCTGCTGGAGGGACAGGCCGCATTGGCCGTCGGTGACCTGGCGCGCGTGGAGCCGCTGTTCCTCGCGCGCGTGGAGGTGGACGATTTGCGCGAGGGCGAGCTATCGCTGTCGGAACTGTGGTTCCGCTACCACGAGTTGAGGCTGAGCCGGATGGAGGGCGCGGAGGTCGACGATGCGCTGCGCGCTCGCGTGCGCAGTGAGTTCCCCGTGCCTGAGCACCTGGATTTCAGGATGCGGGCCGGATAGAGCGCGCCGGCCCGGGACTGTGCTCACCCTTTGCCGCGCAGGCCGCGCACGCGCGTGACGGGGGTCACGAAGAGAAATCCGCTGTCGGGCGCGTCGAGGTCGCCAGTGATCGCCTCGGTGCGCTCGATCAGCCCATCCACGTCGAATCCATCGGGCACCACGCTGAGGAGCATCCGATGGCTGATCTCGTCTCCTTCCATCAGGCCGCGCAGGGAGGGGAAGATAGGCAGATCATCGCGCACGTCCTGCCGGCGCTGCACGTGGCGCATGCCATAGCTTTCCACGATCGTCAGGCCGGGCACTCCGGCGCGCTCCCACGCCCGGATCACCTCGTCGCACAACGACTCGTTCACCAGCACCAGTGCGATCAGGTTCGCCATCATGCCCTCCCCTAGACTGCCGCACTCGAACGCGCGTCGCCGGCGGGCGCGAACACCGCCCGCAGCATCAGCGGCGTGACGAGCGTGGTGAGTAGAACCAGGATCACCACAATCGAGAAGATCTCTTTCGGGATCATGCCCTGTGCGACGCCGGTGGTCGCCACAATCAGGCCGACTTCGCCGCGCGAGACCATGCCGATCCCGACCCGAAGCGCTTCTCCCCTGGAGTAGCCACCCAGCCAGGCGCCCACCCCCGCACCAAGGATCTTCGACACGACAGCAACTACGAAGAGGACGGCCAACACGAGCAGCCCGGCGGCCGCAATGCCGCGCACGTTGGTGTGCAATCCGATGCTGACGAAGAAGATCGGGACAAAGAAACCATAGGCCAGGGTGTGAACCTTGGCCTCCAGCTTGTGGCGCAGCGGGCTGTTCGCCAGGCACACCCCGGCAATGAACGCGCCGGTGATCGGGGCCAGCCCGCCGATCGCCTCGGCGGCCCATGCGAAGAGCAGCGCGCTAACGACGGCCAGCGCGGTCAATCCCTGGCTAATCGGCTGCTCATCGACCCAACGCGCCAGGCGCGGCAGCAGGAGCCAGCCGATGCCGCTGGCCAGCCCAAGGTAGATGAGCATCCTGGCGAATACGAGGGCGACGCTCGCAGCGCCACCCGCGGCCTGCGTGAGCGCGAGGAAGATGGACAGCAACAGGATCACCACGACATCGTCCACGATCGCCGCGCCCAGCATGGCGATCCCCTCGCGCGTCCGCAGGACGCCCAATTCCAGCAGTGTCTGCGCCGAGATGCTGACGCTGGTTGCCGTCAGGATGATGCCGATGAAGACCGCCTCGCTGCCCTGGTAGCCGAACGGCAGCACCGCCAGGCTGCCCATGACGAGCGGAACGGCCACGCCGAGCAGTCCGCCTAGGACGGCGACGCGGCCGGCCCGGCGCATCTCGCCCAGGTCGATCTCGAGTCCTGCGATGAACATCAGCAGGATGACGCCGATCTCGGCCAGGTCGTAGATTTCGTGTTCCAGAAGGCCGGAGTCGACAACAAACGCTGCGTCGAGCAGATCGATGACCGACGGGCCGAGCACCACCCCGACCAACAGCTCTCCCAACACCGCCGGCAGGCGCAGGCGGACGGCGATCCATCCGCCCGCCTTTGCCGCCGTGATGATGACCGCCAGGCTGAGCGCCAGTTGCAGGAACTCAATCACGCCTCACACCCTACTTCGCGATCACGTCCACCCACGTCTCGGCGATGACGAAGCCGGTCGCCGCATCCTGATCGAAAACTTGTATTCTGGCCGGCCCCGGCGCCGGCGCGCTGAACTCGACCCTGGCATCAAAGACGCCGGGACCGCCCATCTCGCCCCGCACCAGGATCGGGCCCGAGCCGACCAGTTGATCCTTCTGATAAACCCGGTACGCCAGGTTGTTTTCGAACGGCGTGAGGCTGGTCGCGCCCTGGAGCGGCGAGAGGTTGCTCACTTCCGCGCCGGGGAGCGGCAGCGTCACGGTGATCGTGCGCGGCTTCCCGCTGAACGGCTTGACCGCCTGACCGAAACTCACGTTGACTGCGGCGCGCGCGAAGGTCTTGCCAGTGGCCGCGTCGATGTCAACGACTTCGAGGCGGCCCGCCTGTTCCCGGCTGGGCGCGAACTGGATCGGGCCGGCGAAGACGCCGGGCCGCCCCTGCTCGCCCTTCACCTGGAGCGCGCCGCTGCCGATCACCTGTCCCGAGCCAGCGGCATAGACGCGGTAGGTCAGGTTTTTCTCGAACGGCGTGACCGAGACCGTGCCGGTGATCTCACCGCCGCTCTTGATTGCCTGCCCTTCGGCTGGCGTCACAAGGGTGATGGTGCGCGACATCGACATGGCAACGGCCAGGGCGATCGTCGGCGGCTTCGAGACCGGCACGAGGGCCAGCTCGTCGCCCTGAAGCTTGTAAGTCTGCGTCACGGCCTGGGTCGGACAACACATCGGATCGTTCGGCCCATGCGCCAGCATCGACACCGTGATCGCAGTGTCCTTGATCTCGAGCCTCTTGATCTGCACGCGGTCGCCGAGGAGTACGTACGCGTGGTCCACAGGCTTGCCGCCCTCGTTGAGGACTGCGTGCAGGTCGTAGAAAACGCCGCTGCCACCGGCGTTGGTGGCCAGGATGACAGCCGCATCGCCCACGGGGTCGCCATTCAGATCGCCCAACGCCACCGGCTCGACCAGCACGACGGTCACCTTCTGGGTCGCGCCGCTGCCGGTCGAACCCTCGTACTTGCCGTCTTTGAGGGTGACCTTGCCGCCGGACACGTACTCAGATAGATACGTGCCGTTCTTGAGCTGCTCCAGAGTCAGCGCGGGCGCGAGCTGCGCGGGGGTCGCAGTGGCTTGCGCCGCAGGGGGGACGCGCGCCAGCGAATCGCCCCTGAGCCTAAAGGTCTGCGTCGACTCCTCCGACGGGCAGCACATCGGATCCTTTGGCCCGTGCGTCAGCATGCGCACGACGATGGCGCCGGACGGATCGATGGCGAGCGACTTGAGGAAGATGCGGTCGCCCAGGGCGGCGCGCGCGACATTCAGCGGCCTGCCGCCGTCGTTGAGGACCGCATGCAACTCATAGAAAGTCCCCGTTCCGCCGGTGTTGATCGCCAGAATCACGGCGGCATCGACGGCGCCGTCACCGTTCAGATCGCCCAGCGCCACCGGACCGACGGTGCGCGCCGTCACCTTCTGCGTCGCGCCAGGTCCCGACGACTGCTCGAACCCGCCGTCCTTCAGCGTCGCCTTGCCGCCCGGCAGGCCATCGGAGAGATAGGTGGCGTTTTCCAAGAGGGCAACCGTCAGCGGCGGAGCGGCCGCAGGCTTCGCAGCGGCCGCAGGCTTCGCAGCGGTGGTCGCAGTGACGCGTGCCGACACGGTGGGCGTCACCGGCGGCATAGGCGGCATGGGCGGCGCCGTGACCGTACGCGTCACCGGCGCGCTGGCTGTGGCGACCGTCCTGGTTGCGGCCACGGTCGCGGTAATCGTTGCGGTCGGAGTCACGACGGCAGTTCGCGTGATCGTTGCGGTGGGAGTCACGATCGCAGTTCGCGTGATGGCCGCAGCCGGGGGCGCTACTGCAGTGCGGGTGAGGGCCACCGTGGGGGTGACCACCACCGTCGGCGTGATGGCTGCGGTGCGGGTCAGCGGCATGACCTGGGTGATCGCGGCGGTGGCGGTCACGACCGCCGTAGCCGTCACCGGCGCAGCAATGGCAGTCCCCGCCGGGATGGGCGGCGGAGGCGGCGCGGGATAGCATGCCGCGGCCGTCACGGCAGCGGCCAGCAGAACAAGCACAAGGATCGGGACTCGACTTCGGAAGAGACGCATGGGCCCTCCTTCACGCGGTGCGGATGATTAGTTTCTGGCTGCTGTATATCACATGCCTGCTCCGATGACAATTTCCGCGATTCTGTGCCGAAAGGTGCGTCAATGCGGTGGCGCGGCGCGCAGGATTCGGCATCCCAATTTGGGCTTATCGGTGGCAAAGGTGCGTCAGTGCGGTGGCGCGGCGCGCAGGATCTATTCCAGCAAGTCGAGCGCCAGTGCTGCGAGGAGCTTCGTGCGAAACAGCAGCGTTGCCACTTCGCTCGACTCATTGGCCCCATGCACGCCAGCCGGGTGGTTCAGATCGGCGCCGGGATGGCCAGGGCTGAACCCGTAGGTGATGATGCCGAGCGGCCGCACGAGCCGCGAATCGGTGAAGCCGGTCGTAAGACTGGGCAGCCATTGCAGGTCGCTGCGGCCAGCGGCGCGGGCGGTTGCCCGCTGTATGGCGGCGGTAAGCGGCGTGTCATAGGGGGAAGCGTTGGATTCGGCCGTGTAGATCAGCTCGTAGGTCGCGCCCTCGATGCCGTCCAGAACGCCGTCGATCTGCTGCCGAACGTACGCCTCGTCCTGGTGCGGGAGAGTCCGTACGTCGCACACCAACCGGCTGCTGGCCGGTACGCTGTTCGACTTTACGCCGCCCATCACCATCGTCGGTGTCAGCGTCATGCGCGAGAGACCGCGCACTGCGGAGCCAAGCTGGCGGCTCACCTGCGCCAGCCGATCGGCCAGCGCATCGACGTTGTCGGGCGTGATCGGTTCGTCGCGGCCGAGCAGGGCGGGCAGACGCGCGAACGTGTCGCTTGAGACGTCGATCTCAGGCTGCCAGGCCTGCAGCCGCCGCAGCACCTCCCCCAGCGTGAAGGCAGGGTTGTCGCCCAGCCACGGCGACGCTGCGTGGGTCGCTTTGCCGCGCAACGTGATATGCGCTTCCAGCCGGCCCTTTTCGCCGGTGTTGATCGTATACACCAGGCCATTCGGGGTCGGTATCGGGCCACCGCCGCTCTCGTTGATGGCGTAGTCGGCCATGATGGCTTCGGGCGCATGCTTCGCCAGCCAGCCGAAGCCATATTCGCCGCCCGTCTCTTCGTCGGCGCCGGCCGCCAGGATCAGATCTCCTTTCAGCGTCACTCGCGCTCGGCGGAGCATGATCAGCGCCATCACTTCCGCCGCCACCATGTCCTTCATGTCGGCTGCACCGCGACCCCACACTCGGCCTTCTGACACGGTCCCTGAGAAAGGCGGATAGCGCCACGTCGCGGGGTCTTCAATCGGGACGACGTCGGTGTGACCCATGAAAAGCAGCCTTGGACTGCCCCGGTCGCCGGCCAGACGGGCGACCAGGTTGCCGCGATTCTCCATCGAGCACAGCACCTGTGATTCAATGCCTTCGGCCTTCAGGCGCTCCTGAAGATACTGGCAGAGCGGCAGCTCATTGCCGGTTGGCATCACGCCGGTGTTGACCGTCTCGAAACGGATCAGATCGGTGAGCAGCGCGACGATCTCATCGGCGCTGTTGTCGACCAAGTTGAACAGGCGATCGGTGGAGGTCATCATGTGATCACATCCTGGGGATCGATGCGCGTGCGTCAGGACAGCTGGGTGGCCTCGTTTGACACAGCGCGTGCCACGACATATACTCAGCCCTGCCAGCGCCAGACGAGCGTCAGGCGAGCAGCATGGGTGCATTATACTGGACTCCTGCGTTCTGTGCCAGCTTCTCGATCTTCATACTCGATGGAAGGTGCGGACATGGCGGATAACCAGCCACGCGTCATCTCAGGCAGTCTGACTGAGGAACAAACGGCGTTCTACAATCGTGAGGGTTACCTCGTATTGCCCCGGCTGTTGGATGGTGAGGATCTGGCGCCTGGGCGGGCCGCAATGCAGCAGAAGGTCTCGATGATCGCCGATGAGCTCCATGCGGATGGACTGATCGCAGACAAGCTGGTCGAAGCGCCGTTTGAGATCCGGTTAGCGCGCTTGTTTGAGAACCTGACCGATAAGGAGTTTCTCCGGTATGGCCGGTCCTGGCGCGACCGGTTGCCGGGCTACTTCGCCCTGATGTGCAATCGGAAGATCCTCGATGCGGTGGAAAGCCTGATCGGGCCTGAGGTGTTCGCCAACCCGGTCTACAACGTACGCCCGAAGGTCCCGAAGGTGGCGGCAGGGATTGTGCCGTGGCATCAGGACAAGAGCTACTGGCCGGATGCCACGGCCAGCCCGGTCATCACGGTGTGGATTCCCCTGGTCGATGCAACGCACGAGAACGGATGCCTTCACGTCATCCCGCGCACGCACCGGACGCGCGTGCTCAGCTACCACCGCGAGACCTACAGCGGAACGGGCTACACTGAGTTGGATGACGAGCATGTGTCACCTCGTCGCAAGGAGATCGTCGCGCTGCCGATCGCTGCCGGTGGAGCGATCCTCTTCAACGATCGCTTTATTCATTCGTCAACGGCGAACAACTCCAGTCACGTGCGCTGGAGCGTCGACTTGCGCTACCAGCCGACCGACCAAGACCCAATGCCGCAGCACGGCGTGGGTTTCCTGGCGCGCAGTCGCCAGCGACCCGAGCAGGTCGCGACGCTCGAGGACTGGCTGGCTGGCCGGCCCGTGCACCAGGCCTGAGACGGACGCCGGGCACGCGCAACGCGCGGCTCGCCCTGGACAGCGTGTGTGACGGTCCGGTCGCACAGCCGTGCCGGCGCCTCTCGCGTCCAAGCAACGACGGGAGGCGCCACGTGACTCAGCTTCATGCGAAATGATAGGAGTTTTGCCTCCATGGCGGCTATCACTCGTCCTCTGGTCAACGATCGCCGTGAGATCTTCGGCTGGGCCATGTACGACTGGGCCAACAGTGCGTTCAGCACGACAGTCGTCACCGTCTTTCTCGGCCCCTTCCTCACCGCAATCACGAAATCCGCCGCCGATTCTCAGGGCCTCGTGTATCTTTTCGGCGTGCCGATCCGCTTTGACTCGTACTTCACGTATTGCATCTCGGCTTCCGTGTTGCTCCAGGTGTCATTTCTGCCGATTCTCGGCGCGCTCGCCGACTACTCGCATCTGCGCAAGAAGCTGATGCAGTTGTTCTGCGTGCTCGGATCGTTGGCGACGATCGGCATGTTCTTCATCCGGCCCGGGTGGCACTGGATCGGCGGGCTGCTGTTTCTGGCTGCCAACGTTGCGTTTGGCGCCAGCATCGTCTTCTATAACTCCTACCTTCCGAACATCGCCAGCGAGGATCAGCGCGATCGGGTCTCGTCCTTCGGATGGGCGATGGGTTACCTTGGCGGCGGGCTGCTGCTCCTTAACCTCGTGCTCTACCTGTTCGCCGACAAGATCGGCTTAGCCGCCGATCAGGTGGCCCGCATCAGCCTTGCGTCGGCCGGTTTCTGGTGGCTGGGCTTCTCCTTCATCACCTTTGCCACGCTCCGTGCACGCCATGCTGTGCGCCCGCTGCCGCCGGGTGAAAACCATCTCTGGATCGGTTTCAAGCAGCTGGCCCGTTTGATGGAGGTTCCCCCCTCGTTGATCGCACTCCTGCTGCTCATGCCGCTGGCGATCCCTGTGCTGTTCCTCTTGGGTCTGCCGGTCTGGCTTTCGCTGGCGCCCGCGCTCGGACCCCTCGCCGTGTTGGTCATCTTCGTGGCGCGGAAAGCGCGCACGATGCCTGAAGCCATGAAGTTCCTGGTGGCGTATTTGCTCTATAACGACGGCATCCAGACGGTGATCGCGGTCTCGGCGATTTTCGCATCGATCGAGCTGGGGATGTCTTCCACCAATCTGATACTGGTGATCCTGATGATCCAGTTCGTGGCGTTCTTTGGCGCATTGGGGTTCGGTCGCCTGGCTGGCCGGTTGGGTGCGAAACGCACAATCGTGATCAGCCTGTTCATCTGGAGCGCCGTAGTGATCTATGCCTTTGCTGGCATGCAAAGCACGGCGCAAGCCCTGGGCATGGAGCAGCGCCAGATAGAGTTCTGGGTGCTAGGGTTCGTGATCGCGCTGGTGTTGGGCGGCAGCCAGGCATTGAGCCGCAGCTTGTTTGCCCAAATGATCCCGCAGGGCCAGGAGGCGGAGTTCTACAGCTTCTATGAGATCAGCGAGCGTGGGACGTCATGGCTCGGCACATTCGTCTTCGGACTGGCGAACCAGTCGTTCGGCAGCCTGCGCTTCGGCATTCTGTCCGTCATCATTTTCTTTGTCGTGGGCCTGGTGCTTCTGCCGCTGGTCAACGTGCCTAAGGCCATGGAGCAGGCCCGCAGGGCTGAAGCGACGTGAACGAGAGCACGCTTCTCTACGCGCTGGAGACCAGCGCTTTCCTCGTGCCTGCGCTGTCAGGCCGAGTAGAGCGGCTCGACGTGCCCGGCGTTCGAGGCCGCATCACGGCCGATTCCGATCCGTTCGCCAACCTGGTCGGGGCTGCGACGCTCGATGAGGGCAACGCGGACGAGACAATCTGGCAGGTGCGCGAGATTTACGCCGGCTGGAATAAGGAGTTCGGTTGGCTCCTCGGTCCGTTGTCCACACCCCGCGATCTGGCGAGCCGGTTGGAAGGCGTCGGCCTGATCAGATCGGTCGAATTGGCGGGCATGGTCTATGCCGACCTGGGCAGGCCGCTCTCGGCTAACCCGGCGGTGTCGGTGCGCGAGGCGACCGCTGAAGACCTGGAGGCTACGATCCATGCGCTTGCGGCTGCCATGGAGATCCCCAGCGAGCGCGCCTATGCCGTGACGGAGGCGCTCTTCTTCAGCCCGGAGCCGATCGAGCGCCGCATCTACCTGGCGTATGTCGCTGGTGTGGACCATCCCGTGGCGACGGCAGGCATGCTCTATCTGCCCGATGAGCCTATCGCACTGCTCCTCTCCGCGGGGACGCTGCCGGCGTTCCGCGGTTACGGCATCTACACCAGCCTCATGGCGCAGCGACTGGCCGATGCCGATCGTGACGGCATTGAGGCGGCAATCATCCAGGCCGTGCGCACGACCTCCGCGCCGATCTGTCGCAAGCTGGGCTTTGTTGAGATCGCACCCCTGGTGATGTACGTGGGGTACCCGGCGGACGAAGGTTGGTCGGAGGACGATCCGGAGGGTCGGTGAGTCGATGCGCGATTTTTATGCTCGCTATTATGAAGCGATGTTGACCAGCCGCGCTCATGCAGCGTTCTGCGAGCAAGTCTTCGGTCGTAACCTCTGCCAACACGGCTTCGCTGATATGGCGCAGCTCGATGCGCTGATCGACACTGCGGGTTTGGGCCCGGGCCAGGCGGCGCTTGACCTGGGCTGCGGCAACGGCATGATCGCCGAGTATCTCTCCGATCAGACCGGGGCGCAGATTACCGGGCTGGACTATATCCCGGCCGCCATCCGACAGGCGCGGGAGCGAACCGCCGGGAAGCACGATCGTCTGGCGTTCAGGGTCGGCGACATCACCGCCCTCGAGCTGCCGAACGCTGCGTATGATGTCATTATCTCCATCGATACCATCTACTTCAGCAGTGACTATCCCGCCACCATCCGAACGCTCGCCCGCGCCCTGCGTGCCGGCGGCAGGATGGCATTCCTTTATTCGTACGGACGAGAACCGTGGGTGTCAGCCGAGGAGTTCCGAGCCGACACGCTGGAGCCTGACCAGACGCCCCTGGCGGTCGCCCTGCAAGCCGGTGGGTTGAGGTTCGAGGCGCGCGATCTCACCGCTGAAGAGCATCGTCTGGCGATCCTGCGGAAGCAATCGCTTCTCAGCCTCAGGTCGCAGTTTGAGGCGGAAGGGATCATGTTCATCTACGAAAACCGCATGGGGGACGCGAATGGCATCAGCCAGGCGATCGAGATGGGTCTGCACAGGCGCTATCTCTACCTCGCCCGTCAGGCTGGTTAGCTCCCTTCACCCGAGATGATTCGAGCAGCGCAAGACCGCTCGGCGGGGTTTCCCAATATCACATTCCAGGCTGCCGACGTGCTCGATTGGCGCTGGCCCACGGCCCGATTCGATTGCATCGCCTCCATTGCGATGCTGCATCATCTGCCGCTGGACGCCCTGCTCGAATCGATGAGGGCCGCGTTGGCTCCTGGCGGCATGCTGCTCGCCCTCGATTTGTACGCCCCTGCCGGCTGGCGGGAGTGGCCTCGCGATGCCCTGGCGTTGGCGGCCAGCGTGGCGCTTCGTATTCGGCACAATCACCGCGTGCGCGACTCTCAGGCGGCGCGGCAAGCATGGGGCGCCCATGCCGCGCACGATCACTACCTCAGCAGGGTGGACGTGCGCAGGATCTGTGCCGCGATCCTGCCCGTCGCGAGAGTGACGCAGCATCTCCTCTGGCGCTACTCGATCGTATGGCAGAAGACGAAGTGAGCGGAGAGCGTTTGTCCCGGGTGCAGAAAAAACCTGCGGGCCGCCGACAGCGGCCCGCAGGGCGCCAAGAGGCGTGCAGCTTAGTTGCCCGGACCCGTCCGCGGCAGCAGTCTCGGCGGCGCTGCGCCGATTCGCACCGCGAGAGGCGGCGACCGGTAGAGCACCGTCCCATCGCCGGCCGTGACGGCAATGCTGTACTGATGGACTCCGAGTCGCGTCCGGCCCGGCAGAGGATACTGCCACAGGCCGCTCGCGCCCACAACGATTCTCGCCACGCGCACATCGCCATCGTAGATGATTACGATAGCGCCCGGCGGGGCCGAGCCCTGCAGGAGGCCGAAGGGTGACGGTGCTTTGCCGTATGACGCCGAAAATGTCAACGGTTTAAGGCCCGTAGCACCCTCGGCGACGACCAGCTCCACCGTCTGTCCCGCAAGCTCCACACCGTCCGGCCCGACGCTCGCCACGCGCAAGGTGTGCCTTCCGATCGCCAAAGGCGTGGCCGGAACGAAGTGCCACTGCCCCGACGCATCCACCTTCACCTCCCCGATCAGCATGCCGCCGTCGTAGATGCGCACCGTGCTGCCCGGCGCAGCCGAACCGGAGAGCAGCGGTTGGCTCGACTGGACCGTGCCTCCCGGTCTCAGGCTCGAAACCGACGGCCCGGTCGCCGCCGGCGTTCCGGTCGCCGCTGGCGCGCCGGGCGCGGCGGGCGGCGGGGTTCCCGCCGGAGCGGGTCGTACGACAACGACGACCGGCGCGGAGGCGGCGGATTCAGAGCCGTCGGGCGCAACCACCCGGACCACAAAGGCATGCGGCCCCTCGACGAGCTGCGGCAGCATGACGCGCCAGGTCCCGTCAGGGCCGACGACAAGCTCCGCAACCAGCCGGTCGCCGTCATAGATTCGAACCGTAGAGCCAGGCGCAGCTTTGCCTTCCAGCGCGCCGGGCGCTCTCCCTGGCAACGCCGCGCCAGGCAGCGGGCTGGTGATCTCGGGTCGCGCGGGAACGGTGGCGGTGATCTGCGCCGCCGGAGTTGCTGCAGGACCAACCGGCGTTCCGACAGCAGCTGCGCCAGGCGGAGTCGCGGAAGCGCCAGTTGTTGTCACAAGGGCAGCCGGTGTGCCTTTGGCTGGCGTCGACGCCGCGCTCGGTGTTGCGGCGCCGCCGACCGTCACGACGAGCGGAGCGGATGAGCTCAGCAATCTTCCCGTTGCGTCATAGACGCGTGCAACCAGTTCGTGCACGCCGGCTTGCAGCGTCGAAAGCGTCAATCGCCACTGGCCGAGTGCGTCGGCAACAGCTTCACCGACCTGGATATTGTCTGCGAAGATGCGCAGCCGCGCCCCTGGATCTGCGGTTCCCATCAGGAAGATCGGTTCTCCCGCAGGCAGGACCGCACCGCCCGGCGTAGGCGCAACCTCTGCCCCGGCGATTGCCGTGGTTGCGGCAGGCCGGGTCGCGCCGGTCACTGCCCCGGTCGGTTGAGCCGTTCGTCCGGCCATCGCGGTCGGGGTTACCGCCGTCGCGCGGACCGCGGTGGCGCCCGTTGCGGGCGTTCCGGATACGGGGCCGACGGAGACGGTGAGGGGTGGCGAGACACCGAGGACGCTGCCGTCGGGCGCCAGGGCGCGCGCCAGCAGGGAGTGTGCGCCGGCAGCCAGCGCGGGCAAGACCAGGCTCCAGCGGCCGTCGGGGCCGGCGGTGGTCTCGCCGATGAGCTTGTCGCCGTCGAAGAGCTGGATCTTGCTGCCGGGTGCGGCCGTGCCTGCCAGGGGTGTGCCCGGCGTCAGTTGCGCGCCTTCGGTCAGCCCGGAAAAGGCCGGCCGCGCCGCCTGCGCGGTCGCGGCAGGACCCGTGAGGGTCGCCGTCACAGCAACCGGGACGGTCCCGGTAGGCTTCGGTGCGATGCTGCCAGGTTGGGTCACCACAATTGTCGCCGTCACCGCAACGGGCGATTTCACCGCAGTGGCCGCTGTGACCGCAGCAGTGGCTGTGACCGCAGCAGTCGCTGTGACCGCAGCAGTCGCTGCGGCGGTGACTCCGGCCGTGACTGTGGGTTTGACGGCCACGGTGGGCGTGCCAGGTCCGACTACCGTCACCTTGGTTGGCGCAGATTCGCCCAACAGCGCCCCGTCGGGCCCGAACGCTCGCATCGTCAGAAAGTGATCGCCGGGCGGCAGGGCAGGCAGCAGGAAGCTCCACTTTCCATCGGAGCCTGTTGTGGTTTCGCCGGCGAGCTTGTCGTCAGCGAAGACCTGCACTTTGGAGCCTGCGGGTGCAGTGCCGACCAAAACCGTCGGCATATTGCTCGGCCACTGAGTGCCCTGCGGCAGCCCCGAGAAGGTTGGGGGTTGTGCTGTGGGGCGGGCGCCGGCCGGGGTGGGCGAAACCTGCGCCACCGGCCCGCCGGCAACTGTCACCCGCGTCGGCGGAGAGCTCGCGACCAGATTCCCCTTCTCGTCATACGCCCGCGTTGAAAGGGTGTGCGGCCCGGGCGTCAGGGCCGGCAGGGAAAAGCGATAGGCCCCGGTCGCATCGGCCCTTGTTTCGCCCAGCAGCTTGTCGCCATCGTAGACCCGCACCACAGAAC
>CAYRFV010000121.1:8736-15447 GCA_964423545.1 uncultured Anaerolineales bacterium | reverse complement strand
TAGGGGTTCTCGAAGGCCTGGTCAATCCTGGTGGTCGCCACCTGGTCCTTGATGCTGACTTCGACCCGATGGTGCTTGACGGCCAACGGGATCTCGCGCCACGAGATCGGACGATCCCGCGGGGGCTGCGGCACGATGATGCCGTCTGCAGCGGCTGGGCTGGCCAGGGCCAGCCACACGGCCAGGGTGATGAGGCAGACGACGATAGAAGCGGGAATGCGCGAGCGGGCTAGAATCGGGCGTCTCATGACAGGTCTCCTTCCGGGGAACGGCCGGCGATCCTGTCGATAGGACGCCCGACGGAGGGGCGAGGTTCCGAGCTCAGATCAGGACGATCTCGTTCTGCAGCGGCAACGTCGTCACCTCGACGTCGTTGTCGGTCACGTAGCAGTTGATCTCCAAGCGCACGCCGAAACCCTCTTCCGCCAGGTAGATGCCGGGCTCCACCGAAAAGCCGACCCCTGGAATCAGCCGCCGGCGGTCCTGCGTTTCCAGGTTGTCCAGGTTGACGCCGTTGCCGTGCCCACTCACGCCGATCGAGTGCCCCGTGCGATGGATGAAGCGCGACCCGAATCCGGCGGCCGCGATCACTGAGCGCGACACGTCGTCCACTTCGTAGCCATGGACCGGCTGGCCAGCCCGGAGCCGCTCATGCATGAAGGAGACGGCAGCGTCGCGCGCCTGGCGCACCACCTCGAACACTGAACGGATGCGGGGCGGCGCCGCTTCGCCAGCATAGGCCACCCAGGTGATGTCGCCGAAGACGGCGTCCGGTCGCGGCTCGCGCGCCCACAGGTCTATGAGCAGGAAGTCGCCGCGGCGGATAGGGGTATCTGCATCGCGGCGCGGGAAAAAGTGCGGATCGGCGGCGTGCGCGTTCACGGCCACGATCGGCGCATGGCCTGTCTCCAGGCCGTGGCGCGCAAACTCCCGCATCATGAACTCCTGCACGCCCGCCTCGGTCGTCTCGAGCCCTGCCGCCAGCCGCTCCCGCACGTGGGCAAAGGTGGCGTCCTTCGCGGCGATCAAGGCCTCACAGGCGACGCGGTGACTGGCCAGCTGCTCCGGCGTCCAGACTGCCTGGGCCACCTGAACCAGGTCGGCCGATGTCAGCACCTCGACACCCAGGCTGCGCACCAGCTCCACCGTGCCGGCATCGACCCGACTGACGTAAGGGATGGCTCCACCGGGCGACACCTCCATGGCGACGCGCTGAGCGCCGGCCAGGATCGTGCGCAGCCCCTCGCGCCAATCAGCCCACGAAACGTAGGGCAGCGCATCGGGCGCAACCGGACGCCAGCCGCCCTGCTCGATGGCGTGGACAAGCCAACGGGGCGCGCCCTGCGCCGGGATGAAGCAGGCCCATCGGCGACTGCCGGTGCGCGTCACCGGAATGCCCAGCACATCGAGCGCGATGGGATTCGCGCCTCTGAACTCGTAGAGCAGCCAGCCGGCCAGTCCCTCGGAGCGAATGGCCGCCTGGATTTCGGTCAATCGTTGCATCCGATCCTCCGATAACAGGAGCGAAGCGTTCCCTCGTGCCCCTCGCCCAGCGAAAGCGGCGCGTCCGGCGCCCCCTCAGGCGGCGAAATGGCGTGACCGGGAATGCTTCGCCCCGACGCCCAATTCGGCGCGACGATCCGTGCGACCCTATTTCGCCAGGTTCGCCGCGGCGAAGTCCCAGTTGACCAGGTGGTCGAGAAACGCCTGCACGAAGTCGGGCCGGCGGTTCTGATAGTCCAGGTAGTAGGCATGCTCCCAGACATCGACGGTGATCAGCGGCTTCTGGCCCTTAGTGATGGGTGTTTCGGCGTTCGGGGTGGAGACGATCTTGAGCGCGCCTCCCTCCACCACCAGCCAGGCCCAGCCGCTGCCGAAGCGGCCGACTGCCGCCGCCTTGAACTGCTCGGCGAACTTCTCGTAGCTGCCGAACGCCTCATCGATCATCTTGGCCAGCGCGCCGGCCGGCTTGCCGCCGCCGCCCGGCTTCATGCTGTGCCAGAAGAAGGTGTGGTTCCAGATCTGCGCGGCGTTGTTGAAGACGGCGGTCATCTCTGCGTTCTTCGACGCGATATCGATGATCGACTCCAGCGCCAGGCCGTCGATGCGCGTGTTTGCGACCAGCTTATTGAGATTGTCCACGTAGGCCTTATGATGCTTCCCGTGATGGAAGCTGATGGTCTTGGCCGAATAGGCCGGCTCAAGGGCCGTATCGGCGTAAGGCAGAGGAGGTAACTCGTAGGACATGGCGCATTTCCTTTCGTCGGTGAACTGCTCGCCGGACGCCGGCGTCCCGGAGGAGCAAGGCTGGTCGGAGCGCAGCGCCTCGCGGCCGCACTCCATGCCGGTAGGGGTGATTATAGTGCGGTGGGTGCTCGTGTGCAAACGGGAAGCGTCGCGAGTGCGAACGCACGAAGCCCCTTCCACCGTTGTGACCGAAGAGGCCCGGCGCCGCGCGGCTGCTGGCGCTATCGTTCAGCGCACACAACCCGCCCATCGGACAAGCCGACCAGCAGTGCGCCATCGAGCCCCATCGGCGCAGCGACGGCCGTCAGCTCCTCATCCGCCAACTGATCGGCAAAGCGCGCCCATCGGCCACGGCGCAACACGAAGATGCCTTCGGTCGCCAACGCCAGGATCGACGTCTCCCCGGCAGGCGGGTGCGGGACCACGAGCGCGTTCACTGACTCCCGGAAGAGCGCCTCTTCCGTCCGGCGCCAGCTTCTTCCCGCATCTTCGGACAGCCAGAGTCCAGCGGTCTCGGTCCCGGCCCACACGACGACATCCGTCCCAGATCCCGGCGCGACGGCCAGGCTCAACACCGGCGCGGCTTCGTCGGGGAACGGCAGCGGCCGCCAGGAGCGGCCCCCGTTCCTGCTGACGTAGATTCCGGTCTCGGCTCCGGCGTACAGCGTCTCATCGCGGGCGAAGGCGGGGGAAGGCGCCAGGCCGATCACCCTCAAGTCGAACAGACCGAAATTCCACCTCACCCATGTCTGGCCGCGGTCGGCCGAGCGGTAGACGCCGTCCTCCAGGGTGGCGAGGAACGCCACGCCATCGTCAGCGTAGTGCGGCGAGAAGATCACGCAGGAAACCAGGCTTGGCGGAGAGGGCAGCATCACCACGCGCCATGTCGCCCCGGCGTCATAGGAGCAGACGACGCCGCCCGAGCAGCCGGCGATCACCGTGCGATCGCGGCCAAAGTCGGGCGAGACCGCCACCGTCGACGTGAGCAGGTCGGTCCGAAGCTGCAGACTGGCGTAGGCCGCCTGCCAGGTCGCTCCGCCATCGAGGGAGCGATACAGCCCGGACGTGCGCGCGACAAAGACGGTTCGATCGCGGGCGAACTCAGGTGAGGCGGCCAGGGCAAAGACCGTGTCTTCTGCAGCGCGTTCATCCACCACGGGCGTCTCCAGTTGGCGCCAGCCCGCTCCAGATCGCGCGGGCCTGACGGCAGAGTTGGGTGTTCGCATCGAGAGTGCTATAATAGCAGACGGTAGTCAAACTTACAAAGGCTTCGAGACGCCTCTTGACGCCAATGCTTGATTCCCCATCCAGCGCATACCACGACACCACTTCGGTCCACCCGATCGAGCGAACGCGACCGATGTCCGACCCTGCACGATCACACTGCGGAGGCCAAACACCATGCCAAAGAGCCCATTCGCTATCGACGTCACCCCGGACTGGGAAGCCCTCGTGCGCTGCATCCGCCGCGAGGGCGCGCCGAAGCGAGTCCACACTATCGAGCTGTTCCTGGACGGCGAAGTGCAGCAGGCAATCTGCGAGCGCTACGATCTGCTAGACGGCCTGGAGATGAGCGATCCGTACTTCGACCTCAAGCGCCAGGTCGCCATCCAACGGTTTCTTGGCTACGACTATGTACGATGCGGAGTTGAAAACCTGGAGATGCCGTTGAATCGAGCCAAAATCGAGGACACGGCCGACCTGACACGCGCCAGCGGCCGGGCGTACATGGAGGAGCACCGGGGGCCCATCACCAACTGGGCGGAGTTCGAGGCCTATCCCTGGCCCGATCCCAACAAAGCCACCACGCGCGCCCTGGAATGGTATGAGAAGCACTTGCCGGACGACATGTGCGTCATCGGTTCGGGAGGATTCGCGCACTTCGCCGAGTATCTGACGTGGCTGATGGGGTACGAGACGCTGTGCTATGCACTCTACGATCAGCGCGACCTGGTCACTGCGATCAGCAATCGGCTGATCGGGATGTACGATGTGATCATCCAACGCATACTTCAATTCAGCCGGGTGAAGATCGTGTGGGGCAGCGACGACATGGGCTTCAAGACCGGAACCCTGATCAGCCCGAAAGACACCCGGCAGTACGTGCTGCCGGGCCACAAGCGCATGGCGCAGTTCGCGCACCGGGCCGGCCTGCCGTATCTGCTGCACGCGTGCGGCAACCTCACTGCCATCATGCCTGACCTGATCGACGATGTGGGGATCGACGCGCGTCACTCGTTCGAGGACACCATCGAGACCGTGGTGGACGCGAAGCGGAAGTACGGCGACCGCATTGCGCTGCTCGGCGGGCTGGATGTAGACTTCATGTGCCGCTCCGACGAGGCGGCGATCCGCCAGCGCGTGCGTGACACGCTCGACGCTTGCCTGCCGGGCGGCGGTTATTGCCTGGGCACAGGCAACAGTGTGGCGAACTACATTCCCCTCGACAACTACCTGGCAATGCTGGATGAAGGAAGGCGGTACGGCCGATGATGCGTCTCGGCGTGATCGGTCACGGCGGCCGCGTCAGCGGCCTCATCAACCAGTATCTGCGTGACCTGGCCCCCGATCTGCAGGTGGTGGGCATCGTGGATCCAGATCGAGCCGGCGCCTGCAGCCGCCTGCCGGAGAGCGAGCGTTCGAGCGTCGTCTTCTACGACGACCTCGACGCGTTGGTGCACGGCGCGCGGCCTGATGCGCTGATGATCGGCACGCGCTGCGATCTCCACACGCCGTACGCGATTCAGGCGGCCCGTTACGATCTGCCACTCTTTCTGGAGAAACCGGTCGCCATCGACGTGGCGCAGGCGCTGGCGCTGGAAGAGGCATTCGCGCGCAACGACCCTCCCACGATCGTCAGTTTCCCGCTGCGCACCTCGCCGCTCTGCGAGCTGGCTGCGGATCATTTGCGAAGCGGCGCCATCGGCAAGCCCGAACACATCCTGGCCGTCAACTATGTGCCCTACGGGACGGTCTACTTCGACGCCTTCTATCGCAACTTTGAGACGACGCAGGGGTTGTTCATCCAGAAGGCTACCCACGATTTCGACACCATTCGCTTTCTGATGGACGATCCGATCGTACGCGTGGGGGCCATGCACACGCGCGGGCATATCTTCGGCGGGAACAGGCCGGCTGGGCTGCGCTGTTCCTCGTGTCCCGAACAAGAGAGCTGTCTCGAAAGCCCGGCCAACCGCCGGCGCAATCGCTCCGGAGGCGCCCTAACAGATCATCTGTGCGTCTTCGGGGAGGAGATCGGCACGCCCGAGGCGGGGATGAACGAGGACTCTTCCAGCGCGGTGCTCGAGTTCGCTTCGGGGGCGCACGGGGTTTATACCCAGGTCTTCTACAGCCGCCGCGAGGCCGGGACGCGCGGCGCGACGATCAGCGGCTACCAGGGCACGCTCAGCTTCGACTGGTACGCCAACGAGCTGCGGGTGGTGCGCCACCATCAGCCCTTCACCGAAAAGATCGAGGCCGACAAGGGCATGAGTCACTTCGGCGGCGATTACGAGTTGGCGCGCGACTTCGTCGCAATGATCCGCTCGGGAAAGCCGCCGCGGGCGACGCTGCGGGATGGGCTGCGCAGCATCTACGTCTGTCTGGCCGCGAAGGAATCGGCCGAAACAGGCCGGTTCGTAGCAGTGCGACAGATATGAAACGCACCTTTGACCTCTCGCAGCTCGACTGGCGCCTTGCCGGCTTCGTGCCCGAGCAATGGCGCTTCGGCAAGCTCGGCGACATTACGGCTTCGGAGTTCTCCGATGTGCCCGCCATTCCGGCCGCCGTCCCCGGCTCCGTCCAGGAGGCGCTGCGCCGGGCCGGCGTCATCCCCGACTGGAACCATGGGCTGGATGCGCGTCAGTGCGAATGGGTGGAGAATCGCCAGTGGGTCTACCAGACGAAGCTGCCGGCGAAATGGCTGGCGTCCGGCACGCGCATCCGGCTGCACAGCCAGGGTCTGGATTACAGCGGCTGGGTCTATGTCAACGGACACGAGGCCGGCGCGTTCCGCGGTTCGTTCGTGCCGCATACCTTCGACTTGACGCCGCACCTGCGCCGGCGCAACAACCTGCTCCAGATCATCTTCGACGTGCCGCCGCGCTGGCTGGGCCAGTTCGGCTACACCTCGCGCATCACCGAGTGGAAGCCGCGCTTCAATTACACCTGGGATTGGGTCTCTCGGCTGGTGCAGATCGGCATCTGGGATGGGCTCCTATTGGAGGCGATCGACGGACCGGAGATCACGGCTCTACACTGCGTGGCTCAAGTCGATGCCACGACGGGCCTCGGTGCGGTGCGGGTAAGCGGCATAGTGCAAGATGCGGTGGGATATCGGATCGAGGTGGCGGTTCGCCCTCACCCGGACCCTCTCCCTGCGAGGGAGAGGGCACAGACTCCCTCTCCCCGGGGGGGAGAGGGCTGGGGTGAGGGGCGCGCCATCCTCGACAATCGATTCGACCT
>CAYRFV010000121.1:0-8726 GCA_964423545.1 uncultured Anaerolineales bacterium | reverse complement strand
GGGGGGGCGGCGCCCCCCCCCCCCCCCCCCCCGGCGGGGCGGGCGCCCCCCCCCCCCCCCCCGGGGGGGGGGGGGGGGGGGGGGGGCGCCCCCCGCGCCATCCTCGACAATCGATTCGACCTATGCCTCTCCGGCCTCGCCGTCGCGCTGTGGAATCCCAACGGCGCTGGCGACCGGCCGCTCTACACCGTTCGCTGCCGGCTGGTGGGGCCGAACAGCAAGGTCCACGACGAGGAGGTGCGCACGATCGGGTTCAAGCGCGTCGAGTGGCGGCCCTGCGAAGGTGCGCCGCCTGCGGCCGACCCGTGGCTCTGCGTGGTCAACGACCGGCCGATCTTTCTGCAGGGAGTCAACTGGACGCCGATTCGGCCCAACTTTGCCGATGTCACTGAGGGCGATTACCGCAAACGACTGGAGCTGTACCGCGATCTGGGCTGCAATCTGCTGCGCGTGTGGGGCGGCGCGTTCCCGGAGAAGGAGTGCTTCTACCGCATCTGCGACGAGCTGGGGCTGCTCGTGTGGCAGGAGTTCCCGCTGTCGTCGTCGGGGGTGGACAACTGGCCGCCGGAGGACGAGCAGAGTATCGCGGCCATGGCCGCGATCGCCGCGTCGTACATCGAGCGGCGACAGCATCACGTCTCGCTCCTACTCTGGTGCGGCGGCAACGAGCTGGTGGGGGGCCTGCACGGCAGCAAGGTCGGCGCCGTTGTGCCAGTGGACGTGAGCCATCCGCTGATCGGCCGGTTGGCGCAGGTGGTCGCCGAGCGCGATCCAGGCCGGCGTTTCCTGCCTACTTCATCGTCCGGCCCGCGCTTCGGCGCGCGCGCCGCCGATTTCGGCAAGGGCCTGCACTGGGATGTCCATGGGCCATGGAAGCTGCCGGGCACGATGGCAGAGTGGCGCGCGTATTGGGAGCGTGACGATGCGCTCTTCCGCTCGGAGACGGGGGCGCCCGGCGCCAGCCCGGTCGAGATCATACGACGCATGCGCGGCGCCTTGCCCGAGACCCCCGGCACGGCCAACAATCCACTCTGGCGGCGCACAGGTTGGTGGATCGAGTGGCCGGTCTTCGTCCAAGAGCACGGCCGGGAGCCGGAAAGCCTGGAGGAGTTTGTCACCTGGAGCCAGTCGCGGCAGGCCGAGGCGCTCGCCATCGCAGCGCGGGCGTGCAAGACGCGATTCCCCCGCTGCGGCGGATTCCTGGTGTGGATGGGACACGACAGCTTCCCGTGCACGGCGAACACGGCCATCGTGGACTTCGACGGCGAGCCGAAACCGGCAGCGCTGGCGCTGCAAGCAGTGTTCACGCAGCCCGACACAGAGCGATGACCACATGCCAACGCATTCATTCTACGAAGGAGTGATATCCATGTCCAACCCAATCCGTGTCACCGTCTGGAACGAAGGGCGTCACGAGAAGAAGGACGCCCAGATCGCCGCAGTCTACCCGCAGGGGATTCACGGCGCGATCGCCGAGGGGCTGAGGGCGAACAACGATTTCGAGGTGCGCACCGCCACGCTCGATGACCCTGCTAACGGGCTGCCCGACGAGGTGCTGAACACCACCGATGTGCTCCTCTGGTGGGGCCATATGGCGCATCGCGACGTGCCCGACGAGCTGGTGGATCGGGTGCAGGCACGCGTGCTGGAGGGCATGGGGCTGATCGTGCTGCACTCGGGCCACTTCTCGAAGATCTTCAAGCGGATGCTGGGCACGAACTGCTCGCTCATCTGGCGCGAGATCGGCGAGAAGGAGCGCGTATGGACGGTCGCGCCCGGCCATCCGATCGCCGAGGGCCTGGGCCCGTACTTCGTGGTGCCGCACACCGAGATGTACGGCGAGTTCTTCGACATCCCGCAGCCCGACGAGCTGGTCTTCATCTCCTGGTATCCCGGCGGCGAGGTGTTCCGCAGCGGATGCGCGTACTATCGCGGCCGCGGCAAGGTGTTCTACTTCTCGCCCGGCCATGAGACCTTCCCGATCTACTACCAGGCGGAGATCCGCCAGGTGCTCGCCAACGCAGTGCGCTGGGCCGCGCCAGTCAAGGTGACCGGCTTCCGCGAGCTGCGCCTGGCTCCGAACGCGAAGACGCCGCTGGAGCCGGTAGCCGCGTGAGGCGTGAGGCATGGTCACGCAGCCATCGTCAGAGATCATTCGTCGCTCGACCCGACAAGGACACATCAACCCATGAACAAGCTCCGAGTAGGCGTCGTTGGCCTGGGGATGGGTCGCCACCACATCGCCGGCTTCCAAACGCATCCCCAGGCAGAGGTCGTGGCGGTCGCCGATCCGGATGCCGCCCGGCTGGAGGAGATCGGCGACAAGTTCGGCGTGCCGAATCGCTATGCGACCGCCGACGAAATGCTGGGCAAGGAACAGCTCGACATCGTCAGCATCGCTACGCCGAACAAATATCATCGCAGCCTGACGCTGGCGGCGTTTGCGGCGGGGTGCCACGTGCTGTGCGAAAAGCCAATGGCGATGAACGCGGCCGAGGCCGCCGAGATGCTGGCCGCCAGCCGGGCTGCGGGCAAGCGCCTGATGATCAACTTCTCATGGCGCTTCACCGAGCAGAGCTTCGCGCTGAAGGCCGAAACGGATGCCGGCCTGCTGGGCGACATCTACTTTGGCCGGACGATCTGGCACCGCCGCCGGGGTTTGCCCGGATTCGGCGGGTGGTTCGGCCAGAAGGCGCTGTCGGGGGGCGGACCGCTGATCGACCTGGGGGTCCACCGGCTCGACCTGGCGCTCTGGCTGATGGGCTACCCGAAGCCGGTCTGGGTGCTGGGCAGGACGTATAGCCTCATCGCGTCCGAGCTGGCTGCCCAGAAAAACGCGATCTACGACGTCGAGGACCTGGCGGCGGCCATGATCACCTTCGACACCGGCGCATCGCTGGTGGTCGAGGCGTCGTGGGCGGCCAACATCAACGAACGCGAGCTGATGGAGACGCGGCTGTACGGCGCCAAAGCAGGACTGGTGCAGCGCAACACCCAGGAGGGCTACACCTTCGAGGCGGAGATCTACCTGGAGCGCAACGGCTCGCACTACAACATGAACCTGCACGGCCCGGCCAGGGCGGTCCCCAAACCGATGGCGCACTTCGTGGAAAGCATCGTGACGGATGCCCCGCACATCGCCACCGGCGAAGAGGGGCTGCGCGTCATGGAGATCCTGGACGCAATCTACGCCAGTGCGGCGCGGGGAGAGCCTGTACAGGTCTAGCGGCCATTGATGGGAGCGGTGCAGTCCGTCCCCCAGATACTGCGTGCGTAGAGACGCGTCCTACGGCGTCTCTACGCCGCCATCCGGAGTCCGCCGGTGCGCACACTTCTTCGCATCCTGACCTATCTGCGGCCACACCGCAAGCGCCTGGTCCTCACCTATCTCTGCATCACCGTGGTGACCGTGCTCAACCTGCTCATCCCGTGGGTCACCAAGCAGGTGATCGACGTCGGATTGGCAAGCGGCGACCAACGCTATATGCTGCAGGCGGCGCTCGTGGTGGTGGCGATCGCGGCCGCAAGGATGATCTTCTCCTTCGGCCAGCGGTTCGGCATGGAGTCTTCGGGGCAGATGGTCTCCTACGACGTGCGCAATCAGTTGTACAACCACATTCAGCGGCTCAGCTTCTCCTATCACACGCACGCGCAGACCGGCCAGCTCATGTCTCGTATGGCCGAAGACGTCGGCGCGATCCAGCGCTTCGTATCGGGCGCGCTGCTCGACTCGCTCAGCATCGTGTTGATGCTCGGCTTCATCATCATCATCCTCTTGCAGCTGAACTGGCAGTTGGCCCTCATCAGCCTGCTGCCGATGCCGCTGCTCGCCTATCTGGTTAAGGCGCTGGCGGACCAGATGCGCCCGAAGTGGCGGCAGGTGCAGCAGGACTTCGCGCAAGTCACCACGGTGCTGCAGGAGAACCTGACCGGCGTGCAGGTGGTGCGAGCATTTGCGCGCGAACCGTACGAGATCGAGAAGTTCGATGCCGCCAATCGCACCTACATGCGCACGCGTCTCGACACCATTCGCTTTTGGGGCGCCACATCTCCGTCGATGGGTTTTCTGGTGGCAGTCAGCGTCGCACTGGTTTTCTGGTTCGGCGGGCCGATGGTCATCTCCGGCGCCCTCACCCTCGGCACGCTCGTCGCAATCAACAGCTACATCCTGATGCTCAGCGGCCCGGTGCAGCGCCTCGGCAACATCGTCAACTTGATGGCCGAAGCGTTCGCCTGCGGCGAGCGCATATTCGAGGTTCTGGACACGCCGTTTGAGATCCACGACACACCCAATGCGACTGCACTGCCGACCATTGAGGGCCATGTCAGATTCGAGCACGTGGATTTCAAGTACAGCGACGGCCGGCAACCGACCCTCTCCGACATCAACCTGGACGCCAAGCCGGGACAGGCGATCGCGCTAGTGGGACACACGGGAGCGGGCAAGAGCACACTGATCAACCTGATTTTGCGGTTCTACGACGTGACGGCGGGACGCATCACGGTCGATGGGCACGATGTGCGCTATCTCACGCTCGAATCGCTCCGCCGGCATATCGGCGTGGTGCTCCAAGACACGCTGCTCTTCTCGGCCACGATCCGCGAGAACATCGCGTATGGGCGGCCCGACGCCAGCGAAGCGGAAGTCGTCTCCGCGGCCAAGGCCGCCCAGGCCCATGAATTCATCATGTCGTTTCCGAAAGGGTATGAGACTGAGGTGGGCGAGCGCGGCATCACCCTCTCCGGAGGTCAGCGCCAGCGCATCGCCATCGCACGCGCGCTGTTGGTTGATCCTCGCATCTTGATTCTCGATGACTCCACGTCGAGCGTGGACATGGAGACCGAGCATCTGATCCAACAAGCGTTGAGCGCGCTCATGCGGGGCCGGACCTCTTTCGTCATCGCGCAGCGCCTGACGACAGTCAAATCGGCCGACCAGGTGCTGGTGATGGACCACGGCCGGATCGTGCAACGCGGCACGCACGCCGCGCTGCTGACCGAGGCGGGACCCTATCGAGAGATCTACGACTTGCAGTTGCGCGACCAGGAAGAGGCAATCGCCTCGATTGCGGCCGCGACCGGCATCTCCGATCTTAGGCCCGCGCTGGTGGAAACGCACTCCGCTGGAAGACCGGCAAGCGCTGAGGGAGGTGCAATGTGAGCGTGCTGGTCCAGCGGTTTCGCGGCCTCTTCCGCGAGGGCAACGTCGAATTCGATCTACCCGAAGACTTGCAGTTCCGCGGATACGACAGGCGCATTGTTGCTCGCCTGTTCGGCTACATCCGGCCATATGGGCGCCAGATGGCCATCGCCCTGCTGCTCATGGGCGTCATCACTGCAACATCGCTTGCCGGGCCGTACATCATCAAGCTGATCATGGACAATGCGATCTCCCAGGGCGACGTCGCCCTGTTGCGGTGGCTGATCGTCATCTTCCTGATCGCCAACCTGATCGGCTGGCTGGCACGCGCGGCACAGGTGGCGGCCGTTGCGGAAGCCGGCCAGGCCAGCATCTACGGCGTGCGCCGCGATCTCTTCGCGAAGTTCCAGCGGCAATCGATGAGCTTCTTCGACAAGTCCGACGTCGGCGTGCTGATGGCCCGCATGACCTCCGATGTGGGCGCCCTGCAGGAATTAGTGACATGGGCCATCGTCGGGACCGCCGCGGACCTGTTCACGTTGGTCGGCATCGTGATCGTCATGCTCAGCATGGATTGGCGGCTGTCGCTGATCACCTTTTCCGTGCTGCCGATCATGTTCCTCTTGACGGCGATGTGGCGCGCCCGCGCGCGCGACAACTGGCGGCGGGTGCGTTTCTACAACGGTCGCATGCTGGGCTACATCGAGGAGAATATCCAGGGCGTACGCGTGGTGCAGGCGTTCACGCGCGAGCGACTGAATCTGGAGAAGTTCGTCAAGCAGATCAACTATCGCTTCAACCGGGCGCAGGTGCGCGCGGCTCGATTGTCGGCCATCTTCTTCCCTGCCGTCGATTTCCTGGGCACCCTCTCCGTGGCGCTGGTCATCGCCTTTGGCGGGAGCCTGCTGCTGGGCAGCGACGCGTTCACGCCGGGTGTGTTCGTCGCGTTCGTGCTCTACATCGGCCGCTTCTTCGACCCGATCCGTGACATGGCCGAGCGCTACAACACGCTGCAGCAGGCGATGACCGCCGGCGAGCGGCTCTTCGGGCTGTTGGATCGGCCCATCGAGATCGAAAACAAGCCCGGAGCGGCTGAGATGCCGCCGATCCGAGGCGAGGTCGTTTTCGAAGACGTCAGCTTCCACTACACGCCCGAATTGCCCGTCCTCAAGGGCATCAATTTGCGGGTCGAGCCGGGCCAACTGATCGCGCTCGTCGGCGCCACAGGGTCAGGCAAGAGCACCCTGGTCAAGTTGCTCAACCGCTCCTATGAAGTGCGATCGGGGCGGGTGTTGATCGACGGTCACGACGTCCGAGACGTCGAGCTGTCGTCGCTGCGCCGCCAGATGGGTATCGTGCTGCAGGAGACCTTCCTCTTTCGCGGCACGGTCGCTGACAATATCCGCTACGGCCGGCTCGATGCGACCGACGGCGAGATCGTCGACGCGGCGCGCGCCATCGGCGCCCACGAGTTCATCGAATCGCTGCCGATGGGCTATGAAACACAGGTCGAGGAAGGAGGCGCAATCCTGTCGGTGGGGCAGCGGCAGCTGCTGGCTTTTGCCCGTGCGCTGCTGGCGGATCCGCGCATCCTGGTGCTGGACGAGGCCACGTCAAGCATCGACACGCAGACGGAGAAGGTCATCCAGGACGCGATGGATCGCCTCCTGGAAGGCCGCACCGCGTTCGTCATCGCCCACCGCCTTAGCACCATTGTCCGCGCCGACCAAATCGTCGTGCTCAGCCACGGCCGGATCATCGAACAGGGGACGCACGCCGAGCTACTCGCAGAGCAGGGCGCGTATCACGATCTGTATACGATGGGGTTCGCGGAGAAGACGACCGATGAAGGACGGAGGATGAAGGCTGAGGGAAGGCGGATGACAGAGGACAGATGATCGAGATTCGTCGTCGATGGTCGGGTCTCCCTTCTTTGTCATGCCGTCTGCAACCGTGTCCGGCGCACGGCTGGTTGGCGACGTAGCACGATCCGCCGGATTGTCGTCACCCCGCCGGCCGCCATCCGGCGGATGGCGGCACGAACGCCTGGCCAGAGCAGGAGATAGATCCTATGACCGACAAAATCCGCATCGGCATCATCGGCGTGGGGCAAATCGGCAAGCATCACGTCCAGCGCTACAAGGATATCCCCGAAGCCGAGATCGTGGCGATCTGCGACATCCGCGAGGATGAGGCGCAGCGGGTGGCGCAGACCATCGGCGCGCCGGCCATCTACACGGACTATCGCGATCTGCTGGCGCGCGATGACATCCAATCGGTGGATGTATGCCTGCACAACCACCTGCATGCGCCGGTGACGATCGCCGCGCTGGAGGCGGGCAGGAACGTCTATTGCGAGAAGCCGATGTCGTGGAACTACAGCGCCGCCAAGGCCGCGCTCGCGGCAGCGCAACGCACCGGACGGCTCCTGCACATCCAGCTCGCCACGATCTATGCGCCGGAGGCGCGCGCATCCAAGCGGCTGATCGACGAAGGCCAGCTCGGCCAGATCTACTACGCCAAATCGAGCCACTACCGCCGTCGCGGGCGGCCGTGGGTGGATGGCTACGGCACGCCGTTCTTTGTCCAGAAGGAGGCCGCCGGGGGTGGCGCGCTGGTGGACATGGCCGTGTACCACATTGCGCGCATGATGTGGCTGCTGGGCAACCCGGCCGTCGAGACCGTGTCGGGCCGCACCTATCAGATGCTCGACAACATCTACCCCGACCGCCGCGCCAGCGGCCCCTACGGCGTCGAGGAGTTCGGCATGGGGCTCGTGCGGCTGGCAGGCGGCGTCACCTATTTCGTCGAGGAAGCGTGGGCGATCCAGGCTGACAAATCGGATGGCGACCGGGTGTTCGGTTCGAAGGCCGGGCTGCGGGTGGACCCGTTCGGCTATTTCACCACCCTCTCGGACATCGAGATGGATGCCACCTTCGATGTGAAGCAGGCCGATTGGCGCTGGCATCAGTGCAATCCGCTGGAGGCTGGATACGACGAGTCACAGCGGCATTGGGTTTGGGCGCAGCTCGGCCGCGTGCCGCTGCTCGATACTGCCGGGCTGGCGCTGAAGACCGCGCTGATCACCGAGGGCATCTACCTGTCCAGCCACCTCGGCCGCGAAGTGACGGTCGAGGAGATCGAGCAGGCGACCCCGGAATACCGATTGGGGAGATAGGCTCGCTCCTCTCGCCCAGAGCGCCTACGGCCAACGCTATGCCGTGAGCCTGGTCATTACGGGAACGGGAATGGGAGCCAGCACCGGTGGGAATAGCACTTCCGCTGATGTGATGACTGCGCATCAGACGTCTCTGCCGATTGTCGCCAGGTAGGAGCCAAGGCGGCGTCAGGGGCGCAGGCGCTCCAGAAGTCCCCGCAACGCGTCCAGCAAGCTGCTGTCGACGGGCTGAGGCGTCGGTGTGGCTTCTCCTGCCTGGGGCAGTATCGGCGCGGAAGTCACGACTGGGGTCGCCAGCCGCAGCAAGGTGGGCGACGGCGACGGGGATGCCGATGGCGTTAGGACCGGCCGCGTCCGGGCAGCCAGCGGCATCTGGGCAGCCGGCGGCGTCTGGGCCTTTGCCGGCCC
>CAYRFV010000120.1:11783-15518 GCA_964423545.1 uncultured Anaerolineales bacterium | reverse complement strand
CTCGCCAGCGATCAACTGGTACGCGACCTTGTCGGTGAAGGGCGAGCGCATGACGATGATCGGCTGGATCAAGCCGTGCTCGCGTATTGACGCGGCAAGCTCGGCCAGCGCGTCGGCGGCCATGCTTGCTCGCGGTTGGCGCGGGTTGGGCAGGATGTCATCGACCGATATCTCGCGCAGGCCCGGCGCATCAGGCGATTCGGCCGCGCTGGCAGGCTCCGGCAGCGGGCCAGCCGGGATCAAGGCGCCCAGGCCGCGGCCCAGGCCACGCGGTTGCGCGCTCATTTGCCCTCCTCGCGAGCCAACCATTCCTGCGCCAGCGCCGCATATGCCGCGGCGCCTGCCGAGTTCGGCGCATAGGTCAGGATCGTTTGACCGTAGCTTGGCGCCTCGCTGAGGCGGATGCTGCGCGGGATGATCGACTCGAACGACTGTCGTGCGAAATGCTTGCGCACCTCGTTGGCCACCTGCCCCGAGAGGTTGGTGCGCGGATCGTACATGGTCAACACCATGCCGCTGATGGTCAACTGTGGGTTGAGGTTCTCGCGTACTAACTGGATCGTATGCCAGAGGCGGCCCAGACCTTCCAGAGCCAGGTATTCGCATTGGATCGGCACAACCACGCCGTTGCGTGCCGCCGTGAGTGCATTGATGGTGAGCAGGCCCAGGCTGGGCGGACAGTCGATCAGCACATAGTCGTAGTGCTCGGCCACGCCGTTCAGCATCCTGCGCATAAGGTGTTCGCGCGCCAGCATCGACACCATCTCAACTTCGGCGCCGGCGAGGGCAGGCGCGCTCGGCGCGAGATCAAGCCCAGGCAGCGCGGTGCTGATCACGACATCGGCGAGGGGCGCTCGGCCGATCAAGGCGTCGTAGATCGAGTGGGAGACGCCCGTCGCGTCGATGCCCAGGCTGCTTGTGGCGTTGGCCTGCGGATCGGCGTCGATGACCAGCACCGCCCGACCCGCATCAGCGAGATACGCTGCCAGGTTGACGGTCGTGGTGGTCTTGCCCACGCCTCCCTTCTGGTTCGCAAAAGCATAGATACGAGTCACGGCGACCTCGGCGCACGGCGCTCGCTACTGCGCCTCTCCTTCGCGTGCCAGCCACGCATCCACTTCCGACCGGTGGGGAATGCGCGTCATGCCGATCCCCTCGACCGACATCGAGGCGACGACATTGGCGAAGCGCACTGCGACGACCGGATCGCGGGTCTCGAACAAGCGAAGCAGGAAGGCGGTGGCGAACACGTCACCCGCCCCGGTCGGGTCCACCTGCTGGGTGGGCCGCGGCGGCACCGGGTAGCTTTCGCCGCAGCGATGCACCGTTGCACCGTGCCAGCCATCCGTGACGATCAGCAGGTTCGCCCGACATGCCAGGTCGGCAATGGCCGCGTCATCGCCGCCGACATCCTCCCGACTGAGGATGATCACGTCAGCGTGGGTGAGAAACTCTTGCATGTTCTCCCACGGTGCTGGGCTGACCCGCCCGTGCTCATCCCATTTGCGCATCCAACCTTGCGGCGTGATGCCCACCAGCGCTTGGGGGGGGAAGGCCCGCGTCCAGTCGGGCGGCACCTCGCGAGCCACGGGACCCAGCAGCACGACCGGCGCACTGGCCCATTGCGGCGGCAGCTCGTCCGCCGCAATGGGCGCAGCGAGCGCCTCGATGATCTGCGTGCGTTCGATGCCGTGGTAGATGTTGGTGAAGGTCGTGCTGACCGGTGAAGGCAGCAGACAGATGTCGATGCCATCGAGCACGGCATCCGGTGACGTCGTGACGACCGACAGGCCATCGGCGGCAGGGCGTGTGGTGAGGCCGGTGGTGGAGGCGCGCGTCAAGATCCCCGGGCGATGGCCAAGCCGGCTGGCGGTGACAGCCGCGTACGATACGGTGCCTCCCAGGCGGAACCCATCAGCAGTCGAATCGTGCGTGATGTGACCGATGACCAGGAAGTCGATTGGCAAGGGAACCTCGTGAGCGCAGTCGATGTCCGCGAAACATTGTAGCATAGTCTTCTGGAAGGGTCAACGAAAACGCCGACCCTCATCAGGTCGGCGTGCAAGCGCTTGGGATCATGCCGGACGCGGCCGAAGCGCCTACGCGTCCTTCTTGAGCACCACGGTCACCTTGCGGCGATCCCCCTCACCAACGCTCTGCGTGAACACCTTGGGGTGATCTCGCAGCGCCATGTGGATGATGCGCCGCTCCGCGGGGGGCATCGGCTCCAGTGCAACGGTCCGCCCCGACTGGGCGCACTGGTCGGCCATGCGGAAAGCCAGCTTGCGCAGCGACTCGGCGCGCTTGGCGCGATAGCCGTTGACATCGACGGTGAACTGGCTGCGACTGTGGCTCTGTTGGTTGACAGCGAGCCGCGTGATGTATTCGATGGCCGAGAGAGTCTCGTTCTGGCGGCCGATGAGGACGCCCAGGTCGTCGCCGACGATGTTGAGCACCGGCGTACGCTCATCCTCGTCGGCCTCGGCGCTGCTCTGTGCGACGATCTCAACGGTGGCGCGCAATCCCATACGGTCCAGAAGCCCGGACAAAAACGTCTGTCCCAGCTCGGCGGCAGCCAGCGCTTTGGGGTTGAGAGCGCCGGCCGCGTCATCCGGTGTCCGGTTCGGCTCAGACCGGGGCTGTGATTTCGAGGCCGGGGCTGGTTCAGGCTTCGGCTCGGGCCTGGAAGCCGGCTTTGGCTCCGGTTTCGCTTCAGGTTTGCTCGCCTCGATTGGCTGGGGCGCCGGCGCCACCACCGGACGTACAGCACCTGGCCTGGCATCGGTCAGCCGGATCACAGCATCCTCGGCGCCGATGCCCAACACACCGCGGCTGCCGGGGCGGATCACCTCGACTTCGACATCCTCGCGTGACAGTTGCAGCGCAGCCAATCCCGCGCTGATTGCGGCTTCGATGGTTCTGCCGCGGAATTCCCCACTCGTTTCACCTGCCATACATGCGCTTCCTTAGGTTGACAAGACCTGCTGCTCGATCCTCACACGAGGCTACCGGCGGCGGCGATTGCGCTTGACCGGCTTGTCAGGGACCGAGGCGACCGGAGCTGAATCATGGACAATCGCCACCGGCGCCGCCGTCTGGCCGACTGCGCTCTTTGGCTTCAGCGCAGGAATCCAGTCCACCAACGCTCCCCAGCCGGTGGTGAAGTACTGCTGGACGACGCTGAGGATGTTGGAGACGGTCCAGTAGAGCGTCAGACCCGACGGCAGACCCAGGGTGATGTAGCCGAACATGATCGGCATGAAGAACATCATCTGGTTCATCATCTGGGTCTGGGTATCCTGCCCACCTTTGCTCTTCGGGGCCTGCGCCATCTTCTGCACGAGCAACTGGGTCAGCAGCATGATGATCGGGAGGCTCATGTAGGCGAACAGCATGCCCCAATCCTGCGTCTGGAATGCTTCACCGAGCCAGTTGGTGCCGACGGCAACGGTCGGGAAGAAGAGATCCGGAATCCAGAAGAAGACCCGCTGCGCCGGCGTCACCAGATCGGTGCTGGCCACTGCGTAGAGCGCCTGGTACAGGCCGAAGAGGATCGGCATCTGGATGAGTAACGGCAGACAGCCACCCATCGGATTGACGCCCATTTCCTTGTACAGCTTCATCTGCTCTTCGGAGAGCTTCTGGCGGTCCTTGCCGTACTTTTCCTGGAGCTCTTTCATCCGCGGCTGCAGTTCCTGCATGGCCTTCTGGGATTGAAGCTGCTTGCGCGTCAAC
>CAYRFV010000120.1:0-11773 GCA_964423545.1 uncultured Anaerolineales bacterium | reverse complement strand
ATGGTCGCCAGCTTGATGGCAATGGTGATCAAAATGATCGCCCATCCCAGGCTAAAGGGAATGCCGATGCTGGAGATCAGATTGGTCAACCAGACCAGAGCCTTCGCGATGGGGTAGACAACGATCTGCTCCCACAGGCCGACCTCCTTGCTGTCGAGGTCAACCGGACCGGTCGGCACGGAGCAAGCCGATAGCAGGAGCACCGCAGTCAGCAGCACGGAGAGTATCAGGACGCTGCGAAGTCGCTTATTCACGCTACTCGAAACTCCTTGACGCCAGGTTACAGGTTGCGGCGTGAGGGAATAGGCTTACCCGAGAACCTGCACCCTGCAACGCCTCAAGGTACGGGATCGAAACCGCCAGGATGAAACGGATGACAGCGGCCAATGCGACGCACGCCCAGCCAGCCGCCTTTGAGCACGCCGTGTTTCTCGATCGCCTGGAACGTGTACTCCGAACAACTGGGATAGAACCGGCATGCTGACGGCAAGCCAGGCGAAATCCATTTCTGGTAGAACCGAATGAGCGCCAGGACGATCCGCTTCATTGATCACCGCATGTTCGCTCGCACACGGCACATCGGTCGGTCGCCGTTGCGGCGGCCGGCACAGAGTCCGGCCGATCGACCTCTCCGGCCCGCAAGATGCGGGCCCGACGCAGCAGACGGATGCACGCTTCTTGAATCTCGGAGAAAGTTGCAGCTCCGAGCGATGGGCGGGCCACCCACACCATATCCCAACCCGGCTCGACCATGTCCCACACCAGGCGTACCGCCTCGGACATCCGCCGCCGCGCACGGTTCCGCTGCACTGCCTTGCCCAATCGCCGGCTCACCGTGAAGCCACACCGACTGAATGGCTCGTCATTGCGAAGCACGCACAACGCCAGAAGCGGATGTGCATGGCTGGCTCCTCGCTGCCGCACCTCCCGGAATCGCTCTCGGTCTGCCAGACGATACCGGCGTTTCACCTGGGCCCCGGCGACGATTGAGCATTGTGCGCGTTCCCGGGCACTATGCCTGCGATCCTCGCGCTCGGATCATCAGACAGTCAGTCGCTTGCGGCCGCGGGCGCGACGAGCCTTGAGCACGTTGCGTCCGCCCGTCGTGCTCATCCGAGCGAAAAAGCCGTGTACGCGCATGCGCCGCCGGCTCTTCGGCTGATAGGTGCGTTTCGTTGCCATGAAACCGTACTCCTCAAGTGCTTGCGGATCGCGCAATGGCCATCGCCGGCCCTGGCCAGCTGCTTGGCCATCGAACGTTTCTTAGAGACACAAAAAGCAGGCGAGACAGACAAGCAGGTCTCACCCGCCAAATCTTACATATTATACGCATGACGAGTAAGCCCTGTCAAATCAGGGGCCGGATTGCCCATCGACGCCGCGGCGTCGATCGTTACGGCGAGACAGCCATGCAGGACGGGCGAGCGGGCCGGCGAGTGTGAAGCTGAGCGCCATGAGCAACGTCGTGCCAACCCCGACGACCTGCAGCACACGCGGGATGCCGAACAGGTCGGCCAGCCGGCCCAATACCAGAATCGGCGCGATGCCCACCAGGTTCGTGAGCATGAACTGCACGGAGAGCACCCGGCCGCGGATGTAAGCGGGGGATTCCTCCTGCACCCTCGTCTGCGCCAGGATGTTGGTCGCGGCGACGCAGGCGCCGATCACGGTCGCCAGGAGCATCGTTGTGATGGTCAGATTGAGGCTCGCGGTGGGCGCCCTGCCGAGAAGCGGGTGCGGCAACCGAGGAGAGCCCAGGCTCAATACGCCCATAACCACGAAAGCCAGTCCCGTGATGGACAGTCCGAGGTACTCGAAGCCGATGCGATGCAGGAGACCGCCCCAGCGCCCCACAACGCCGGTCGCGATGAGCATTCCAATGCCAACGGGGGCGAACACCACGACCACATCTTCGGTCGGCATGCCGAGCACGCGCGCGGCGTAGCCCGGCATGAGCATCGCCATGATCATTACCAGGGTCATCACCGTGACCAGTTGCGCAATGGCCGCCTTGATTGCCGGCTGAGTGGACACGAACGCCCACCCCTCTTTGAACTCAGTCCACATCGGGCGCCAGGGAGAAGGCGCAGCCGCGCGCGGACGGAGCTGATCCCGGTCGCTCGGCAGGAGTGCAATGAGCAGCGTGGCAGCCAGGTACATCAGGCTCACGACAGCGACTCCACCTCCCGGCCTGAGCAGCTTGACCATGAGTGGGCCCAGAAAGACCAGGCCGATCAGTTGTGACAGCACGATGGTCAGGGAGAAGAGTGAGTTGGCGGCAATCAGGCGCCTCTCCCCCACCAGCAACGGGATCATGGCGGCTTCGGCAGGCGCAAAGAACTGGCTCAGCGCCGACATCGCGAAGGTCAGGGCATAGATCGGCGCCAGCCGCCAGGGGCCTTTGACGGCCACAAGAACGACCAGGTAGCCCAGACCGATCAGCATACGGAAGAAGTTGGCGGCCATCATGACCCATTTCTTGGGGACACGGTCCGCCACCACACCGGCAACGGGGCTGAATATCACACCGGGCAAGGTAAAGGCGACGACGGAGATGCCCATATGAATTGCCGAGCCCGTGAGCTGCTCAACAAGGATCAGTTGTACGAAGTTGATGGCGTTCTGAGCAATCAGCGCGAGCCACTGCGCCCCCCAGAGCGACCGGAAGTGCCGATTTGCGAGGACGGGGCGAAACCCCCGGTCGGGTGTCTGTAGCATGCTGACCCTGGCGGCGCGGTGAAGATGCGGCTGCCGGCTATTGATCCGACTGTCTCGCCTGAAACTCGCCGCGTTGCACCAGGGTCTTGACCTGGCGCACGAACTGGCTGCGTGGCAGCAGCACGCGCCGGTTGCACTTGCGACAGCGAATGCCGATATCGGCGCCCAGCCGCACGACATCCCACTCATTGCCGCCGCACGGATGCATCTTCCGCATTCGCACCACATCGCCGAGACAGATGTCGTCGTACATGCTCGCCCAAGCCGTTCAGCCGCCGCGCGCGGCCGCGATTTCGATAAGCTCGGGGCCGTATTCGGCCAGCTTCCAGGAACGGAGGAGTCCCAGCGCTGCCAATGCATCGAGGTCGGTGGGACAGGCGCGCGCCACCGCCATCAACGTCTCGTTGTTCAGGATTACATCCAGGTCTACCCCGCGCTCGGCAGCGCGTTTGGCCCGCCAGTCGCGCAGCCGATCATAGCGCGCCGTGATGGCCGGATCGGGCCGGCCCTCGCCGTTCGTGCGACGCGTCGGCGGCTGAGGCGCGGGCGCCACCTGGCCGCGCGCGATCGCCTCCAGGATGCCAGGGCCGAAGCGGGTCGCAAGATGCGGCTTCAGCGGCAAGTGCCCCAGGCTCCTCGGCTGTTCCAGGCTCAACTGAAGCAATGCCTGATCGGTCAGCACTTTGAACGGCGGCTGGTCCAGCGCGCGTGCCTGTTGCTCGCGCCAAAGGTACAGCTCGCGAAAGATGGCGATCTCGACCGGACGGAGATCGCGCACTTCTTTGCTGCGCCAGAAGCCATCGGGGTCGAAAGGCTTCTCCACGTACACCAGGTCGGGTAGATCGGCAAAAGCTTCCTGCGCCTCGCGCCAACGCCGCATCCTGTGCAGCTCATCAGCCAGCAGGTCGCGCAGCGGCAACAGATAATGGCTGTCGAGACGGGCGTAGCTGAGCTGCTGCTCCGTGAGCGGTCTCCTCCCCCAATCGGTCAGTTGCACACGCTTGTCGAGCTCGATGCCGAAATGCTCTCGCAGCAGCGCGGCCAATCCGACGCCGCGCCGGCCCAGGATGCGCGCCGCCAACATGGTATCGAAGATATTCTCGAAGCTGAACCCGAAATCGCGCTTGAGGAGGATGATGTCGTTCTCTGAGGCGTGGAACACCTTCTCGATTGCCGGATCGGCCAGGAGGCGCTGCAGCGGCTGGAGGTCGTGCAGCCGCACCGGATCTACCAGGTAGTCCGTGGAGGCGGTGCTGATCTGGATCAGCCGCACCTTGTAGAAGTAACGGTAGAGACTGTCGGACTCCGTATCGAGGGCCAATCGCGTCTCGCTATCGAGCGCATGCAACAGCGTCGCGAACGCGGCAGGTGTATCCACCAGCACCGGCGCTGGCAACTGCCGCATCGCCCTATGCTGCTGCGCCTGATGCTGCTCAATAGAAGCCGTTGGTGACATGTCAGTTTTCCCGGCAGGCATTATCCTACGGCTGGCCAACCTTGTCAAAGCCAACACGGATCGAAACTCGCGCTAGAAACACTGTTTGTGGGAAATATGTGATCAACCTTACAGAAAGTACGGTCAGGATTTGACAGCACACGTCAGATCCGCTAGAATGCCATCTCGTTATGGCCCGAAATAGGGTCTGGGAAAGGCTTCTGAGCGTCCGCCCGCACGACGCGTACCGCTCCGCCCCTACCGCTATCTCATTGAGGCATGCCGACGAAGCGGCCGATGCGCGCTTCCTGTGGCCGGCTCAGGAAGCCGCCAGGTCGCTCGTTTGCTGATATCCCCAGCGACATCTCTTTGAAGGAGGAACTGAACGCTCATGTATCAGATGAACCTGACCCCCTTCGAGACCTACGCCATCTATGGCGTGCTCGTGGTGGCCATCATCAGTTTGTTGTATGCCTGGTGGCTCCGCCGTAACGTAATGGCGGAGGACAAGGGGACCGAGGCCATGATACGCATCTGGACCGCGATCAAGGACGGCGCCGATGCGTACCTCACCCAGCAGCTGCGAACGATCCTGCCGTTTGTGGTCATTCTGACGGTCGTGCTCTTTCTCAGTGTGTGGATTGCACCGCCTTCACCGGCCGCGCAGATGATGTACGGCGACAATGCTCGCATCGTGATCGCCTTCGGTCGTGCAGCGGCCTTCATCCTCGGCGCCACCTTCTCTCTCCTGGTCGGCCAGTTGGGCATGCGCATGGCGGTGCAGGGCAACATCCGAGTCGCTTCCGCGTCCATGCGCACGCTCGGTGATGCCTTGCGGATCGCTTATCGCTCCGGCACGATCACCGGGATGTTGACCGATGGCCTGGGGCTGCTGGGCGGCACCACTATTTTTATTATCTTCGGCGCGGCGGCGCCCGATGCATTGTTGGGCTTCGGTTTCGGCGGCACGCTACTGGCGCTCTTCATGCGCGTGGGCGGCGGCATCTACACCAAAGCGGCTGACGTCGGCGCCGATCTGGTGGGCAAAGTCGAAGAGAACCTGGAAGAGGATGATCCGCGAAACGCAGCGGTCATCGCAGATCAGGTCGGCGACAACGTCGGCGACTGCGCCGGCATGGCAGCCGACATTTTCGAGTCCTACGAGGTCACCATCGTGTCGGCGCTGATCCTGGGGCTGGCGTTGGTGGCGCTGACCGGTCAGCTCTACTGGATCATCTTCCCGTTGATTGTGCGCGCCATCGGCGTCATCAGCTCGATCATCGGCACCTTCTCCGTGCCTGTTTGGGAACGGACGGTGGCCAAGGGCAACGCCTGGCATGCGATGGAGATCGCCTACGAAGTGTCATCGGTGATCACCATCAGCCTTTCGTTCCTGCTGGCCCTGGTCTATGTCCAGGCTCAGAACGCGGCCGCGCTGGCGGATGGCGCCGATCCCATGGTGCTGGGCTCGTGGTGGCAGCCCGCGGCCATGGTTTCGGCCGGCGTGATCTTCAATGTCATCGTCAACCGGGTGACCGCGCATTTCACCGCCACGGACAAGCCGCCCGTGCAGGAGATCGCCAAGAGCACTCGCTTCGGTCCGGCGACCACCATTCTGAGCGGCCTGGCCGAGGGGTACGAGTCCAGCTTTTGGTCGGTCATCCTGATCGCTGCGGCGATCATGGTTTCCGTCATCGTGTACAGCGCCCAGGGCGCGCAGTACATCATCTACGGTGTGGCGCTGATCGGCATCGGCTGGCTGACCCACGCCGGCAACCTGGTGTCGATGGACTCCTTCGGTCCCATCTCGGATAACGCCAACGGCATCGGCGAGATGGCTTCGATGCCCGCGTCGGCGCGCAAGATCATGACCGATCTGGACGCCGTCGGCAACACGACCAAGGCGATCACCAAGGGTGTTGCGATCGGCTCCGCTGTGATCGCTGCGGTGGCGCTGTTCGGTTCGTTCATCACCGACATAAACATCGTGCTCCGTGAGCTCGGCGAAGAGCCGCTTACGGCCATTAACATCGCTGATCCGCGCGTCTTCATCGGCCTGTTGATCGGCGGCGGCATCCCGCTGCTCTTCGGCTCCATGCTGGTGAAGGCCGTTGCGCGCGCGGCTAACGGCATGGTGGCGGTGGTGCGCAAGCAGTTTGACGTGCCCGGCGTGCGGGAGGGCAAGGTGTTGCCCGACTATCGCCAGGCCGTCGGCATCTCCACCGAGGCAGCCCAGCGCGAGTTGGCTCCTGTCGGCATCCTTGTCATCCTGATCCCGATCGTCGTCGGCTTTTCGCTCAAGGCCGAAGCGTTGGGCGGCTTCCTGGCAGGCGTGATCCTTTCCGGCCAACTGCTGGCGGTGTTCATGTCCAACGCCGGCGGTGCGTGGGATAATGCCAAGAAGCTCGTGGAAGAAGGCTATTATGGCGGCAAGGGCTCCGATGCCCACAAAGCAAGCGTCGTCGGCGATACGGTCGGCGACCCGCTCAAGGACACGGCCGGCCCTGCGCTGAACCCGCTGATCAAGGTGATCAACCTCATCAGCCTGATCATCGCCCCGATTGTCGTGGCGCAGCAGGACATCGGCATCATCGGTTGGCTGCTGATCGCAGCTTGTCTCGGTGCGATGGTCTGGGCGCTGCTGCGCAGCAAGGCGCCTGCCCAGTATGCGATCGACGCGGACGCTGCGCCGCAGAAGTAGGGGCCGCGGCCCGGCGTTGGCTGAGCACGACGAAAGGCGACGCGTCGCAGGGCGCGTCGCCTTCTTCATTGTTTGGTCCGGGACGCTGCGACGTTACGGGAGACCCACATGAACAGCCCTGAGCGAATTACCGCCTACGCCTATGATCCGCTCTTCCTGGAGCACAACCTGGCCGGTCATCCGGAAAGCCGGATGCGGCTGGAGCGAATCATGGCAGTGCTGCGCGAGGAGAGATTGCTCGACCGCATGCGCCATGTGCCGCCGGCGCCTGCCGATGTCGCCCTTCTGGAGCGTATCCACGATCCGACCTACGTCAGCGGGCTACAGGCATTCGCCTTAGCCGGCGGTGGGCATATCGACGCCGACACCTATGTCGCGCGGCGGAGCTTCGACGCTGCTCGACTGGCTGCCGGGGCCGCCGCCGGGCTGGTGCGCGCGGTGCTCGAAGGCCACGTCCGCAACGGCATCGCGCTCGTCAGGCCGCCGGGGCACCACGCGGTGCGGGCGGGAGGCATGGGTTTCTGTCTGATCAACAACGTGGCAGCAGCAGCCCAGACGGCACTCGACGACTTCGGCGCGCAGCGCGTCCTGGTGGTGGATTGGGACGTGCACCACGGCAACGGCACCCAGGACATCTTCTACGATTCACACCGGGTGTGTTTTTTTTCCACCCATCAGTATCCTTACTATCCCGGAACCGGGGGTGTGAGCGAGACGGGCGCCGGAGCGGGTCTCGGCGGCACGGTCAACGTGCCGTTGCCGCCCGGCGTGGGCGACTTGGGCATTCGTCGCGTCTATGCCGAGCTTCTGGCGCCGCTGGCGGAACGCTTTCGCCCGGAGCTGATCCTGGTCTCGGCAGGGTTTGACGCGCACTGGGATGATCCGCTCGCCGGGCTGCGTCTGTCACTGGCGGGCTATTGGGAGCTGGCGCAAGCCGTGCGGGCGCTGGCCGAGTGCTGGTGCGCCGGCCGGATGGTTGTCGTATTGGAAGGCGGATACAACCTGGCGGTGCTGGCGCGCGCGGTTGCCGATCTCTGCCGCGCCCTGCTCGGCGATGATTCACCGGGAGCGGATCCGTTGGGCGCCAGCCCGTGGCCCGAACGCGGTGTAGAGGAAGTGATCCAAGCCGTGCGGAGGACGCATGGACTGGAGGTTGCGAACTAAAGGACGAAAGAGGGCATGCCCCGGCTTCGGGATGGAAGCCGGGATTCAGCATTAGCTCAGCCGAGAAGCAGAGTGCTACTGAATCTTCAGCACGACCGGGGCTGCTTTCCACAACTCTTCCAGCCGATAGAAGGTGCGCGCCTGTTTGGAGAAGATGTGCACGACCACTGTGTTGTAGTCGAGCAGGATCCAACCCGACTCGGCTTCCCCTTCCGTCGAGAGTGGACGCGTCTTGTGCTCCTGTTTCAACTCGGTTTCGAGGATTTCCTCCAGCGTGCGGGCTTGCCGCTCCGACTCGGCCGAGCAAATCACGAAGTAGTCCGCAATGGGGGTGAGCTCTCGCAGGTCCAACAGGACGATGCCCACCGCCTGGTGAGCTTCGAGTTTGTCGACGATGAGGTGTGCAAGTTGGGAACCGTCCAGGGTGTCCTCCCATGGGAATGTCACGGTGAGGGCATTCTAGCACGACCGGGCCGAGTGGCAAAGCCCGGACGCCATGCGCTCACACCGCGCAAGTTGCTGCGAACCAGTCGATCAGCCGCCGCGCAATGCTCATCTTGGGCGGCAGCCCCGGGAATGCGTCGGCGCCGAACCATCCGGCATCGGCGATCTCGGCATCCTCCAGGGCGAACTCGCCGCCTGCATACGCCGCCGTGAAGCCGATCATGAGCGAGTTCGGGAACGGCCAGGGCTGGCTCCCGAAATAGCGCATGTCTTTGATTCGGATGCCGACCTCTTCGAACACCTCGCGCTGCGCGCATTCCTCCAGCGTCTCCCCCGGCTCCACATATCCGGCAATTACACTGTAGCGGCCGGCGGGGAAGCGGTGGTTGCGTGCCAGGAGAAGGCGTTTTCCCTGCGGCGTCTCTCGGATCACGGCGATGATGATCGCCGGCGAGAGCCGGGGATAGCTCAGCAGACCGCACGAGGGGCAGCGCTTGGCGCGCTCGTGCGGTAGGGTTTCGGTCGGCGCGCCGCACTGTCCGCAGTACTGGTGCGTTCGATCCCACGAGAGGATCTGCACGGCGCGGCCCGCCAGGGCGAAAAGCGGCTCGGAGAGCTGACCGTAGAGCTGCCGCAGCCCATCGGCGGTGAGGCCATCCGGCAGCGGCGCATCCGCTGCGATCTCCGCGCCATAACAGTGCGTCTTCTGTGTCTGCGCGTCCTCCAGGTAGCCCAGATAGACCTGACGCAGCGGCACAATCCCCAGCCCCGCAGGGTCGACGACTCGCGGCACGTCGGCCGCTTCCTCGCGCGGTCGCACCAGCAGCTTGTCGGCCTGGAAGATGAACCAGTAGGCAGCGCTCTGATGGTTGCCAGCGCCCTGATCGCCTTCCGGCGGCGCAGTGCGCGAAACGAAGGTCAAAGTTGTCTCTCCGGCCATGGCGGTGCATGCCTCAACGAGTGTAGTTGCCGAAGTTTAGCACACTATGGCGCAGACTGCACGATGCGGGGACCCCGTTGGCGGTTGGGATAATGTGCACGACGCAGAATGATCTTGGAAAAAGTTGCGATATCCACTTGACAAACGAACAGATGTTCGTTATAATCGACGTGGATTGGACGTCAACACCAGGCCGGGGGCACGGAGGTTGTGATGACTTTGTCGGAACGCCAGGAACGCATTCTCGCCTTCATCCGCCAGTTCGGGGATGAGCACGGCTATCCGCCGACGATTCGTGAGATCGGTCGGGCAGTCGGCATCAGCTCCACGTCGGTGGTGAAGTATAACCTGGAGCGCTTGGAAGAAAAAGGCAAGCTCGAGCGCAGCGACGAGATCTCTCGCGGGCTGCGCCTGAAAGAGGACGAGGGGACTATCGAGGATGCCAAAGGCGCGTCCCGGCTGCGGTTCGTCCCCAAGCTCGGCCTGATCTCGGCCGGCGCGCCGATCCCGGCGGCCGGACAACAGGATCATCCCTTCGGCGATGACGTCCTCGTTCTGACGCAGGATCTGGTGCCTGCCGGCAGCGATCTGTATGCCTTGCAGGTTAAGGGCGATTCGATGATCGACGCGCTCGTGCATGACGGCGACTGGGTCATCATCCGCCACCAGAACACGGCTCAGCCGCGCGACATGATTGTCGCCTGGATCAAGGACCGCGAAGAGACGACGCTGAAGCACTATTTCCCGGAAGGGGAGATGGTGCGTCTGCAACCCGCCAATCCGGCCTACCAGCCGATTCCGGTGCCGGCCAACCAGTTGGAGATCCAGGGCAAGGTGGTCGCTATCTTCCGCCAGCTGGTGTAGCAGGCTTCCCCCAGACGCCCGCAGCGTCCGCTGCGGGTGTCTTCTTCTCCCCGGTGCGCACGGCTCCGCCTTGGCGCGTGCCCGATGAATCGGTTATACTCCCTGCGTGACACATCTGGGGCGTTCCTTCTATGCGCGTGACGCGGCGACGGTGGCGTGCGCGCTCTTGGGCCAGCGCCTGGTCCGCATGCTCGATGGCGCGCGCGTGAGCGGCTTGATCTGCGAGGTCGAGGCGTACGGCGGCGCCGGCGATGCTGCCTCGCACGCCTATCGGCGCACGCCGCGCAGCGCGATCATGTACGGCCCGCCCGGTCATGCCTACGTCTACTTCATCTACGGCATGCACTTTTGCCTGAATGCTGTGACCGAGGCAGACGGGCAGGCCGGGGCGGTGCTGATCCGCGCCATCGTGCCGGAGGAGGGTCTGGCGATCCTCCGGCGCCGCCGAGGCGCGGTCGCGGATCGCGATCTGACCAACGGCCCCGGGAAGCTGTGCCAGGCGCTGGGGATCGCGCGGGCGCAGAACGGCATCGACCTGACGACGAGCTGCGAGCTGTTCATCGAGGAGACTGCGCCCGTCAGCGCCGACCGGGTGGCGATCACACCGCGAATCGGCGTGCGCGGCGATGAGGTCGCGCGGCAGCGGCTGTGGCGCTATGTGTGGTGCAGGCAAGGGTGAGGCTTGGGGAGAGAGTGATTGAGATGGAGATAGAGAGAGAAGGAGAGATAGCGATAGAGATGAAGATGGGGAGGGGAGGCGCGGAGAGGGTCTAGCGGCCGATGAGCCGGCGTACGACGGCCACTTCAGGCATCCGCAGGAGCGCGGCGGCCGCAAGGTAGATGGCCGCGGCGGCGAGGAGGCCGAGCAGACCGAACAGCACAGCTGATCCGCTGCGCCAGCGGTCAGCCCACGCGAGAAGCGGAAGCGCCATGGCCGCGGCCGCAAGCGCCGAGCGCGCCGCTGTCGTCCGGAGCTGTGGCCATTCCAGCCCGCCGAGCCGCCGGCCCAGCAGCCACACCATCAGCGCCATCTCGACCAGGGTCGCCAGGGTGTTCGCGGCGGCCAGCCCGCCGAAGCCCAATGGCGAGAGCAGCAGCAGGCTCAGAAGGATGTTCAGGCCGACGCCGCCGAAGGTAATGAGGACCGGGGTGCGCGTGTCGTGCAGGGCATAGAACGCGCGGGCGGCGATCTCGACGAGCGAGTGCCCGACCAATCCGAAGGCGTAGAAGGCCAGCGCATACGCGGTGAGGCCGGTCGATGTAGCCGTGAACTCTCCGCGTTCGAGCAGCATCCGCACGAGCGGCGTCCGCCAGACAAAGAGGCCTACGGCGGCCGGGATCGCCAGGAACAGCACTGCGCGCAGCGTCTGGCTGACGATCGTGCGCAGCTCGACGAGCCGGCCGCGCGCCTCAAGCGCGGCGAAGGTGGGGAATGCTGCTGTCGCCACCGCCTGCGCAACGATCCCCTGCGGCAGCAGCATCAGCAGCCAGGCGTAGTTCAGCGCCG
>CAYRFV010000119.1:9878-15576 GCA_964423545.1 uncultured Anaerolineales bacterium | reverse complement strand
CCAGGACGACTGGCGGACCGATCAGAGCGGCGTGTCCTATCACCACATCTACGGCATCCAGTCGACCGACCGCACCATCGGCAACATGCGCTACACCTACGAGGTGCGCTGTGTGCCGGCTGGCCTGTGGGTCCTCTGCGACCGCGTGCCATCGGTCAGCGTGCAATACACGGCTGGCGATGGCACGGTGCCCATCGCCAGCGCCGCCCGCCGGGGCCCGGGCGGCGACTACAACGCGCCCAGCGCGAGCCTCTTGTCCTTCACGGGCGGAAGCGACATGGCGGTCGAACACAATGGACTGAACAGCAACCCGGCCGTGCAGGCCGCGGTGCTGGCGATCTTGCGAGGCGAGCCGCCGACTCGGTCCACACCGGCCAGGGCAGGAAGTGACCTGGCAGCATCCGGCCAGGCCTACTACCTGACCGCCAGCGGCATGACCGGGTTCACGATCTCCGACGATCAGGGGCGCTCTACCGGACCGCTCACTGGCGCCCCCGCGCCGCGCGGCGAGGTGCCGGGCGCCGATGCCTTGATCCTGGGCGCCGACCGCTTCTCCGCCGTCCTTGATCCGATCATCGCCTACTCGGTGACGTTCACCACCACGGCCAGCCCGCTCAACCTTGCGCTAACCCTGGGCACGGGCGTAACCGCCACCCACGCACTGCGTTATGTGGATGCCGTCGTGCCCGCCGGGTCGGCGGCCCGGCTGGCGCTCTCAGGTTCCGGTCACTCCGAGCTGACCTACGACGGGGATGGGGATGGCGTTTACGACGTGGTCGTACCGCCGGGGTACGACTTGAGCGGACCGGCCGCGAACGATCTGGAGGCGCCACAGATCGTCGCCCAGGTCGCGCCGGCGGTCCACCCGCCATCTATCAGCCTCCAGGCCACCGACACCGGCAGCGGCGTCGCTCGCCTGCTCTACAGCCTCGATGGCGCACTGTACCAGCCCTATACCGGCACATTCACGGCGCCGGCCACCGGCGCAGGGACCGTGTACGCCTTTGCTGACGATCACGCTGGCAACCGAGGCGTCCTCTCACTCGAGCTGGCGGCGCGACAGGTCTACTTGCCCTTGGTCACGCGCTGAGGGATATCGGGCGAAGGGGAAGAACGAACGAGGGACGCCAGACGCTGACCAGGGTGACCGAACGACCGGTGAGCGGCGAGATGGAGATGATCACGCGGCGGCGGTGAAAGGCGGCGGCGCCGCGCCACCTCACGTGTGCGGTTGCTGTAGTTGCGAGCGGACATGTAGACGGCCTTCCGTCAGGTACCTTCCGGATGTCGTCAGACTACTGGGCATCTCGGATGGTGTGTCCAAGACTCCAGTAGTCTCATCGTCAAATGGGAACGTGCAGAGATCGAATGGCATCGCTACTTTGGGTTCTCCACCAAGTCACAAAGGGAATCAAAGTGGGTCAGACACCGCCATCTCCGTCAGGACGGGCGATTGGGCGGCCAAGATGCCGCGCACCGCACGCAGGCTCACCTGCCGCAACCGCTGCTCCGGTAAGTGGGCCAACACGGGCGCCATAAATGCACTGAGTGAATTCTGTAGTTCGTCGGCCGGCAAGTTGGCAAGCGCTTCCTTTTCGCGTATGCTGGACATGGCTCTATCCTCCATCGGCGGTCTAGGTGTGGTACACCTTAACCATGCCACAGTTGGTAGAGCCATTCAACTCTCAAAGGACTTATGGGTAATCACCACACGTAGCGCGAGTTTCGGCCTTTATACATAATCGTATGCTTCGCACGACTCTGTATAGCGTCGCCGCGTGTCGCAACGGCACCAGAGCCCACCCAACCTATCGCAGCCGATTCGACAAAGATACAAATCACGATTATAATAATCGCGATTCGTAAAGCCTCTGCTGCCCCCAGAGGAGGCGCGCCGTGTTTATTGACCGCAAAGCTGAGTTGGCTAACCTGGAGGCCCGCTACCGCTCAGGTCACGCCGAACTGTTCGTGCTCTACGGCCGGCGCCGCGTCGGCAAGACCGAGCTCCTGCGCCACTTCTGTGCGGACAAACCGCACGTCTTCTTCATCGCTACGCTGAGTTCCGATCTCGACCAGCTCGCTGCCTTCTCGCAAGACATTTGGCGCCTGACCCATGCCGATGCGCCCGCCGGCTTCTCGCCCTCCCCGTGGGAGGCGCCCTCCTGGGAAGCCGCCTTCCGCGCCTTGGCCGATCTACCTGGTCGCCCCATCGTGGTGCTCGACGAATTCACGTACCTGATCAGTGGCAACAAGGCCATCCCTTCGTTGCTGCAGAAAACCTGGGATGAGACTTTGCGCAACACCCAGGTCTTTCTGATCCTCTGCAGCTCCTACGTGGGGCTGATGGAGCGGGAGATCCTCGGCTACCAGGCGCCGCTGTACGGCCGCCGCACGGGCAGTTACCTGCTGCCGGCGCTGGAATTGCCCGCCGCGGCCGCCTTTTTTCCTGCCTACACGCCCATCCAGCAGATCGAAGCCTGGGCGGTGGTGGGCGGGATGCCCTATTACCTGACTGCGTTCTCCGACCAAGCCGACTGCGGTCGGGGCGACATCTTCGCCAACATCTGCGCCCACATCCTGGACAGCCAGGGCACGCTCCGCCGCGAACCGCAACTGCTGCTGATGGAAGAGCTGCGCGAGCCGCGCAACTACTTCTCCGTCTTGCGCGCCATTGCCCAGGGTGCGACGCGGCTCAACGAGATCAGCCTGGCGGCGCGGATCGGGGAGGTCACGACCACTGCCCGCTACCTGGATATCCTGCAGGACCTGCGCGTTGTAACGCGCAGCGTGCCCGCGACCGAGAACCGCCCCGACAAGAGCAAGCGCGGCATCTACCGCATCAGCGATGCCTTCCTGCGCTTCTGGTTCCGTTACGTGCATCCGAACCAGGGCTCGCTCGATCTGGACCTGGCCGATGCTGTGTTGGCGCAGCGCGTGCGGCCGACCTTCGACCAGTTCGTCAGCTACGCCTTTGAGGATGCGGCGCGGGCGCACATCGCGCAACTGGCGCGCGCCAACCAACTCGGCTTCCTGCCCGAGCGGGTCGGCTCTTGGTGGGATCGGGCAGCCGAAGTGGATGTCGTTGCGGTCAGCGACGCGGACGGCGCGCTGTTGTTGGGCGAGTGCAAGTGGTCGGTCAACCCGGTGGGTACGGACGTCCTGGATGACCTGCAGCGCAAGACGCCGCTGGTTGACCCGGAAGGCCGCTGGCCGGTGGTATCGTACGCCCTCTTTGCGAAGGCCGGCTTCACGCCGGCTCTGATGGCCCGTGCGGCGGCCGAGGGGGTGCGCCTGGCGACGCCGGATGCGCTCGTGGTAGGCGATTTCTGAGCAGCCGAGGCAGAAACCCGGGCTTGGCAGACGCTGGACGCGCGCAACCGCACGTGGCGTCACGGCAATACGTTGGGAGGTACGCCACATGGATGCGCAGGTTCAAGCTGAACTGGTCAGACAGGCCGCGATGTCCGCTCGGGACGCGCAGTTGCCACGTCGGATCGCTTAAGCGGATCGCTGGCACACAACAGGTTTTCTGGCGACGGTGACCAAAAGGAGTCAGGCGGTCTATCCTTACCTGCTGCGCAACGTCACGGCGGCTTACCCCAACCATGTGTGGGGTATCGACATCACCTCCATTCGGCTGCACGGCGGTTGGCTCTACCTGGTGGCGGTCATCGACTGGTTCTCGCGTTACGTCGTCACTTCTGGTTGATGATCTATCCGATCACGTTGGGCGCGGGAAAGCGGTTGTTTGCCGATGGCACGATCCCGATGGCGTTCAAGGTGACGGAGAGCCGCGTCAGCTCGAAAGGGGTCATTGTCGCGGCTTACGAGCGTGCAGCCGCGGTTCCGGCCGGAAGATGAAGGATGGTCGCACCGCGGCGGGCCCCTGGAGGCAGGGCCGGGGCGACACATTCCGTTCTCGATGAGAGCTGGACGCGCAAGCATCGACTCGCATGGAGGTAGCGCGCCAAGAGGGGGTCGACCTTGGACGGCGCCCCCTCGCCGCGCTGCGATACCTTATCTCGCGGCCCGATCCGCCTTCATGCGTTCCGCCAGCCAGAGATCGCGGCGGCGCAGCAGGTCATCCCCGCTGCGCGCAGTCCAATCGTGAAAGCCCTGGCCGGAGCGAATGCCGAGACGACCGGCGTCCAACATGTCATACAGCAGCTGCGCCGGCTCCGTCGAGTTGCACAGGCTCGGCAGCACCGCAGTCTGAACCGCCAGCGAAAGCCGGGTCCCGACGACATCGGAATGCTCGAAGGGGCCATAGACCGGCCAGCGCAGCCCCGCCCCGGCTTTGAGCGCCTCCTCTACATCGTCGGCGGTGGCAATCCCCTCCTGCACCATGTAGATGGCCTCGCGCAGCAACGCCTGCTGAAGCCGGTTGCAGATCTGGCCGGGCAGATCCTTGCGCCCAATCACGGGCCGCTTGTTGCAGCGGAGCAGAAAGCGGCAGGCTCGCTGCACCGTCTCTTCTGCGGTGCGCTCGCCCTGGATCACCTCGACAAGCGGCATCAGGTGGCCGGGATTCCAGAAATGGGTGGTGACGGCTCGTTCGGGGCGGCGCATGAGAGCAGCAATCTCGGTGATACGCAACCCGGAGGTGTTGCTGGCCAGCATGACTTCCGGCGGACACAGGTCGTCCAGCGTGCGGAAAAGCTCTTGCTTGGTGTGCAGATGCTCGATGATGGACTCAATCACCAGATCGGATTGAGCGGCCGGCGCAAGGTCCGTTGCCGTGCCGAGCAGCCCGGCAGCCGCAGCGGCCTCATCCGCAGTTACGATGGCGGTCTCAACCATGAAGGCGAGCGCGGCAGCGAAGTGGGCCCGGCCCGATGCGACACTCTCGGCGCTGCGCCCGATCAACGTGGTGGCGCAACCGGCCAGGGTGGTGACGACGGCGAGTGTCGGCCCCATCTGGCCGGCGCCGATCACCGCAACGCGTGAAACGGATTCCTCTGTCATGATTCCCTCGCAGAATGGGGGCAAGAGATCGCCCCGGCCGGAACTCGATGTTTGACGGATTGTACCTTGCGCCATAGAATTGCTCCAAGAGGATTTTGGCTTCATGATGGACGGCTACAGACACGGGGTCATCAGCGCGGCGCGCCTGCAGGACGCCCTGACCCGCATCCTGGGCGTCAAGGCCTCCCTCGGCCTGCACAAGAAGGCGAAGCACGAGATCATTCCGCACCGCGACGCGTTGCGGACCATCGGCCTGCCAGCCAACCAGGCGGTGTTTCGCGAGGTGGCCGACCGGGCGATCACCCTGGTGAAGAATGTCGGCAACTCGCCACTGCCCATCTCCCCAGCAAAGACGCCGCGAGTGCTGCTCGTGCCGCAGAAGGGCCCCGATAACCCGGTGGAAGCCATGATGGGACACGGTCGCGGTCGCGCCCCGGTGGAGGTGCTTGCCGAAGCGCTGCGCTCCTCAGGTTTCGAGGTGACCGTCTTCGAGTCGATCGTGGAGAAGCTCGCAAAGCTGCCGCCCGAGGAACGGGGGCAAGCCATGCGCAATATCTACGCAGGCAAGAGCAGCATCGCTGACTTCGTCAGCCGGCATGACCTGATCATCCATATCGCGAACGGGACCGGCCTCTTCCAGCCCGTGCAGCGCATTCACTGGACGGCGACCAAGGGAACCGCGGATATCCCCTGGTATGTGCACGAGCTGCCGACGATCTTCGTGTCGGTCAAC
>CAYRFV010000119.1:0-9778 GCA_964423545.1 uncultured Anaerolineales bacterium | reverse complement strand
CGCGGATATCCCCTGGTATGTGCACGAGCTGCCGACGATCTTCGTGTCGGTCAACCGCCCCTTCCACCTGGCAGACGCGCCACAGGCGAAGTGCTACATCAACACCTACGACAGCCGCGAGGTGACGATGCAACTCCTGGTGGAGAAACTGCTGGGCAAGTCGGAGTTCAAGGGGGTCAGCCCGGTGGATGCGTTCTGTGGGTTCATAGATACGAGGATCTGAGCTGGCTTCGGGTGGGAACACCTACGCGCCGGGCGTTTCCCGGTGGTTGGAGCTCGCCTCACGCGACACCCGTTGGGCCAGCAGTCCAGCGACGTCTTCTCTTGTCTAGCGTATCGCGATAGGGCGGCTACAGCTCCAGGCGCCGCGAGTGCGTTGCCGCGCCCACGACGCCTGGAGCGATCCGACGAAGGGAACATCGACCGGCGCCGCTCAAGCCGGCGCCAACTCCGCTGCGCCGATCGGTTCGGGTTCGGCGCCGTTCTCGTGCGCGGGCAGGAGCGCGGCGTTCACCACGTCATCCACCCGTTCGGCAAAGATGAAGTGCATCTCCGAACGCACAGCCGCAGGCACATCCTCCAGGTCGAATTCGTTGCGTTTGGGCAGGATGACGGTGCATAGGCCGTTGCGACTGGCCGCGAGCACTTTCTCCTTGATGCCGCCGACCGGCAACACCTGCCCGCGCAGCGTGATCTCCCCGGTCATTGCCAGATCTTTGCGGACGGGCCGGCCCGTCATCAAGCTGAGCAGGGCGGTCGCCATCGTCACCCCTGCGCTGGGCCCATCCTTCGGCGTCGCGCCGGCCGGGATGTGCAGATGGATGTCCGACTTGGCGAAGATCTCGTCATCGATGTCATAGTCCTTCGCCCGGCTGCGCACCCAGCTCAGGGCAGCCTGGGCCGATTCCTTCATCACGTCGCCCAACTGGCCTGTCAGCGTGAAGCCCTTGCTCCCGGGCATGCGCGTCGCCTCGAAGAACATGATGTCGCCGCCGGTCGGGGTCCACGCCAGCCCGGTCGCCACTCCTGCCATCTCCACGCGCTCAGCCACCTCGGACACGAACTTGGGCCGCCCCAGATAGCCATTCAGATCGGCGGCATCCACGAGCACCGGCACTGCGCTCGCGCCCTTCTCTGCCACCTTCGTGGCCACCTTGCGACACACCGCGCCGATCTCGCGCTCCATGTTGCGCACCCCGGCCTCGCGCGTGTACTCGCGCACAAGCCGCCGCAACGCCGCTTCGGTGAAAACGACCTCGTCCTCCTTCAGACCGTTCTCCTTGACCTGCCGCGGCGCGAGGTAGCCCTGTGCGATCTTGACCTTCTCCTCCTCGGTGTACGAACTCAGCTCGATGACCTCCATGCGGTCAAGGAGGGGCTGCGGGATCGGATCGAGCCAGTTCGCCGTGGTGATGAAGAAGACCTGACTCAGATCGAAGGGTACATCCAGGTAGTGATCGCGGAACTCGACGTTCTGCTCCGGGTCGAGCACCTCGAGCAGGGCAGATGACGGGTCGCCGCGAAAATCGCGGCCCAGCTTATCGACCTCATCCAACATGAATACAGGATTGCGGCTCTCGGCGCGACGAAGGCTCTGGACCACGCGTCCAGGCATCGAGCCGATGTAGGTGCGGCGAAAGCCGCGAATCTCCGCCTCGTCTCGGATGCCCCCCAGCGCTAACCGGATGAATTTGCGGCCCATTGCACGCGCGATGGAACGGCCCAGCGACGTCTTGCCGGTGCCCGGAGGCCCAACAAAGCAGAGGATGACCCCCTCGCGTTCGCGACGGATCAGGTCCTTTTGCTCCACTGAGCTTGCAGCCGCGCCTCCCTCGTCCACCCGTCGTTCCAGCCGCAGCTTGCGCACGGCCAGAAACTCCAGGATCCGCTCCTTGATCTTCTCCAGGCCGTAGTGATCCTCGTCCAGCACCAACCGGGCGTGAGAGATGTCGAGGTTGTCCTCGGTGGTCATTCTCCAGGGCAGGCTGACCATCCAGTCCAGGTAGGTCTTGATCACGGAGTACTCGGCAGCCTGAGTCGGCATCTTGCGCATACGATCGAGTTCGCGACGCGCTTCCTTCTCCGCTTCCTCAGGCATGCCAGCCGCGGCGATGCGCCGCTCGAACTCCTGGATCTCCGCCTCCTGCTCGTCCGACTCGCCCAGTTCCTTCTGAATGGCCTTGAGCTGCTCGCGCAGGAAGTACTCGCGCTGCATCTTGGTCATCTCATCCTGCGCCTGGGTCTGGATCTTCTTGCCGAGTTCCAGGACCTCCAACTCCTTGGTCAGAATCGAGTTAAGCCGGACCAGTTTCTCACGCACCTCGTCGATTTCCAGGATCTCCTGGGCCTGGATCGGCTCCATGCGGATGCTGGCGGCCACGAGATAGGCAAGCTGGCGCGCACTGGTGGCATTGATCGCCGCAGTTTCAAGCTCCTCGGGCATGTGCGGGACAAGCCCCACCAACCGGCGAAAGAGCTCTTGAGTGGTGCGCATCAACGCCTCCTGTTCGAGGGAGGCGGCTTCATCGTCAGGAATCACGGAAATGCGAGCCCGCAGATACGGATCTTGTTGGTAGTAGCTGTCGATGCGAATGCGCTCCAGCCCCTGCACGATCAGGCGGATCGTGCCGTCGGGCGCACGCAACATGCGATGCACCAAGGCAGCCGTGCCGACCTGAAAGATCTGATCGGGTGTCGGTTCCTCCACCTCTGCATCGCGCGAAGCAAACAGGCCAATGATCCGGTGGCCATCTTTGTCCGCCAGCGCGTCATCCACCAGGCGGATCGAACGCTCCTGGCCGATGGTCAGAGGCAGCCACATCATGGGATACACCACCACACCCCGTAGCGGCAGCACAGGCAGATCGTGAGGAATCGCCATCTCTTGCTGTTCGTTGTCTGCCATCTTTTCGGTTTCCTCGTTCAGGTCTTCGCGTCGCCGACAACGCGAATCGGCACGCGGCGCACCTGCGCCTTGCTCAATGTGATCTTCAGGAAGCCGTCAGCGTAGACGGCGAATTGACCGCTCGGCTCAATGGCCCAGGGCAGTTGCACTTGGGCGCGAAATCTGCCGTAGCGAATCTCCATCTGCTGATAGGCCAGTTTCGCAGCCGGGTCGCGACGTTCACCTATCACCTCAAGCATTCGTCCCGTCAACGACACCTGGTAGTCTCCGGCTCCAAGCCCGGCGATCTCGATGATCACGACCGCGCTGTCATCGGTCTCATAGACGTCGGTCGGGGGCTGCCAGACAGCCTCTGAGGGCAAACCCCATCGCATATTGGAAAGAGATTCTAGACTCACCGCTGCTTCCTCCAGCGCACATCACGAAAAACGACCAAATCATTCTAGCACACTTCACACCTCGCCCCAAAAGGGTGCGGGGACGAAGTCTCCTGTTCACCTATACCCTCCCCGTGTTAGTTCGGCGTAGGCGCAGCGTTAGCGTTGCGTTAGCTTAGTGCGCCGAGCCTTTGCACGTTCGCGCCGCCGCAAGTATAATCGCGGCATGAGCGACAACCCATCTCCCCGACGGTTCGCCGACCTGACCCTCACCGAGTACCTGGACGCAGTAGGCGCCGCTAACGCAGCGCCCGGCGGCGGATCGGTCGCCGCGTTGGCGGGCGCGCTTGCTGCAGCCCTGGCAGCGATGGTCGCAGGGCTGACCGCCGGCCGCGAACGCTATGCGAATCACGAAGTCGAGATGCGCGGCGTGCTTGCTGAGGCCGGCGTTCTGCGCCGCCATCTCATCACGCTGATGGATGCGGACACAGTCGCCTACACGGCCGTGATGGATGCCTACAAGCTGCCGAAGACCGACGAGGCGCAGGGCGCCGAGCGCGCCGACGCGATCCAGGCGGCTTTGCGCCGCGCTGCCGAGACGCCGCTGGCCACGGCGGCCGCATGCACTCAGGTGTTGCGCCTTGCCGCCCGGTCCGCTGCCCATGGCAACCGCAACGCGGCCAGCGATGCAGCCGTCAGCGCGCTGTTGGCGCACGCGGGTCTTGTCGGCGCCGTGCGCAATGTGCGCGTCAACCTCAGAGCCATCCATGACGAGGCGTTCTGCGCTGACGCCGTGGCCCGGACGTCGGCGCTGCTGGCGCAGGGCGAGGAAGCGCTGGCCGAGGCGCTTGCATGCGCTGACGCCGGGGGGTAACGGGTGATGCCAGGCTTGCGAGGCCGCAGTGTCGCGGCAATGGCCCTGATCGGGTACGGACTGCTGACGCTCGGCATGACTTATCCACTGGTCCGGCGCTTCGCTGATGCCATCCCCGGCGACGGCTTCGACGGCTGGCAGAACTACTGGAACCTGTGGTGGGTGCGTCGGGCCCTGTTGGTGGAGCATGCACACCCCTGGTTCACCGACATGCTCTACTATCCTGTCGGGGTGAGCCTGCTCTTCCACACGCTCAACCTTTTCAATGGCCTGTTCACCCTGCCGATCCAGCTGGCCTGGGGTCTCTTTCCTGCGTATAACTCGGCGGTGCTCTTTAGCTTCGCAATGAGCGGGCTCGGCGCGTATCTGCTTGCGCGCCAGGTTCTCGGCAGAGGATCGTGCCGCCTGGCGGCGTTCACGGCCGGCGTTATCTTCACCTTTTCGCCCTTCCATATCGCGCACCTACTGGGGCACATGCAGGTGATGAGCATGGAATGGGTGCCGTTCTTTGCGCTTTACCTGCTGAGGGCGGCTGACGGTGAGTGGCGCCATCCCGAAAGACAGGCGTCACAGCGCGTCATCAAGCCGCAATTGACGGCTCGGATTTCGGATTACGCGCGCCGTGTTGCTCCGGCCACCAGGCGCAACGCGCTGCTGGCAGCCCTTTTCTTGATTCTGGTGGCGCTGTGCGACTGGTACTATGTGCTCTACTGCCTGATTTTCACGGCGGTCGTGTTCGTCTGGATGGCGGTACGCGCCGCACGAGAAGATAGGGCGGTGCACGTAGGCGCGAATGACCCCACCGCTTCTCGCCGCCTCGTGCGCGTTGCCGTAGCGATGGCAGCCCTGTGGCTGCTTTGGGCGCTCGCGCTCAGCCCGGTTCTCGCCCCGATGGTCCGAGAAGCCCGTCAGTACGACTTCATGGTGCCGGACGTGGATGACGCCCGCCGCTACTCCGCCGATCTGCTCGCCTTCGTCATGCCCCAGCAGTTTCACCCGCTGTGGGGACGCCTGGTCGCTGCCCGCGTCCAGGGGCTGTTTCGTGCAACGGTCTCAGAGCACCAGGTCTTCGCAGGCTTCACCGTGCTGGCGCTGGCGCTGATTGGCGGATGGAGCAGTGGCAGGACAGCTTCGCAGCCTGGCGCACGGCAGCGCCTGCAGAGGCAGGGCCTGCAGAGGGGCGTCTGGCCGTGGGTGGCGCTCGTCTTTTTCGTTCTGGCGCTGGGCCCGGTGCTCCACGTCGCCGGTCAGCCGTTGCGCCTTCCAGGCGGTTCGGAGATTCCCCTGCCCTACGCGGCGCTTGTGCGCCTGGTACCCTTCATGAACATCGGCCGCTCGGTCAGCCGCTACGACGCCATGCTGATGTTGGCGCTCGGCGTCCTTGCCGCTCTGGGGATCAACTGGCTCGTCGCCCGGTTCCGCCGCGGCCGCGTCATGGCTGTAGCCGCAACCGCCTTGATCCTGTTTGAGTTTCTTCCCGTCCCCTATCCACTCAGCAGCTCAGATGCGCCGGCCTGGTATGCCACACTGGCGCAAGACAGCCGGCCCGGCAGCGTGCTCAACCTGCCGATGAACTGGGATCGCCCCAACTACTTGCTGCACCAGACCGTTCACGGCAAACCGCTCGTCGCCGGCTATATCAGCCGGGATGATCCGCGTACTCTGGCCGAGCTTGCGCCGGTGTTCCAGCACTTTCGCCATCTGGGCCCGGACATCATTGCGCTCAATCTGGCGGAGCAGGGCCGGCAAGTGCTGCACGACCTCGGCGTCCGTTGGGTCGTGATCGACCGCTATCAGATGCCGGTGGCGACAGGCAACGCCACGCGCGACTACACGACCAACGCAGCGGCGCAGATCTTCGGCAGCCAACCGCCCATCTACCAGGATGATCGCATCAGCGCCTACGAAGTGAACCCGCCATCAGAGAGAGCACCCTTCTTGATCCTGGGCCAGGGCTGGTCGCCGTTCGACTCGCAGCGCGGCAGCCGCAGCTTTCAGGATGCGGCGGTGGTGATCGTGCGGGCGCCGGAGGACGGTCCCGCGTGGCTGCGCGTGGCCCTCGCCCCGGTCAGTGCCCCGTTGTCCGGGGAGCAGGCGAACGGCGAGACAACGCTCCCGCTCGACCTGCGAGCCGGCGAGAACACGGTCGTCCTGCGCAGCCAGCAACCCGGCCAACGCGTGGAAGTCGTTCGCCTGGGTCTCGTGAGTTCCGACTGACGGCCCGCACTGCCTGTACGACTGCCGGTCGGAGCAATGGAGGTCTTCATGGCCAAGCTGCAAACGCCAGCCGGTCGTGTGGAGGTCGCTCCCAAAGATGTGCTCGCGGTCATCGGCCGGCATATGCAGGCCGACGGGGAGCACATCATCGTCGATCTGCGCCGGTCGCACGGCGCCTATCTCCGCGATGAGGCGACCGGCCGCGAGTATCTTGACTTCTATTCGTACTTCGCCAGCCAGCCCATCGGACACAACCACCCCAAGCTGCGCGCTCCAGCCTTCCTGAGGCGCATCTGCGAGGTCGCGCCCTATAAGCCAGCCAACTCGGATATCTACACCACCTATATGGCCGAGTTCGTCGAGACGTTTGCGCGCGTGGCCAAGCCGGCAGATATGCCCTACTTGTTCTTTGTGGATGGCGGTGCGTTGGCGGTGGAGAACGCCCTCAAGGCCGCCTTCGATTGGAAGGTGCGCAAGAACCTGGCAGTCGGACGAGGGGAGAAGGGCGGCCGGATCATTCACTTCCGAGAGGCGTTTCACGGCCGGTCCGGGTACACGCTCTCACTCACCAACACAGCCGACTCGCGCAAGACCATGTACTTTCCCAGATTCGACTGGCCGCGCGTGCTCAACCCGAAGCTGTGCTTCCCCGTCACGGACGAGACGCTTGCCCGAACCATTGCCGACGAGCGTCAGGCTGTCTCACAGATCAAGGAGGCCCTGCATGCCTACCCGGACGACATCGCCGCGCTGATCATCGAGCCGATCCAGGGCGAGGGTGGCGACAATCACTTCCGCCCGGAGTTCTTCCGGGAGCTGCGCGCACTGGCCGACGAGAACGAGTTTCTCTTCATTGTGGATGAGGTCCAGACCGGCATCGGCACTACGGGCACGATGTGGGCCGTCGAGCAGATGGGCGTTGCGCCGGACATCATCGCATTCGGCAAGAAAGCGCAGGTCTGCGGCATCATTGCCGGCCGGCGCCTCGATGAGGCGCCGGAGAACGTTTTCCATGTTCCCAGCCGCATCAACTCGACCTGGGGTGGCAACCTGGTGGACATGGTGCGCAGCCAGCGCTATCTGGAGATCATCGAAGAGGACCACTTGGTCGATAACGCAGGGAGGATGGGCCAGCACCTGCTGGATGGCATGACGCAGATCGCGCTGCGATCCGACCTGATCAGCAACGTGCGCGGCCGCGGCATGTTTCTCGCCTTCGACCTGCCAGATCCGCGCGCGAGAGACCTGTTCCGCGGCCTGTTGTGGGAGAACGGGCTGATCGCGCTCAAGTCGGGGACGCGGTCGATCCGCTTCCGGCCGATGCTTGACCTGTGCTCGGAAGCGGTCGACGAGGCATTGGCAATCGTAGAGGATACCTTGTACGACGCCCGGGCGGACGGCGGACAGCTATGAGGCGAGGCGCGTGGTCGCGGGAAGATGGCGCAGAGGGTGGGCTGGGTTGGACCCTCCTGCGCACCCTTTCAGCGTGTTCTCTCGCTCACGGCACGCGTCGCGCTTTCATCTCTGACCGGTAGGCATCGTAGAGGGTTACCAGATTGGCCTGGTGCAGCTTCTGCACCAGCCCACCCAGGGGGATGCGGGACAGGCCGCAATCCTCGATGGTGATGTCCAGGATGCCGTTGCGCGGCACGCCGCGTGCAATTCGCTCACGCACCAGACGGTCGACGGTTCTGAGGTACGAGATATTGGCGGCCAGGCTCTCATCGATCTCGCCGCGCAGCAGCACCTCACCATGCCCCTGCACCAGGTTCTCCAGGTTCTTCTGCTTGATGGCGGTGAGAGAGAGCACCATATCGTCGAGGTCGCCACCGACCACATAGGGCACCGGCATGACCGTGTCGCTGGCGACCATCAGCCGATCTTCGACCGCATGCACCGTAATGACGTCGCGGCTGTGACCTGGGGAATAGTTCAGCTCCAGGGTCTTGCCGCCTATCCTTAGCGTCATCGCATCATTGAAAAGCAACTCAGGATAGCGAATCTTGACTTCGGCCAGCCGAGGGGTCTGCTGCTTGGCCGCGGCCAACGCCTCTTCAGCGTGCCGCTCCATCAGCCGCCGGCACTGGTAATGCGCGATCACCTCAGCTTCAGGGAAAAGGTAGGTGCCGTAGATATGGTCGGCATGGGAATGCGTGTTGATTACGTAAAGCGCCTTGGTGTGCCGTTGGTTCAGGAACTCCCGAATGTAGCGCGTTTCCTGGGGAAAAGGCAGCGTATCCACGACGATTGCGCCTTCACTCGTGAAGATGACGGTGGCCGTCACCTCGGCATAGGCGCCGCTCGTGAATACATATATCCCATCCGAGATGCGATCTCGTTTCAACGGCACAGCCGCCTCCCACCTGCTCCACCAGTATCGCGCAGCCGCCAGGGCTCACGACCGCCCCAACGCTGAGGCAAGCATAGCACACGCTGAAAGGCGCTGTCAAGGGCTTTCAGCGGTTAGCGGCGCGCTCTCAGGTGGTCGCACGATGCAGCGAACGCCCGACCGTCGGCAGTCAGGTTGGCGGGGCAGTGTGAAGACAGCCCCAGCAATCCTTGCCGGTGGACGAGATCACGCGAGATCACGCGATGGAGCCGCGCCGGATTGCTTTTCACCCAGGCCGGCGCAGAGTCCATATCCCCGTTTTTCCACCTGGCGAACCAGAGCAGCACCAGCTTCACACCGTGCCGTCGCGCACTGGCAAGCAGCGCATCGACGCCGCCGAAGTCGAAGGAAACTTCTTTCGGCTCCATCTGATCCCGGTCAACAGGAATCTCCAGCGTGTTGCCACCAATCTGTTTCACAGCCCGAAAGGCGGCCTCGGATTCGGCATCGGTGTAACTGCTGGAGTTGCGCGCTTGTCCGCCCAGCGGGAAGAATGGCCGTCCATCCACCGCAGAAATGCGTCTGGGACTGGCTTGCATGGCTCAGCTCCCATGAGTATGTGGGTGACCATGGCCGGGCGCATGGTCCTGGCCGTGTCGCGCCAGCCGGCCCGCCAGGCGGGCGCGCGCCTCCTGAAAAACGCCGCGAATGGCTGCCTGGCGCGCTGCGCTGGCGGGGATCGAAAGTGTGTCGAGCCAGGTCAACCCGCCGTCAATCAGGGTGAGCATGTAGGTCGCATCCGATGCGCTGAACAGCTCCGCATCCCCGCAGCGAACGTAGACCGGCGAAGTGTGCGCGGCCACGTGGATCGGCCAGCCGTGCCACACCTTGTGGTGGCTGACGCAGCGCGCCGCCACCCACGCACTGCCCGGCAAGTGCACTTGGGCCGAAAGCCGGGCCTCCACAGCGCCTAATGCAGCGGTCTGCCGCGCGACAATCTGGCCGTTGGCCACGACTTGGATCTCATCGAACGGCTGCACCGACTGCACCCATGCCTCGACCGCCAGCGTCCCGCC
>CAYRFV010000118.1:733-15852 GCA_964423545.1 uncultured Anaerolineales bacterium | reverse complement strand
ACGAGTCGGGATGGAGCCGCGATGCAGGCCGTCGCATTTCGGCAGTAGCTCGCCACGCATTGCTCGTCACGCACTGCGCTCATTCCTGTGTCAAGAACCCAGCACGCGGTTTCGCCTTTTCCTCGCGCCAACCGAGCACGTAGATCACGGCATCGGCGCGAAAGCCGATGCTCACCAGCCGCCAGCCATCGGCCAGCAGCCGGTTCACGGCCTCGATTCCATCGTCAGAAGTCACGGTGACTTGGGTGAGCTTCGCAAAAGGCCGCTCACCGGAGGGCGCGACAGGGGTCGGGATATTCTCGGTCATGCCGGGCACCTGGATTTCGGGTCTGCGCGCAACCCTGCACGCAGCAACTATGATGTCATCCGCTGGCAAACGGGGTCGTGGCCCGTGTCAAGGTCGCAGCGCACGCCGCGATCGCGTCCCATGCCACAGGCGTCATTCTACTATAGAAGAAGGCACAAAGCAAGTAAGAATTAATGCGTTTCGGAGCAATCGGGCTCATGCTCCGGCACGCTTCATGTCATAGAGGCAGATCTCAGCCAGTGGGCAGGCGGGGCAGGCGGGGCGCTGCGCGTGGCACACCTCGCGACCGTGCCGGATCAGATTCAGGTGCAGCGGATAGAACCACTCCGGGGGCGCCAACGCCTCCCAGAGCGCCTTGATCTTCGCTTCGGACTCCTTCGGTCCGGCCAACCCCAGTCGCCGCGTCACGCGGCCCACATGAGTGTCAACCGGAAACGCCGGCCGATTGAAACAGAAGAGGAGCACGATCGACGCAGTCTTGTGGCCGATGCCATCGAAGGAGGTGAGCCACTGCGTCGCCTCAACCACCGGCAGATCGGCCAGGAAGTCCAGGTCGAACGCACCGCGCTCGGCCTGGATGCGGCGCAACGCGGCCTGGATGCGAGGGGCCTTGCGCTGCGCCAGTCCGCCGGAGCGGATCGTCTCGGCCAGCTCGTCGACGGGGGCGTCGAGCACGGCCTGCCACGCCGGATAGCGCGCCTTCAGCGCCGCGAAGGCCCGGCCCGAGTTCAGATCGCTGGTGTTCTGGCTGAGAAAGGTGAGCACCAGCTCGTCCATTGGCTGGTAGTGCGGCCGCCACGCGGGCTCACCGTAGGCCGCCAACAGGCGGCGATGGATTTCAGCGGCGCGGGGATCGGGGGTCTTGGTCATCGAATGGCTCAGGACTCGGGACAAGCAGGGCTACAGCGAAGCGATAGATCGCCGGGGCCGGTGCAGCGCGGCCCGCCGGTCATCATAGCGAAGCAGCGCAGCGCTGTCAAACCGTGAATCGCACCACCCCCGGCGCTGGCGTTGACACTCGTCTGCGAATCGCTTACAATCGCGCTCGCTGAGCGCTGACCGCTGACAGCCCGATACGCCGCCAGAGAGCTGCCGCCATGAACCACGTCTATCTGTCACCCCACTTCCCGCCTAACTATCACTATTTCTGCGTGCATCTGCGCCGCCTCGGCGTGAATGTCCTGGGCATCGCCGACGAGCCCTACGACTGGCTCTTGCCGGACCTGAAAGAAGCGCTGACCGAGTACTACCGGGTGGACGACATGCACAGCTACGATCAGTTGCTGCGCGCCTGCGGCCATTTCACGCACGGGTACGGCAAGATCGACCACATCGACTCGCACACCGAGTATTGGATGGAATCGGAGGCCAGGCTACGCACCGACTTCAACGTCGACGGGCCGAAAGTGGGGGACCTGACCCGCATCAAGCGCAAGTCGGAGATGAAGCGTGCGTTCCGGGAGGCAGGGATCACGGCGCCGCGCGGCGCGGTCGCGCACAGCCTCGACGACATCTGGCGGCTGGCCGAGGAGACCGGCTACCCGCTGGTCGCCAAGCCGGACATCGGCGTGGGGGCCGCCAACACCTTCAGGCTGAACGGCCCGGACGAGGTCGAGCGGTTCTGGCGCGCGAAGCCCGCAGTCGACACCCTGGTGGAGGAATTCGTCCGCGGACAGATTCTGACGTTCGACGGGCTGACCGATCGGGAGGGCAATCCGGTCTTCTTCTCATCGCTGACCTACAGCCAGGGGGTCATGGAGGCAGTGAACGAAGATCAGCACATGTACTTCTACAACCTGCGGCAGATACCGGCCGATCTCGAAGAAGCCGGGCGGCGCACGCTGAAAGCATTCGGCGTGCGCGAGCGCTTCTTCCACTTCGAGTTCTTCCGCTCGGAGCCTACCGGCCAGTTGATCGCGCTCGAAGTCAACATGCGGCCGCCCGGCGGCCCGATCGTCGACATGTACAACTACGCGCATGACATCGATCTCTACTGGGAATGGGCCAACGTCGTCGTCAACAACCGCTTCATGGAGGACTACAGCCGGAGGTACCACTGCTGTTTTGTCGGACGGAAGCACAACAAGAGCTATCAGCACTCGCACGAAACGATCATGGATGCGTTCGGCTATCTCGTCGTGCACCATCAGCCGATGCCGCCGATCTTTGCGCTGGCGATGGGCGACTACTACTATCTGCTGCGTTCACCGGACCTGGACGAAGTGCTGGCCGCCACGCACTTCATCCAGGCCTGATGCGGCCAGGCCTGACGCGGTCAGGCCTGACGCGGTCTCGCAAGGAGTCCTATGCACAAGGAGTACACCCGGTGGTGGAGCCCGAACCTGGGGCAAGAGATGGAGATCAACGTGTATGGCGAGGGCGGGCAGCCGCTCCTCGTCTTTCCGGCGCAGGGCGGTCGCTTCTACGAATATGAGGATTTCGGGATGATTGCCGCGATCGCCGGCTCCATCGAGGGGGGACGGGTGCAGGTGTTCACGGTGGACAGCGTCGATCTGCAATCGTGGGCCAACTTCGCGGCGGCGCCTGCGGACCGGGCGCGACGCCACGAGGACTACGATCGCTACATCATACAGGAGGTGTCGCCGTTCATCCAGAGCCGCAGCCGGCCGGGCGAAAAGGCGCTCACGACCGGCGTCAGCATGGGCGCCTATCATGCGGGCAACTTCTTCTTCCGTCACCCCGATTGCTTTGGCGGCTGCATCGCGCTCAGCGGCCTCTTCCGTCTCAACCACTTCATCGGCGACTACATGGACGACCTCGTCTACTTCAACACGCCGCTCGCCTATCTGCCCAACCTGAGCGATGCCTGGCGCCTCGACCTGTACCGGCAGAGCCGGATCATCGTGTGCGTGGGCCAGGGCGCGTGGGAAGACGATATGCGCCGCGACGCCGCCGATCTGCGCAGCATCCTGGAGAGCAAGGGGATCCCGGCCTGGATCGACTTCTGGGGCGGCGATGTGAACCACGACTGGCCGTGGTGGCGCGTGCAGATGCCGTACTTCCTGGGCAAGCTGGGCCTGTAGCGTCGGGGCGGGGGCGCCCCGCCCACGCCCCGACCCCCGCGTCGGGGCGGGGTGGCCCCGCCCACGCCCGATCCCCGCGTCGGGGCGGGGTTGCCCCGCCCACGCCCATCCGCCGCGTCGGGGCGGGGTCGCCCCGCCCCTACAGGAGGCCGCGCTCGCGCAGGACCTGGGGATAGATCTGTTCGGTGAAGCGGAACATGCCGGTGAGGCTGTTCAGGAGGCCCAGGGCGCGCAGTGGCGAGGTGTCCAGGTGCATCTTGCCGGCCATGAACGCATCGCGCAGGCGGATGCGATTCAGCCAGACGTTGTGAAGGACGTCCGCCGGGATGCGCAGGCCGATGTCCGGCTGGCTGCCGGCCGCGGCGGGCCCGGCGGCGCCGGTGAGGAAGCGCGGGGGGCTGGATCGGCCATCGACGATCAGCACGCCGTCTGGCTCGGTGACGGTCATGCGCAGCAGGATCTTGCCGTCGGTCAACGGCTTGAGCACCCCCGGCGCGGCGATCACCCGGCCAAACAGATCGGTCATCACCGCGTAGAACGTGGCAGTGTCGGGATAGAACGGCATCGTCACCCCCTAACCAGAGCGGAGATCAATCACCGGCGACCTCCAGCGCGACCCTGGCGACGGTCGGCGGGTGCAGCAGCATATTCGCATAGCTGGCATTCGCCATCGGACAGGCGCACTCCTTGTCATAGATCGACCGGCGCAGCTTCGCCATCGCTTCGCCGAACCAGATCGGCGCGAGATCGTAGCTCGTCTGCCGCAGGTTGCCGACCGGCTCGGCGCGGATGCAGCAGCTCCAGATGTCGCCGTTAGGCGCGATGTGCATGCTGGCCCAGCCGGCATAACACGCGATCACCTGCGTCCGCTCATAGAGGACGCGCCTGGCAAGCTGATAGTAATGGGCGCGGAACGCCTGGGTGAACCTGGCGATCCCTTTCACGGGTCGCCGCCGCGCCTCCGCACTCAAGAAGTCGGCGATGGGCGCATAGGCATCCGGCTCCGGCGTGATGCCCCAACCGACCGTATCGAGTTCCACCCGCTCTTCCGCCACCTCGGTGATATACGAATCGGGCTGAAGAAACTGGAGCCCGTCGTAGATCTCCCGGAAACGATGCTGGTTGAAGCGGCTGACGACGGTGTGGACGGTGAGCACCAGGTTGGGGTGCGTCTGCTGCAGCTCTTTGAGCCGCGCCCACGTCGCCAACGACTTCTCCCAGTTCCCCGGCACGCCGCGGATGTCGTCGTGCTCCTCTCCCACGCCGTCGAGGCTGAGGTTGATGCCGATCTGGCTGTCCGGGCAACCCGCGCAGATGCGCGCCACGCGGTCGGCCACGCGATCGGTCAACAGGCCGTTGGTCGGGATGGTGATCACCGCGGGCCGGCAGTGGCGGTAGGCGCTGAGCACCATCTCATCCAGATCGCGGCGGAGGAACGGCTCGCCGCCGGTGAAGGTGATATAGAACGGCGTGCGGCCCAGGCCCGCGAAGACCTTGTCCCACTCTTCGACCGTCATGTCATCGTTCGGCTTGCGCCACACGTCGCAAGTGCGGCATTTCGAGTTGCAGCGGAAGCTGACGCTGACGACAATCGAGAAGGGGAGCATGCGCGGCCGGCCGAAGCGCCGGAACGCCCAATAGAGGGGCAACCTGGGTGCGAGACGCAGCATCGACATGGCGGGCATTATAGGCGGGGAGCGCGGCAAGTGTCAATTGGCGCGAAATCGCCCTGGGACAACACGCCCCAGGGCGAGCCGGGCCTCACCCCGTCGGGAACAGCGCCTGCCCTTCGCGGCGATCGCGATAGCCCCAGACCATCAGGCCGGGACGGCCGCAGCTCTGGCCTGCCACCTGCAGGTTCTGCGGGTCGCGATAGCCGACGCGCACCAGGCGTCGCGCCCGGTTCGTGGTGTTGATATAGGAGCCGTGGATGGTGTAGATGTTGAAGCAGACGACATCCCCGCGCTTTGCCGGCACCGGCGTCGTGTCCTCCAGCCGATACTGGTCGGTGGGCAGGTGGGGGGTGCAGGGGCCTTCCGGCGTCTGCGTGATGTGTTTGAGCTTGCCCAGCTTGTGCGATCCGTCCAAGAAGCGGATCTCGCCGTTGGCATGGCTGGTGTCATCGAGATGGAAGAGGACGTCCACGTATGCGCCGTTGGTGTGCTCATAGAACGGGTCGTCCTGGTGCATGGGGAAGGGGTGGCCCGTTTCGGGGGGCTTGATGTGGAGGGTCGAGTGATGAAACTCCACGTTCGGCCCCAGCAGATCGCTCATCGCCTCGGCCAGCCTGCGGTTGGTGACCCCGCGCAGCCAGGCGTCCGAGTAGAACTGCAAGTCGTGCATCGCGGTCAGCTTCGACTTCGCCTCGGTCGCCTCGTCCATGTACGCCTTGCGCCACGGCCCAGACCATCCCTTGTCGGTGCGCGCCCAATCGTGCACCAGCCGATCCAGCTCGTCCGACAGCTCATCGATCTCGTCGCGCGCAAAAAGCTGCGGAATGTGCAGATACCCGTGCTCGTTGTAGAAGTCGACCTGTTCCCTCGTCAACATCGCCCCACTCCTCATCCGTCGCTGTGTTGGCCGCCGGCATCGCCCGGCGTGCAAGCATGGTAACGCAAAAGGAGAGGCCGATGCGTAGTCTGGCTTACACAGCGGGCGATCGGCCGCAGCGCCCCCGGCCCCGGCGGCTCCGAAGGCTTGCGCTGCACCGCCAGGCATGTTACACTTTTCGCCTGGAACAACCAATCCCCCACACGATGTGCGTCCGCCGGACGGCTGCTGCGCCTCGACAGCCGTGGCAGCCGACCGATCCAAGGCCCCAGATGTGCACAGTAGTTTGCGTTGGGCACGAAGGGTGCGAGAGTCCGGTCAGGATCGGGCAAGGTGGATCGCCGACATCGATGCGACTGAGCTCAGGAGCGGCCATGTCTCTGCCTCCTCGCAACCTCCAACCCGGCGACATCGTCTCCGGCCTCGAACCCGGCGAACACGTCGAAATCCGCCGCATCGCACCCTTTGGCGGCAAGACGCTGATCGAGGGGATCGGTCTCATTTCCCGCCGCGAGATCAGAAGACCGCTAGGCCCTGAGGAGCTGTCCCGCTTAGCTGTGATTCGTGGCGCGGACTACAGCTATGATGGCGATGCGGGCGCCTTCTTGCTGGGCGTTGAGGCGATGCGCATCCGCATCGCCTATCAATTCGACCCTCTCTTCGCCGTCAACTCCAGTGTCGTGGATGTGCTGCCGCATCAGGTCGAAGCCGTTTACCGCTACCTGCTGCCTCTGCCCCGCATTCGCTTCCTGCTCGCCGACGATACCGGCGCCGGCAAGACGATTATGACCGGTCTGCTGATCAAGGAGCTGCTCTTCCGGGGGGTGATCAACAAGGTGCTGATCATCACGCCGGGCGGCCTGACCAAGCAGTGGCGCGACGACGAAATGGCCAGGAAGTTCGGCCTGGAATTCGATCTGGTCAATCGTGCGTCATTCGAGGCTCGGCCGAGCCAGTTCGGCCGTGACGAAGGGCTGTTCATCACCTCGATTGACTTCATCGCGCGCCACGAGGGATGCTTGCGCGCCGCAACAGAAACGCAGTGGGATCTGATTGCGGTGGACGAAGCGCACAAGCTGTCCGCCTTCGAGTACGGCGCCAAAGTGGACCGCAGCGAACGGTACGCGGCGGTCGAGGCGTTGGCGTCGCGCACCGATCATCTGCTGTTTCTCACGGCAACGCCGCATCGAGGACGCAAGGACACGTTCCGGCGGCTGCTGATGCTGCTGGACGAGGATTTGTTTCAGAAGGACGAGCACGTCACTCAGCGGGTCCATGAAGCGGTCGCGTTGGCGACTGCGGGCGGCGAATCTTTCGATGGCGAGGCATCCATCACCCAGGCGCGCAACCGCTTCTTCTTGCGCAGACTCAAGGAAGAGATGGTCGGTTGGGACGGCCAGCCGCTCTTCAGGGCCAGGCACACCCGGACGCCAGGCTATGAACTGACCGCGGGGGAGCTCGAGCTCTACGAAGCCGTCACGCGTTACGTCCGCTCGCGACGGAAAGAAGCCAAGGCCAAGAAGAACCGCAACGTTGAGCTGACTTTGATGGTCATGCAGCGCCGCCTGGCGAGCAGCATCCACGCGATTTCTCGCACGCTGGCCAAGCGACAGAACGCCCTCGATGGTGTCCTGCAAATCCTGCGTGACCCGTCTCGCACGCCTGCCGAGAAACGGCGACTGCTGCGCGGTGACGAGAATGATGTCCCGGTTGATATCGCCGAGTATGAGGAGCTGGACGAGGGGCAGCGGGAGGATGTGGACCGCCGCATCTTCCGCCAGGTTCTCAGCGACAACCCGGCAGAGGTGCAGCGCGAACGCGACGAGGTGGCGGGGCTGTGCCGGCTGGCCGAGGCCAAGCTGGCCGAATCACGTCGCGATCGCCCGGAGGCGAAGTTCGCCGAATTGCTGCGCGTCCTGGATTCATCGGACGTCATCCGCCAGGAAGACGAGAAGCTGGTGATCTTCACCGAGCACAAAGACACCATGGACTATCTGGCCGACCGCCTGGCGCAGATGGGCTACAGTGTGGTAACCATCCACGGCGGGATGGACACCGATGCCCGGACACAGGCCCAGCTGGACTTCAAGCGCAAGGCCAAAATCCTGGTCGCGACCGATGCGGCCGGCGAGGGCATCAACCTGCAATTCTGCCGCTTTCTGATCAACTGGGATATCCCCTGGAATCCCAATCGGCTCGAACAACGCATGGGACGCGTGCATCGCTACGGCCAAGGGGATGACGTGTGGGTCTACAACCTCGTCGCCACCAACACGCGCGAAGGCGCGGTATTGCAGCGCGTCCTCTCGAAACTGGATGTGATGCGCGATCAGATGGGCACCGATCGGGTCTACGACGTGATTGACGATCTGCTCGAGGATGTGCCGCTGGTGCGATTGCTCGAGCAGTCCATAGAACTGGGGAGCAACAGCGAAGCCGCCGCGACGGCCGAGCGCCACCTCGACGCCAGTCGTGCGAACCTTGAGGGGAATGCTGAGCGGCTCATCGCGCTGCAAAAGAAACAGTCCCTTGCCTCACACCTTGATCTGCGCGCGGCGCGCAAGCTGCGGGATACCTCCGACGAGCGTCGCCTGCAACCGCGCTTTGTGGAGAGCTTCTTCATGCGCGCCTGGGCCGCGGCCGGCGGCGCGGTGACGGCAGACAAGCACTTCCCCGTCTGGCACATCAGCCGGACGCCGGCGGAGTGGTTGGAAGTGGCCCAGCAAGCGCGACTTCCCGTGGCCGAGAAGTACGAGACGCCGTTCGTGTTCGACAAGGAGCTGGTGAGCGTCGCCAGCAAGGTGCGGGTGCCCGAGACCACGCGGCTGCTGGGCCCAGGGCATCCATTGTTCGACGCGCTCACCGAGTGGGCGGTTCGCCGCAGCCGCACGGCATTCACCCAGGGGGTCACCCTGGTGGATCCCAATATCTCACGCCCCGGCAGGATGTGGCTGGTGCGCTCCTCCATCCAGGATGGCCGGCACGAGGAGAAGCAGCGTCTGGCCCACGAGCAGTTGAGCGTTGTCGTGGCCGATCATCTCGGCCTGCGCTCGACCTCGGCGGCCAACTTGCTCAACTACACCGCGCCGGAGTCTCCGGTCGAGCGCCCAGCAGTTCCGGAGCATTCACCCGATGAGGTGCAGTCGTGGTCCTACGAGCACCTGACCGAGCATCAATACGCGGTCGTGCGTGATCTGCGACAGGCCGAATGCGATCTGCGTCGCCGCTATCTGGAGACAACCTTCACCGAGTTGATCCTCGATCTCCAGGAAGATCTCAACGATCTCCAGGAGGCAGAACTGCGGGGCGATGAGGATCCGGACGAACGCACTCGCCTGGAAGGGCGCATTCGCAAACTCAAGGAGCGCAAGGCGCTGCGCCTGGCCGAGCTGGACCTGATGATGCGGTTGAGCGCCGATCTGCCTGAGATCGTCACTTCTGCAGTGGTGGTTCCGTCGCCTGTCGCACAGCTTGAATCAGACGTTGGTGCGCCCACGGCCGGGGTGCCGATGCGCCGGGATGATGAGGTCGAACGCATCGCGATGTCGGTCGTCATGCGTTACGAGCGCCGTCGCGGGTGGACGCCGTTCGATGTGTCGCAGGATGGCGAGCACTACGACATTCGCTCAGAGTCTCCGGCCGGAGAGCTGCGCTTCATCGAGGTCAAAGGCCGAGCGCAGACCGGCGCCATCATGCTGACAGGGCCGGAGGTGGACAAGCTGCGCCAGTTGGGCGAACGCGCGTATCTCTATGTGGTCACCGACTGCAAGGGCGAAAAGCCTCGGCTGCGGGTTATTCAAAATCCGATGATACAATTGACACCGGAAGCACTCTTTCGACAGGTGCAGTATGTTGTCCAACTGTCCGATTGGGCCAGCCGTGGGGAAGAGATTCGCGCGGAGGTGTTTTCATGATCCACAGCCTGAGAATTACGAATTTCCGATGTCATCGTCAAGCCGAGCTGCTCGGCTTGAGCAGAATCAATCTGCTGCTGGGCAAGAACAACTCGGGTAAGACGGCTGTACTGGAAGCACTGTTGTACTTGTCGCTGCCCGCCAACCCGCGCGATGTGATGGTGCGGCTGAACGAGTTGCGCGGCTACGGGCCTGGCGCGGACCAAGACGAGATCATGGAATCGCTGTTTCACAATTGGGATCGGACTCAGGAAGTCAGCGTCGAGGCTGCCGACACGGCAGGCGGATTTCCGCCCAAAACCAAGGACACGCCAGGATGGCGAGAGCTGCGGATCAAAGCAACGCTTGGCGCGAAGCGAGAGAACGGCCCCGGCGGCGTGATAGATAGCGCCAGCCTGGTCGGGGCAACCCAGGGCCTGGCCTTTCAATACCGATCGCCCGTGACATCCGTCGGCCGTACCGTCACGGATTTGACGCAGAAAGCCAGCCGCCAGACCCTGACCGATCTGGAGGATGCCGGCGCTGCCGTATACATCCCGGCCCGTGCCGTGCCCGATGCGCAGGCAGTAGCACAGCGTTTCAGCCGCCTGGAGATCGCGCGGCAGCACGAGCCCGTGGTAGAAGCGCTGCGCGTGATCGAACCGCGCCTGAGAGGGCTGACCGTCGTCGCCACGCGTGGCGGCAGCGTGCTCTACGGCGATCTGGGCGCGCAACACCTGATGCCGGTGCCCCTGATGGGCGACGGCATGATACGCGTCTTGTCCATCGCGCTGGCGCTGGCGGGCAGCCAGAACGGCCTCGTCCTGCTCGATGAGGTCGAAAACGGCCTGCATCATTCGGCGCTGCCGGGAGTGTGGCGGATGATTGCGCAGACGGCACGTCGGCTGAAAGTCCAGGTTTTCGCGGCCACCCACAGCGACGAGTGCATCCGCGCCCTCCACAGCGCCGTTGTTGCTCTGAACGCGCAGGAGGATTTGCGGCTTTACCGTTTCGATCTGACCGAGCGCGGCACACGGGTGGTGGACTATACCGCCGACGAGCTCGCTGCGGCGATCGAGTCCGAGCAGGAGGTCCGTTGATGGACAAATCCAACACGATCCAGAAGACGAAGCTCCTGTTGGTGGAAGGCAATCACGAACGCGATGTCTTTGAGACCTGGTTGAAGGTTCTGAAACGTGAAGATATCCAGGTCATGCCGATCGCCGGGAAAACTCGCTTGCGTGACAATCTCCAATCGCTGGTCAAGCAGTCAGCGTTTCCCGAGGTTGTGAGCCTGGTTGTCGTGCGAGACGCCGACGACAACCCTGCGGCGGCCTTTGTTTCCGTTCGCGACGCGCTGGTCAGCGTCGAACTGACTCCACCGCAACAACCGTGGGTATTGACCGACGAAAACGCCCCTCATACTGGCATTGTGATCGTGCCCGGCGCCGACCGGCAGGGCGCGCTTGAAGAGCTGCTTCTGGCGACCGTGGCAGATGATCCGCTGGCAGCTCCAGCGCGCGCCTTTGTCGAGAGCGCCGTTGAAACGCTGACACAGTCCGGCCATCGCCTGCCGCCGCCGTCGCACCGCCGCGGCAAGGCCGAGATACATGCCTTCCTTGCCACATGCGAAGAGCCGGATCGTGATCCTGGAAAGGCTGCTCTGGCCGGCGTATGGCGCTTTAACCACGAAGCACTGCAGGCGCTCGCCAGACTTTTGGCGGCTATGTAGCCGGTCTGTGACGATGGAGTGACCTGCGTGTCTGAAACCACAGGCTGCCCTCGTCTGATCGAGGTCGCTTTACCCATCCGCGAGATCTCGGCTGAGAGCGTGCGCGACAAGTCGTTGCGCCACGGGCACATCTCAACGTTGCACCTGTGGTGGGCGCGGCGTCCATTGGCAGCGTCGCGCGCTGTCGTCTTCGCCTCGCTGGCGCCTGACCCCGATAACCCGGCCTGTCCTGCCGGCTTTCGAGACGCTGTCACCCGTCTGCTCAGGGACGATCTGCCGCCCGTGCTGAGGAGCTACTGCCGCGGCAGAAGGAAGATCACGGATTCTGACCCCTATCGGCCATACGACGGCAAGGAGATACCGGATACCCCGCGCAACAGGCTGCTGACGTTCATCGCCAAGTGGTCGCCGGAATGGCTGGCCTTCGAACGGGGGGAGAGCCCCAAGCAGCCGCCCCCGGCCGAGATGCTGGACGACCGCTCGCTGGTCAAGTGGGAGACCAGCGACCCGGCCAACGAGCAGGGCCGCGCGGTGCTCGGGATCGCTCGAGAGCTGGTGCGGTTGGCGAACGGCGGCGAAGCGCCGGTCGTCCTCGATCCGTTTGCCGGCGGCGGCGCGATCCCGCTCGAGGCGGGACGCCTGGGCTGCCAACCCATCGCGAACGACTACAACCCTGTCGCCTATCTGATCCTGCGCGCGACGTGCGAGTATCCGCAGAAGTACGGGGTAGCGGTCGAGGCTCGGTCGCAGGAACCACCCGGTCAAGTGACCGGTGCGCCATCCCGCAGGAAGGCGAAGACCGACAAGGGACAGATGGCGCTGCTGGCTGCCGATCCCGCCGAGGTTACGTCGCAAAGCCCGAGTGCTCTATCTCAATCCACCAACCGCCTGGCGCGCGATGTGGAGTATTGGGCCAGATGGATCCTGGAACGCGCCCGCGCCGAAATCGGGCGCCTGTACCCGCCCGGCAAGGACGGCATGCCGGTTGTCGGCTATCTGTGGGCGCGCACCGCGCCGTGTTCCAATCCCACCTGCCGTGCCGAGATCCCTCTGCTGCGCAGCCTCCTGGTATGCGATAAGCCTGGCAAGCGCGTTGCCCTCACCATGACGCGTCTCCCCCTCTCCTCGCAGGAGAGGGGGACGGGGGGTGAGGTCGCCTTCGGCATCGCCAGAGATCGCGCCATCCACGAGACCGAAGGCACAATGCTGAGCCGCGGGGACTGCCGCTGCCCGATTTGCGGCCAGGTGACCCCGGTAGCCGATCTGCGCCGCGCCGGTTTGGACGGCAAAATGGGCGAGCGCATGGTGGCGGTAATCACCGATACACCTCACGGCAAGGGCTACCGCCCGGTCGAGCTGACGGATCTGGCTGCGTTTGCTGAGGCAGGCAAGCTGGCAGAGACGGTGGATCGGCCAGGCGAGCGAATCCCAGACAATCAGTGGAATGTCAAGACCTGGCTTTACGGTATGAACACATGGGGATCGCTGTTCAATCCACGTCAGTTGGTGGCAATGCAGACTTTTGTCCGTTACCTCCACGACGCTCTGACCGAACTTGCGCGGCAGGATCCTGATGCTGAGTACTGCAGGGCTGTTGCCGTGTATCTGGGGCTGTGGATAAGCCGCATTTCTTCTCGCAGTTCGAGTATGGGTCTCTGGCACACATCTGGCGAGAAACTAGAGCATCCGTTTGGACGGCAAGCAATCCCAATGGTGTGGGACTATCCAGAGTCAAATCCATTCAGCGAGGCGACTGGCGGATCAATTGGGCAACTTGAGTGGATACTACGAGTCGTCAACCACGAGTCGTCACGGAGTACCAGAGCAAGTGGAGCCACTATTCTATGCGGTGATGGGGCACATCTCCAACTTGCTAGGGGAACCGCTGACATCGTCGCGACTGATCCCCCCTACTTCGATGCGATATCGTATGCTGATCTCTCAGATTACTTCTATGTGTGGTTGAAGAGAGGCATCGGGGACGCGTTTCCAGAAGCCTTCTCTTCTCCGCTAACGCCCAAGCGCGACGAAGCCACTGCGCTGAGGCATCGACACGCGGGCGACGCAGACGAAGCCAAACAGCACTTCACATCGAAGCTCGCAGGGTGTTTCGCTGAAGCAAAGCGGGTGTGTAGGGCCGATGGCGTTTTTGCTGTGATGTTCGCTCATCAGTCTACAGAGGCCTGGACGTCACTCATCAGTGCTCTATTTGAGGCAGGACTGACAGTCACTGCAACCTACCCCATTGACACAGAGCTTACTACCGCTCTGAAAGGATGGATGTCCGCACTGGCCTCATCGATCACTGTAGTATGCCGTCCACGGCAAACGGATGCACCGGCGGCGTTCCGGAACGTGCGGCGAGATATCGAACATGTGGTCGCGGAAAGCGTCCACCGCTTCTGGGACTACGGCTTCCGCGGCGCCGACCTGATTGTTGCCTGCTACGGCCCGGCCGTCGGCGTCTTTGGGCGCTACGAACGCGTCGAGCGCGCGGATGGCACCCCGGTCGGCGTGCCCGAGCTGCTACAACTGGTGCGCGAATCGGCTCTCAAGGCCATCGCCGGCGAATTCACCGGCGATCCGCTCTCGCGGCTCTACTTCGTGTGGGCCAACCTCTACGGGACCGGCGAGCAGGCCTGGGACGATGCGCGGCTGGTGGTGCAGGTGGGCGGCGAGGCAGAGGACGCGCTGGAGGTTGCCCGCCGCGTTGGGCTGTTCGTGGTGGAGGGCGCGCAGTGCCGCCTGGCGCTGCTGGCTGACCGCGCCGGGAAACGCGGCCTCGGCGCCGACGCCGCTACGCCGTTGATCGATCAACTGCACCACGCGGCGCTGCTCTGGAAGGGGGAACAGCGTGATGAGCTGTTGGTCTACCTGCGCGATCACGAACTGAGTGATCATGCGCCCTTCTGGAAGCTGGCGCAGGCGTTGTTCGAGGTGCTGCCGCGCGGGGAAGAGGACTGGAAGCTGATCAGCGCGCTTTTGGGCGAGCGTGAGACATTGCGTAGTCAGGTGCGCCGGCTGGGCGCGGTGTGATGGAGGGATCTGGACCACGAATGCGCGAAGGGGTCGCGAAGTACACGAAGCACGAAGTACGCGAAGGAAGTCACTGCGACGGAGACTTCGTGAGCTTCGCGCTTCGTGAGCTTCGTGAGGCTTCGAGTCTTCGTGCTCCGCACACCCCGCCACAGCGTGAGAGCTCCTGCCCGAACCAAGGAGGTCACGTCCGATGCTATCCACACTCAAACCCTGGGTTGCCGTTGCCATGCCGCACGAGGATATCCGCGAAGGCCGGCTCAGCGAAGCGGTGTTCGCGGCCAATCTTTGGGCCGTCGTGCAGCGAGATGCGCCCGCAGTCTATCTCGATCCGGAGGCGTTCTTTGCCAAGACGCACCTCACGGTCGGCCTCACGAATGTCCTGAAACGGGCTGCCGCTGCGTTGTCCGGGGAGACCGACGCCGGCGATCGGATCCTGAGCCTTCAGACCTCTTTCGGCGGCGGCAAAACCCACTCCCTGGTGGCGCTCTGGCACCTGGCGAAGCACACGGAGATGTTGCGCACTGCGCCTGCCTGCGCTGACCTGCGCCGCGTGC
>CAYRFV010000118.1:0-723 GCA_964423545.1 uncultured Anaerolineales bacterium | reverse complement strand
CAATCACCTGCCCGAACGCGTGAAGGCGGTCGCCGTCTTCACCAACCGCACCTGCGACGCCACGCAAGGCCGCCTGACCCCCGAAGGGATTCGCACGCGGACGCTGTGGGGCGAGCTGGCGCTGCAACTGGGCGGGGTGGAGCTCTATCGCGAGATCGAGGCCAACGACCAGGCGCGCACCGTGCCGCAGGGCCTCCTGGCAGATGTCCTGCGCCGTGCGGCGCCTTGCCTGATCCTCCTCGATGAGGTCGCCGACTACTGTGTCGGCGCGGCGGCCGTCCCGGTGGGCGACACGACCCTGGCAGACCAGACGATCTCCTTCGCCCAGGAGCTCACTGACGCCGTCAGCCGCGTCCCCGGTGTCGCGGTGATCGCCACCCTGCCGGCCAGCCACCTCGAGGTTGCGGGCTCCGAAAAGGGCCAGGAGATCCTCACCGGCCTGGAGAAGCGTTTTGGCCGGATGAGCGCGGACATCCGCCCGGTGGCCGACGACGAGATCTACGAGGTCGTTCGCCGCCGCCTGTTCGAGACGGTCGGCGCCGCGGATGAGCATGGCCGTGTTGCGGACGCGTACCTGCGAATGTACGGCCAGCACCGCAACGAAGTGCCGGCCGAGGCCACCCGCGGCACCTTCCGGGAGCGGCTCGTCAGCGCGTATCCGTTCCACCCCGCCCTGATCGACGCTCTCTACCTTCGTTGGGGCAGTCACGGTGACTTTCAGCG
>CAYRFV010000117.1:0-15999 GCA_964423545.1 uncultured Anaerolineales bacterium | reverse complement strand
TGATGTCGCCGATGCGCTGCCGGCCGTGGAAGGTCTGGCTCTTGCCCAGCAGGCTGACGTACAGCTCGTCGCGCGCGTCCCGCTCGACGCGCTGCGCCAGGAACTCAAACGCGTAGTTGCGCCCCAGCCCGGTGACCCCCTGGATCAGCGCGGCCAGGCCGACGCCCGCCGCCAGCGCCAGCAGCGCAGCCGGCGCCCAGCTCAGCGAAGTGACCAGGTTGAACGCGCGGCCGATCAGAATCTGGATGTAGCTATAGGCGTAGTTGTTGACGACCGCGGCCACGACCGCAATGACCGGAAAGAGCGGATAGCGCAGCGCGTGCGAAACGATCCAGCGCACCGCGCCGGACCGATTGTAGTGATATTCGTTTTCGAGCCGGAACTCGCGCTTGCGGGTCACGGGTTGGGATTCGGCGATCGCAGTCACGCGTGTCTTGCCTGTGGAGAAGCTCAAATGAGGGCCGTTCGTGATGATTCAGCATGTCCCGAACTGATCGGTTGCGCCTCGACATCCGTGACTCGATTGTATCATGCCCACGCGTGCTGCGCAACACGCATGCAGGCGGCGGGCCGGATGGAGGCGCGGCGTTTCCTATGGCCTACCGGGCTCCGGCGAGATGCCTCGGAATCAGCTCATGTCCTCGCCCCGCTTGCCTCGCGCCTGACCTCCGGCCTGCACTGCGAAGTGCGTCTGACGGCCGACAGCAGCCTGGACAAGCCCTCGAGGGCAAAGCCGCGCCAGCACGCCCCCATGCGCCCTGCGGCTCAGATGGGCCGGGATTGCCTGGACCGCGCCGCACCCACACGATAGGAAGGCACGGCACATTATTCGGCGCCGGACTTTGGTATAGGGTGAATGATCGTGATATGATTGCGGTGATTTGGCTCTGTGATTCTTCGCTGTTCGATCGTGATCAGCGCGAGAACACACAGATGCGGACTGCAACGAGCAGGCACGAGCCAGTCGCTCGACGGCGGTAAGCGGGAAAGCTTCTGCGCCGCGCTTGGCGACACCATGCCTCTGTGATCCGACGGCGCGGCGACGGCGCTGCACCTGGCTTTCTCGTGCAGGGCGGTGAGGACACCGGCCCTCTTGTGGGGGTTGCGGATCGATCTCGACGCAATCGGTGGCCGCAACAACCGGGTCAGGCCCACTTCGGCAGGGTGGCTCGTATGTTGAGAATCCAGCTGCTGGGCAGCTTTGAGATCACCGATGATGGCCGACCCGTCCCAGGTCTGGCAAAGTCACGGGTGCAGGCGCTGCTCGCCTATCTGCTTCTGCATCGCCATTCTCCCCAGCCCCGTGAATACCTCGCCTATTTGTTTTGGCCGGAATCTTCGGAATCGCAAGCTCGGACCAATCTGCGACGGGAATGGCACCAACTGCGGCGAGCTATGGCGCCTACGGGAGATTTTCTCCGCAGCCCGGATTCGCAGAGCATCCAGTGGAACACGGATCTTCCGTTAGCGCTGGATGTCGCGGATTTTGAGGAGGCGCTGACGGAAGCGGTTCGCAGCGACAGCCCGCAGTCGCGCGGCGAGCAGCTTCAGCGAGCCGTCGCGCTGTACCGGGGCGATCTGCTGCCCGCGCTCTACGATGACTGGATCCTGCCGAAGCGCGAGGAACTGCGCCAGCGATACATCCGGGCGTTGGAACAACTGATCGCGCTGCTTGCCGCACAGAGAGACTATCCCTGTGCCGTGCAGATGGCGCAACGCCTCTTGCGCTACGATCCGTTGCACGAAGCCGCCTATCGCCAGCTGATCGAGCTCTACGCGCTGCAAAACGACCGCGCTCGCGCGTTGCACACCTATCACACGTGCGCCACGGTGTTGGAGCGTGAGCTGGGCGTGCCTCCCAGCGCGGAGACCCAGGCCCTCCATGAGCGGCTGTTGGGGGCCGGCGCGGCGGCCGAGGTCACCCCGCCCGCCCCGACCCCCGACACATCGTCACGTCTGGTGGGCCGCAACCCTGAGTGGCAGACGCTGCTGGCGGCGTGGCGCGGGTCGCACAAGGGGCGCGCTCACGTTGTGCTGATCGATGGGGAAGCCGGGATCGGGAAGACGCGACTCGCGGAGGAACTCCTGGAGTGGGTGAGCCGGCAGGGCATCGCGGCGGCTCGAACGCGTGCGTATGCCGCTGAAGGCAGCCTGGCCTTCGCCCCGATCATCGAATGGCTGCGTTCACCGGCTCTGCGCGCCGGCCTGGCCTCCCTCGATGATGCCTGGCGCGTCGAAGTGGCGCGTGTTCTGCCCGATCTGCCGGTCGACTCCTCTCATCTGACGCCATCTTTGCCGCTGGCCCAGAACTGGCAGCGACAGCGTCTGTTTGAGGCGTTGGCTCGCGTTTTCCTGGCCGATGAGAAGCCAATGCTGTTGTTGATCGATGATCTGCAGTGGTGCGACCGGGAGACGCTGGAGTGGCTGCGCTATCTTCTGCGTTTTGCTCCGGCCGCGCGACTGCTGGTCGTCGGCACGGCGCGGAGGGAAGAGGCCCGGCAGGATCATCCGCTGCACGAGCTCGAGCGGGCGTTGCGCAGCGCTGAGCAACTGACAACTATCGCGCTCGCGCCTATGACCGCCGATGAGACTGCGACTCTGGCGACCCAGGTCGGCGGCCGGCCGCTCGACATGGCCGCGGCGGCGCGCCTCTATGCCGAGAGTGAAGGCAATCCGCTGTTCGTCGTGGAGATGGTGCAGGCCGGCTATCACGAGCGAGACGCCGGCGCCGATGATCAGCCGACGGTTGACCCTCGTCTCCCTGCTTCCGGCGCCGCGTTGCCGGCCAGGGTGCGCGCCGTCATCGAGTCGCGTCTGGCGCAGCTGTCGCCGACGGCGCAGCGATTGGCCGGGTTAGCGGCCACGATCGGGCGCTCTTTCACTTTTGAGGTGGTCTTGGCGGCGTGCAAAGAGGACGAAGATGCCGTCACCAACGGTCTCGATGAATTGTGGCGGCGGCGCATCATCCGCGAGCAGGGCATCCATCGCTATGACTTCAGCCACGATCGCATTCGCGATGTGGCTTATGCGGAGGTCAGCCCCATGCAGCGGGTCTTCTTTCATCGTCGGATTGCGGAGGCGTTGGAAGGCGGCCGCGGCGAACTGGATGCGTTCAGCGACGAGTTGGCGGTTCATTGCGAGCGGGCCAATCTGCCGCTCAAAGCAATCCACTATCATCAACGCGCGGCCGCAATAGCGCGGCGCGCCTTCGCCAACGAGGATGCGATCGCGCATCTAGCGCGGTCTGTGCAGCTCCTGCGCGCTCTGCCGGAGACCGCCGATCGCAACCGGCAAGAGTTGGCGCTCCAGATCGACCTGAGCGCGGCCCTGCAAGCCGCCAGGGGCATGGCCGCGCCGGAAGTTGAGGCCGCCTATCGCCGCGCCGAGGAGTTGGCGCGGACGGTCGGTGAGCCGCTGGCGCTGTTTCCCGCGCGCTGGGGCTGGTGGGTGTTCCAGTTCTCCCTCTCTGCGTCAGCGGCCTTGCAGATCGGACAGGAGCTGCTGGCGTCGGCCACGAAGTGGCAGGATCCGGCGCTCATCCTCCAGGCGCATCACGCGCTGTGGACCTCCTCATTCGTCACCGGGGATTTCCCTGCGGCGCTGATGCACTGCGAACAAGGCCAGACGATCTACCGGCCTGAGACGCATCACGCCCAGCTCTATGTCTATGGCGGACACGACGCCGGGCTCTGCAGTCTCTCTTTTGCAGCGCTAACACGCTGGACCCTCGGCTATCCGGACCAGGCGCTGGAAACGATCCAACGTGCGCTCGATCTCAGTCGGCAATTCACGCACCCGGCCGCGCTCGCTCAGCCGTTGTACCTCTCTGCGATCCTCCATCAACTGCACCGCGATGCCCCGGCGGTGCAGCGACAAGCCGAAGCGGCCCACCATCTGCGGCGCCAACATGGGATCATGACCGCCTGGCCCGGTTGGGATGCCTGTTTGCTGGGCTGGGTCGCGGGCATGGAGGGTCAAGAGGCCGCCGGCATCGCACAGACGACGCGGGGGTTGGAGGAGAGTGCGAGAGCAGGGAGTCGCTTGTTGAATGCGTACTTCATGACCCTGCTCGCCGAGCTGTACGGGCGGGTCGGGCAACTCGAGCGAGCCCTGCAGACACTGGATGCGGCCCTGGCTCTCGCGAAACAGACGGGCGAGCAGTGGTGGAGCGCCGACATGCACCGGCTGCGCGGGGAGTTGCTGCGGGCGCAGGGCGATGACCGGGCCGCGGAGCAAGCGTATCTTCAGGCCATCGAGATCGCCCGCGGACAACAGGCCCGGTCGCTGGAGCTCCGCGCCACGGTGGCGCTCTGCCGCTTGTGGCGACACGGGGGCCCGCCGTCGCAAGCTCGCCAGATCTTGTCTGAGATCTATGGCTGGTTCACCGAAGGGTTCGACACATGCGATCTGCGGGCTGCCAGGGAGTTGCTGACGCAGATGTCCTGATGCTGTGAGCCCCCGAACCAGCCAACATTTTCCCGCCTCCACGGATCCTCCTGCTTCGCGGCGTGTCGTTCGATGCCTTGCGAACGCTTTGCGCGCAGAATCTGCCCTGTTTGTCTCACCACGAACGCTTCCGCGAACGGTTTGCGAACGCCCCCCATGGTAACCTCGCCACAGGTTATGTGACGATGGAAAGCGCCAGCATGCATCACTCGCAGCTATTCGCCCTACGCCTCTGGACGGAGCAGTCCGAACCGGAACCGAACGACATCCGGTTCAGGGTGCAGCACGTCCTCAGCGGCGAAGTGCGCTACACCCGCAGCTGGAGCGAAGTGGAGGCGTTCGTGATGCAAGCTTTCCAAGAAGCGGAGTTCGGAGAGTGGTCCAAGAAGGAGAGCCTGGAATGAGATACGTGAGCACCCTGGTCGCGTCGGTTGTGATCCTGCTGTTGTCAGTCGGGTGTGCAATCGCCCCGCCGCCGACCCCGGCCGCCCCTGATCAGATAGAGCCGAAAGCGGCCAAATGGGGCACGTGGGTCCTGAAGTCAAGTTCGGAGCTGCGTCCGGCGCCCCCGCCCGATGCCGCCGCGACCACCGCCGAGCTCGCCAAGCTGAAGGAGCTGGTGGCGTCCGGCGATGCCAAGGCGCAAGCCGCGGTCTCCTACTGGGACGCCGGCGCGCCGGGCTATCGCTGGCTCGAGCTGGCCCTTGATCGCTACAGCAAGGGGCCGCCCAGCCCGCGCGTCTCGCGGGCGTTGGCCCTGTTGAATGTTGCGATCTACGATGCGATCGCGGCCACCTGGGACGCCAAATACACCTACAACCGGCCGCGTCCTTCCGGGGTCACGTCGCGAATTGCGATGCCGGCCAGTCCATCCTATCCGGCGGAGCATGCTGCGGCGGCCGGCGCCGCGTCCACCGTGCTGGCGTACCTCTTCCCGGAGGAAGCCGCTCTCTTCTCGGCCAAGGCAGAGGAAGCGGGGCAGTCGCGCCTGGCTGCCGGCGTGCATTATCCGAGCGATGTCGCGGCCGGCCTGGCGCTCGGCCGCAGTGTGGGCGCGAAAGTCGTCGAGTGGGCCAAGGCCGATGGCTCGGATGCCCAATGGACGGGCCAGATCCCGACCGGCCCGGACAAATGGATCGGCGAGAACCCTGTGTTGCCGCTGACCGGGAAGTGGAAGACCTGGGTCACCGCGTCGCCGGACGACTACCTGCCGCCACCGCCTCCAGCCTACGATGCCGCACAGACGCAGGCCGAAATCAAGGAGATCAAGGCGATCACGCACACCTTCCCGATCGACTCCAAGGCGATGATCTGGCACACGTTCGACGCGGCCTATCCATACTGGAATCGGTTCGTCAGCACGCGGCTGTTCGAAAAGCGCCAGGACGACAACATCCCCAGGGCCACCCTGATCTATACCGCGCTGGCCGCAGCGGCCCATGACGCGGCCGTGGCGTGCTTCCATGCCAAGTACACGTACTGGCGCATCCGGCCTTCGCAGTTGGACAAGACGATCAAGCCGCTCTTCCCGCCGCCGAATCATCCGAGCTATCCGGCCGCGCACTCGTGCATCTCCGTGGCATCCGCTGAGGTGCTGGCGGCGTTCTTCCCGGATGATGCGGCGCTGCTGCGAGCCGCGGCTCGCGAGGCGGGGGACTCGCGCATCTGGGCGGGCGTCCACTTCACCAGCGACCGCGATGCCGGTGAGGTCCTGGGCAAGGCGGTCGCGGCAGCGGTGCTCAAGCGCGTGGACAAGATGGCGCAGCCGTGAGCCAACGCACCAGATAGGCCTTAAGCCGGGATCACTCGCGGTTGGCCGGCCACGAACGGTGATCGAGGCGCATTGGTCGGGCCTCGATCATAGTCTACGGATTCCCCCAACAGTTGCGAACGCCTAGCGAACGCTTTGTCTGAGAATTGCCTGCAATCCGCCTCACAGTATCTGCCAAGCGAACGCTCTGCGAACGCTTCCTGTGGTAGCCTTATGGCAGTTCGCTGCTCAGTGGAAGGCGCATACATCCCTCGCACATGACGACAGATCGTTCAGTGAATCAGGAGAACACAAAATGTTGATCCTCGAAAGATTCAAGGGGCTTGCTCAACTTATCGGATTCGCCACTATCGCCATGCTTGCCGTGTACGGTGGGGTTGCCGTTCTGCATAGCGCCCGGTCCGCCTGGGCCGCTGAAGCTCAAGCCCAGGTCAGTGGAGCAGCTGCGGTGGATGCGGATGTTCCTTATCTCGTCAACTACCAGGGAACCTTGCGGGACGGAGAAGGCACTCTGTTGACCGGCGTATACTCCATGACGCTGCGGATCTACGCCGGCCTGACCGACCCAGTCACACAAGCGGTATACACGGCCACGTACCCGAGCGTCACGGTGCGAAACGGGCACTTCAGCGTTCTCCTGGGCGATCCACCGAACCGACCGCTGCCGTCCACCTTGTTCACGAATCCCGATCGTTCCATCGGGGTGACTGTGGCGGGGTACGATGAGATGGCGCCGCGCCAGCGTTTTGCCAGCGTTCCCTATGCCATTCAGGCGGACCGGGCCTTCGCGTTGGACGGGCGTGACGCGGCTCCGTATACGGCCGTATGGATGGATGCAGGAAAAGTGCGGATCGGCAACAAAGAGGCGTTCAACCCTCCGATTGCGGCGAACGATGACGCCCAGGTCACGATCGAAAATCAAGCGAATGATCGGTGGGGAATGGTCGTGTCTTCCACGGGCGGAGGGTCCTCCAAAGGCTTGAAAGTCAAGACGGGGTATCAGGGGCATCCGACTCTCCCTCTGTTTCAGGCCAGCGCAGGTTTTGGCGCCGATGAACACCAGCGGTTCGTCATCGAGGCCAACGGCAATGTGGGCATCGGCAACCAGGTCCCCGAGGCCAAGCTGGATATTCGCGGCGATGGGGCGCCCCAGCTCCGTTTGGGCGACAGCAGCGGGGACTGGCAACTGTGGGGTGGCGGTGATTTCCGGCTTCGCCGAGGCAAAACCGATCGGCTCGTCATAGACAACGACGGCAACGTGTCCATCCCTTCAGGTGACCTCACTGCGAACGCCCTATCCAGCACAGGTGGTCTGAGTGTGGCCGGCAACGCTAACGTGACTGGCGCCCTGACTGCAGCATCACTTCGAGGCAGATTGGCGGTTTCTGAGGAGCAAATCGCTGACTCATCCACGGGCCCGGTGAGGCTGATGCGTAGAAACGCTGGCTTGTGCTTTCTGACCACTGTTGGGGGCGTATTCGAGTATGAATCCAGAGCCGCTAAGGTATATGTGGACAAATACGGCGACCCCGAGGAGGACTGGTGGTTTCTCTATGCAGGGCCTGCCGGTGTCCGGGCAGGCGCCCGGTGTGTGATTTTTTTCGGGTGACCACTGGGGCGTCAGGCTGCAGCCTGACGCTCGAGACCCTTTTCGATGCGCGTTTGTCGTCAATCACAGCGCACGAGCGCATATCTATCGCGGAGACTGAAATATGATGCCGCTTCGCCGCCGTCCTGTGGTCATCGTAGTTGTCGCTGTCCTGGTCTGCGTATCGTCGCTGGTGTCTGCGAATGAGAATGGCGCGGCCAAACCGAATGCGGCCGGCCCCGGCCAACCGGCAGCCGTAGAGGGGGAGTTCAGCGCCGTTGGTGAGTTCTCTGCGGTCATGCCTCTCGGACGCGGTCCCAGCATCGACCCGAGTGTTCGTCCACCGTCCATGTTGGCGCGACAGGATTACCAGCATATCTATGACAAAGCTGTTTCGTTGCTTGCCGACGCCGCTCGATTTCGAACGACGGAGCTGCAACTGGGGACGACTGTCTCGTGTATCGGCAAGACAGGCGATGCGCTGTCGGAATGCTTGACGAAGAACTACCGGGATTTCAACTCCGGGCGGCTGTTCTACCGCTTTTGTGCATCCTTTGAGGCGCAACGCGCCACCGATCCTCAGGTTGAAACCAACTTGAGCGGAGCTTGCAGACCATGGAATGACCTCACGCAGACCGAACGAGACCAGCGCGTTGCCGATAGTGGGATCACACCCCTGGAGCAACCCCTGGATGTGCGCAACATGCTCCTGCGCGCGCGCGACTACTTTGGCTTTCTCGCGCTTGGCCCCGCCGAACAGCAGATCGACGCGGGCGAAGTGCGCAGCCTGGGTCGCACCGGTGTGCTGTCGGCGACGCGAGAGATCGCGTTCGTGCACCTGATCTTTGGCCAGGAGTTCATGGTGGATGCGACCGATTACCGCTTTGCCGCCGGCATTAACCCGAGCGCGGATGATATTCTGAACGAGGAGATCCAGGAGCTCTACGCGGCGCTCCAGCAGTTTCAGATGGGAGTGGATGTGCTGGCCTATGCGTTCAACGCCGATTTCGGCGGCCCGGCCGGCGCGCGCATCGGCGACTTCTTCGGCGCCTATGATTATGAGCTGTTCAGCACGGTCAGCGAACGCATGATCGACTGCCTCAGCGAACTGGCATTGCGCTATCGCCAGATGGGCCAAGACCAGAAGGCGATGGAAGCCTACGCCAGGGCTTTCGGCGATCAGTATGTGCAGTCGCTGGCGATTGCCGACAGCGCCGGCAGAAACAACAGCAGCTTTCTGCTCAACGGCGGCTGGCGGTTGATGAATAACCTGGAGCACCTGCGCGCCCGGGCTCAGGCTATCCATGACGGTGTGAATCCGTTTGGCTTTCCGCCGGAATACGTGCCACTCCAACCCTACGCAGATCTGATGAATACCACACGCGGCGCTGACGGCCAATCGGGGCTCTATCGCGATGCCGAGCAAGACGAAGACAAGGCCGCGACGGCGCAGCGCGAATTCGACCAAAATCGCACGGCGCTGGATACGGAGTTGACGAGTCTACGCCTCACCTACGGGACGAAGTTGACAGAACTCTGCGGCGCCAGCGCGAATTTCGCTGCCGACTGCGCAGGTGGATTGATGCAGCGCAACTACCACGACATGATTGCCGCGCTCGACGAAATCCGCCTTGCCCATGAGGGAATGCGCCAGATCCCTGCCCGAATCGAGATCGAACAAGAGCGCGCCGGACGCGTGATCCACCTGATCGTAGAGGGGGGGCGCAGAGTCGCTGCCATTGAGCAAGCAAGGGCATTGATCAACTACGAAACGAATACCGATATTGTCGTGAATTCCTCTGCGTTTGATGTGTATGCCGGTGCTGAACTTCGCGCTGAGGCCAGTGTCAGCTTTGGGATTCCACCGTCGTTTGAATTTATGGGAACCAAGTTATCGGCCTTCGCAGGCACTCGCTGGTCAAGAACCCATACATCGTCAACGCAAAAAGTCACTAACCATGACGCGCTTCCACTGGGAGAACTGAATAGCCTTCAGGCCATCGAACAGGCAACGAACCAGGCCGGCATCGAAGGAGCCAACAGCGACGCTGTCATCAGAGGGCTGCTATTGGAGCAAGTCTCGAAGTTGATCCAATACGACCTGGCGGTCAACCGCTACAACCAGGTGGCAGCCGAGCACAACAGCCTGGTGGAGCAATACCACATGTGGGTCAACCTCTGGAATGCGGCTCAGGCCAACCTGGCCGTCAGCTATCTCAACAATCCCGCCTACCGCATCATGCGCGAGCATTGGACGGTCGAAGCGTCACGCAGCTTCAACCTGGCGGCCCAGTTCGCCTATCTCACCGCGAAGGCAGCCGAATACGATCTATTGGAGCCCTTTCCGAATCTGAGCCGCATCTTCAAAGCGCGCTTGGTCGATGATCTGGACAATTTCCTGCTTGATCTGGATATCTGGCGGCAAAGCAAGCTGACGCCGGGCGACCTCAACCGCTTTCCCTACCGCATCTCAATGGCCTGCGACATTCTCCACCTATACGATGAGACCCTGAGCGGCGATCCCCGCCAGTGCAGACAGCAGGCGCCCGATGTGCGCTATCACCAATTTCAGAAGTTCTTGCAAGCACATCTCGTCAGGGAAAGCAGCGGCAGGGTGATTGGGGTGGAGTTTCCGTTTGCTACGTCTTTGGTTGACAACAATATCTTCCCCCAAAGCATCTGGAATAATCGGATCGCAGGGGTCAATCTCCCCTTGCCGCAGTCCGATGGATTGTCGATTAACCTCTACATGCGGCAGTTGGGCAATATCGGCGCGCCGGAGGTGATCTTGACCCATAGCGGACAGTCGACCTATCGCAAGCGCGACGGTGGGATTGTCTACTACGCGCCCAAGGCCGCGCAGCCGATCGGATGGGCATCCCCCGGTTCTTTGGCGCCCGGAAGCACTACCGGTGTGGTTCTGGCCATGATCAACGGCGATGCCGCCAACACCGGTGAACCCACCAGCGCCTTCTTCAACTTAAGCGTTGCGTCGTCAAACTGGACGATGCGGATTGACCTGACTTCGCCGCGCAATGCCTATCTTGACCTGAGCCAGATCGAAGATATCGAGATCCTTATGGATACAACCGGCATCGCACGGCCAGGCAGACAACAAGCCCAGGCTGAATCGGCGCAGCTCCAAGCCGAATTTGACAGGCTGATGCGATAGCTTCGGGGGCCCGCCATGCGCCACATGCATCCTCGACAATCCCGGTGTGGCAAACTTCATCGCGTGAGCCTGGCGACGGTGATGTCGCTTCTGTTGATCATCTTCGCCTGTCAGGTTACACGGGCTGACGACGGCGCAAGCAAATCCGGTGTGCAGCCGCAGGTGATCTCGCTGCCATCAGGACCCGGTTCGCTGGAAGGGTTGGGCGCGTCCTTTGAACCGAGTCTCAACACGGGAACTGCAAGCTACCCGGTGAAGCTCGAGCTGCCATCCGGGCGGAATGGCCTTCAGCCGGATGTGGTGCTCAGCTACGATGGAGGGAATGCGAACGGCCCTTGGGGCATCGGCTGGAAGCTGAATGTGCCCGCTATCTGCCGCCACACCGATGAGGGATTGCCCAGCTACGACGACGGTCAGGATCGCTTTGTCTACAGCAATGGCGAGAAGCTGGTGGCGTTGAGCAGCGGCGACTATCGGTTTGAAAACGAAAGCAGTTTCATGCGCTTTCGCCGCAGCGCCAAAGACGGCTGGGAAGCCTGGGCCACCGACGGGACCCGGCTTATTTTCGGCGAAACGGACGGTAGCCGGGAGGTCAATGCCTACGGCATCTTCTGTTGGAAGCTGGCGCGCCAACTCGACACCCACAACAATGAAATCCAATACCGCTATCTGCGTGATGCGGGTTATCTCTATCTGCGCGAGATACGGTACAACCTGGCCGAAAACGGCCAGTACAACGCAGTTCTTCTCAACTACGTCCCGCGCGCCGACGTTTTCGTCGATCGGCGCAGTCGTGCGCCCGTGGAAATCGCGTTACGGGCGGATGAGATTCAGATCTGGGCGCTGGGACGTTTTGTGCGGAGTTACAGGTTTGGCTATGAGTCTCCTCTCGCCGCTGCTGCAGCCGAACTGGGGGGACAGGTCTCTCACTCATTGCTCTCGACAATGACGCAGATCGGCGAAGACGGGGTGAGCGCACTGCCGCCCACGACCTTCGCCTATACTAGATTCGACCCCAACTCCTCTCGCACCGTTTCGATGCAATCGCCGCCGCCCGTGGGGCTCACCAACCCCGATGCAGATCTGGTAGATATCAACGCCGATGGACTGCCTGATGTGGTGTGGACGCCTGGCGATGGGCATCGCTATTATCTGAATGCGGGCAACGGGAGCTGGCAGGCATCCCCCGTGTATCCGGTGCAAAGCCCTGCCGATCGTCTTTCTAGCCCCAATGCGCGCATGGCCGACATGAACGGCGATGGCCAGGTCGATCTGGTCATCAAGGCCGGCAGCGCAATCGGCGCGCCCTTCTACTACTATGCGCGCCGACCCGGCAGGCAGTGGGAGGCCAGCGATCGTGTCAACTTCAGCGTATCGCCCAGCTTCGGGATGGACGATCCCAATGCCCGCCTGCTGGATATGAACAACGACAAGCGCGTCGATTTCATGCTCACCACGAACGAGCGCTACTACGTTTGGCTGGCGCACGAGGATGATACTTGGAGCGCCAGCGCCGACTTTGTGGTCCCAGCGCGGGCGGTGGGGTCGCCGCTGATCTTCTCCAATCCCCGTTTCAAACTCGGAGACATGACGGGCGACCGACTCCAGGATCTTGTCTTTGTGCGCGACGGACAGGTGGTCTACTTCCCGTCCAATGGGAACGCGGACTATGACGAACCGGTGACCATGCGTAATCCTCCCTTCAACCTGGGTGCGCTCGATGCGCAGGTTCAGCTGGGGGACATCAACAACGATGGCCTGGATGATCTGATTCTGGCGGGGAATCGTCTCGTGCGTTATTGGCTGAATCTGGGCAGCAATAGCTTTGCGGCGCCATTCGATCTCACCGGAACACCTGCCTACCATCAAAGCGATACTGCCGTGCGGCTGGCCGATATTGATGGCGATGGAGCCACGGAACTGCTCTTTAGCCGCTATCCGGCCGCTGCGCAAGAGATCATGCAGTATGTGGACTTCTTCACCGGTCCGCAGCCATACCTCCTCCGAAGCATCGACAATGGCCTGGGACGCACGATCTACATCGACTATGCGCCTTCCACCGTTGATTACGTTGCCGACCAGGAAGCGGGCCAGCCCTGGGCCACGACCCTGCCGTTCCCAGTTCAGGTCGTGCGCCGCGTAGCCGTTCATGACGCCAACAGCGGTGACACTTACACCATCGACTATCGCTATCATGACGGCTTCTATGACGGGGCGCAGAAGGAATTCCGCGGCTTTGCGCGCTCTGAAGAGATCGAGAAAGGTGACGGTTCTGCACCCACCACGGTGACCCACTACCGTTATGATACGGGCCTGGTTCAGGAAAGCCGGAAAGGTCTGCTGCTGGAGCGGGAGACGCTGGCGCAGGGCGGTCGCTGCGCAGACAGCCATGCGGGCTGCTACCAACGTGAGGTCAACCAGTTGGCAACCCGTCTCCTCTTCGATGAGGGCGAGAAGCGACGGGTTGCTCAGTCGTTTGTCGCCCAGACCGACACTTACCTCCATGAGATCCAGGCTGCGCCTGCCCATCTGCGCAAGACCTTTGATTACGACCGCTATGGCAATCTCACCCAGGCATTCAACTACGGACAAATCTGTGGGAGCAACAGCCAGCCAGACCTGACCTGTGGCGACGATGAGGTCTTGAAGTATACCGAATATGCGATCAACACCAACGCATGGATTGTCAACACCCCTTCGCATATCTGGCAAACGGATGCCTCGGGCAACTTCGTCAGCGAGTCGCGCCTTTATTACGATGGCCCCGCGTTTGTCGGACTCCCATTAGGCCAGGTTGAGCGCGGCGATCTCGTCCGCCAGGAGGAGAATCTTGGGCCCGTGGGGGGCAACCGCTTCATTCCCACAAAGCGCCAACAATTCGATGCCTGGGGCAATGTGGTCGGCGTCTTGGATGCGAACGGGAACCGCACAACCGTCGAGTATGATGGCCAGATTCATACCTTTCCAGTGACCGAGCGTGTTCATCTGGGTGAAGGTCGTTCGCTCTCCTACGCGGCGACCTATCATCTCGGTTTTGGCAAAATAGCCGGCGCAGCTGACTTCAACGGCAACGCCTACGCCTTTACTTATGACGCGTTTGGGCGCATCACCAAGATCGTCAAACCGGGCGACACTCTGGCCCTGCCCACCCAAGAGTTATCCTATGCTTTGGGCAGCCCGCGCAGTTCGATTACCACCCATCAGCGCGAGCAGTCAGGAACTGAGAATGTTTTGACCGCAATGGTCTATTTTGATGGTTTGGGGCGCAAACTCCAGACACGGCGCGAGGCGGAAAATGGACAGATGGTGGTGGAAGGGGCGACGACGTTCAATGCGCGTCAAAGCGAAAAGGATGCGTGGCAACCCTACTTTGCCGCCGGTTTTGCCTATGCAGCGCCCGACCTTGCCTTTGCTCACAGCAGCAAATCCTACGACTCAATGGGGCGAATCGTTCGAACAGTGAACCCGGATGGCTCATTCACCACCGTCAGCTATCAGCCGCTGCAGCAGGTGCAGGCGGACGAGGAAGATAATCGCGCAGGTTCACCGCATCAGAATACCCCCAAGACGCTCTCTTACGATGGCTTGGAGCGCCTCGTCGGGGTGCAAGAACAGAACATCGCGGCCGGTCAACTGGAACGCTACAACACGCGCTACGCCTATGACCGGCTCGGCAATCTGGTGAGGATCACTGATGCGCAGGGTAACGTTAAGACCATGCAGTATGATGGCCTGTCGCGCAAGATCTACATGGACGACCCTGATCGGGGCGAGATGCGCTATGTCAATGATGACAAGGGCAACCTGATCCAGACCACCGATGCCAAGGGTCAGGTGGTTCGCAGCACCTATGATGCCGCCGACCGTAAGATCCAAGAGCAGTGGCGTCAGCCCGATGGCGCCCTCAGGATGGCCTTCACCTGGCACTATGACGCCGACCTGTCGCCGCTGCACCCTGACGCAGAGAACACGCTGGGACAAGTCAGCTATGTGGAGGACAGCGAGGGGGCACTCTTCTTCTCCTACGATGCCCGGGGCAATGTGACTGGGCGAATCCGCAGTTTCGACCAGGAGGGGTGGAGTTTCGTCACCCGAAGCCAATATGACGCCCAAGATCGAGTGACCAGGCTGACCTATCCCGATGGTTTCTTTATCACCTATGAATACAATGCGCAGGGGCTGCTGGAACGAATCCCCGGCGCTGTGGAGCACGTCGACTACAACGCTGCGTCCCAACGCACAGCAGTGGCCTATGCCAACAACGCCGTCACAAGCTACGCGTATGACAAACGTCTGCGGCTGGAGGAGTTGCGCACCAGCGCCGGACAGCGATTGCTGCAATCCCTCTCGTATCAATTCGACCAGGCCAGCAACATCCTTTCAATCACAGACGTTCGCCCCGACCGCACCGCGGCCAACGACCAGACACAGAGCTTTCAGTACGACGCGCTTTACCGGCTGATTCGTTCCAGCGGCGCCTACGGGCAGATCGACCACGCCTACAACAGCATCGGCAACATGGTGCGCCAGACCAGCACAGCAGCCGACTCCCGCCTGCAACTGGGCGAAATGCGGTACGGCGATCATGGCGCTGGTCCCCATGCACTGACCTCGGCAGGGGGGCAGGGCTACAGCTACGATGCGAATGGCAATCGTTCCGGCAAAGGCAGCATGACCTATGCCTGGAACCCGCGCGACTGGCTGATCTCTGTGCGCGATGGCGAGGCGGTGTCCAACTACGCCTACGATGCCAGCGGCCAACGCATACGCCAAACGGTGCAACAAGGTGCGCTCATCACAAGAACCCTCTACGCTGACCAGGTCGCCGAGGTCCGCGGCAACGAATTCATGCGCTACGTCTTCGACGATCAGAAACGCATCGCACAGATGGCGGTCCCGTTTGCTCCCAGCCAGCTATTGACGGGCTTCCGCGATAGTATTCCAGGGACAAACACCCCACCGGCAACCACCCGCTGGTATGTCGCCGATCACCTCGGGGGCACCAGCCTGCTGACCGATGGC
>CAYRFV010000116.1:0-16037 GCA_964423545.1 uncultured Anaerolineales bacterium | reverse complement strand
GATCGCGCAGGTGATGCGCGAACATCTGAACGGGCATTACGACAACACCGCAGTGGCGGGAGAGCCTGCTGCGCAGGCGCCGCACGTCGAGCAGTTGGCGCTCCCGATCATCGACCGCCCGATCGGCGACTTGTGCCCCGACTGCGGCCAAGCGACCTTCATACCGACGGAAGGATGTCGGAAGTGTTACGCATGCGGGCATAGCGAGTGCTGAGCGCACGGCGTGCTGCGGGCACGGCGTGCAGCGGGCACGGCGTGCTGCGGGCACAGCGTGCTGCGGGCACAGCGTGCTGCGGGCACGGCATCGAAGAACGCCCCATGAGCAGGCGAGGCCGGATGCGTTGGTCATCCGGCCTCGCCTGCGTGTTGGAATGACCCCTCCGTAAAGAACCTGTGTCATGCTTGCACCGAGGCGTTCGCGTCCTGTTGACACAGCAGGGCAGATGTGCTACACTGGAAATCATCTATTGGACGCCTCACCATCGGACCGTCCCCGGTCGAGGAGGTTCTCCCTGACACGATCCAAACAGATTGTCAGTATCCTCAGGTATCCCGGTCTGGGCAGGCTGCCAGGAGCCTCGCCGGGCATGGCGCGGTCTTCTCGTCCCATCCGAGTCGTTCATGGGAAGCATGTGGTCTTCTGCGAAGTGCGATTGGCGCTGAACTGCTGTTCCAACAAAGGAGGGATCGAAATGTCCGGCAATCGCCAGTGGATCGTGCTCAGCTTGATCGTTGCACTGAGCATGGTGCTCAGTGCATGCGCCCCTGCGGCTACCCCTGCGCCGCCCACTGCGGCCCCCAAAGCTGCCGAGCCCACCAAAGCGCCTGAACCGACGAAGGCGCCTGAACCGACCAAAGCGCCTGAACCGACGAAAGCGCCCGCTCCGACCGCCGCTCCTGCCACCAAAGCCCCTGCTCCGACTGCGGCTCCTGCGGCCGCGGGCGGCGACACGACGGTCCTTGGCGCCAAGCTGCCCGCCGACGCCGCGCCGTACAACATGCAGACGTGGGTCGAACCGTGCGACATCAAGGGCAACCACATCACATTCGACTTCCAGGTGCAGGTCTATCAGCGTTTCTGCGCCTCTGATCTGTTCCAGGATCAGTTGGTCAACCTGGATAAGGACTTCAACGTCATCCCCAACTCGGCCGAGAAGTGGGAAGTCTCAAAAGATGGCCTGACCTGGACTTTCTACATCAAGAAAGGCTTGCAGTGGTCGGACGGCACGCCAGTGACGGCGCACGACTGGGTTGCCACCTTCCAGTATCTGCCCGACCCGAAGCATGCCTGGGACTTCGCCTGGTTCTATGCGGGAGTGCTGAAGAATTGGGATGAGATCGTGGCCAATGAGAAGCCCGTGACCGAGCTCGGCGTCAAGGCGGTCGACGACTACACCTTGCAGTTCACGACCAAGGTGCCGTGGCCGGCCTTCCCTGCCATGATGCAGTTCGGCTTCGCGCTCTCCAAGAACCAGATGGCGAAGTACGGGCCGCTCTACAACAGCAAGGTGGAGACCAGCCTGTCGGCCGGACCGTTCAAACTGAGCAAGTTGGAGCCGGGCAAGACCATCGAGCTGGTCGCTAACGACAAGTACAAGGGCTTCCGACCGCCGAAGCTGCAGAAGGTAACGGTTCAGTACATGGATATGAGCACCGCCTTCGCTGCATTCCAGAACCGGGAAATCGATCATCTCGGCTACGAGTGGATCAGCCCGGCTGACATGGACATCATCCAGAAGGATCCGGTGCTGTCGAAGAACTACTTCCCGCACTTCGGCGATTTCCGCACCGACTACCTGGTGATGGATACGTACAACAAACCCTTCAACGACATCAATGTGCGCAAGGCGTTCGCCAAGGCGGTTGATCGGGAGGCGATCGTCAAGAACGTGCTGACCCCGATCAAGGGCATGCCGGCCTACTCTTTCCTCATGCCGGGCTTCCCTGCCTCCGACAAGGCAGGCAAGCTCAAGGAGTTGCAGAGTTACGACTGCAAGGCAGCCAAGGAACTGCTGGCCAAGGCCGGATACCCGGACGGCAAGGGCTTCCCCAAGCTGGAGATGTGGCTGCGCAATGAGGGCGCGGCCTGGCAGGCGGTGTTCCAGGCGGTGGCGGCCTCGATTTCGAGCTGCCTCGGTGTGCAAATCGAGGTGTCCAACAAGGACTACAAGGTCTACATGGATGCCCTGAATGCCAAGCCCACCAAGCTGACCTTTGGCGCAATCTCCTACGGCATGGACTACCTGGATCCGTCGAACATGCTCGGCATCTGGCTTTCGTCTGGTCGCCATTCCTGGAAGAACGACAAGTTCGACAGCATGGTCAAGGAGGCAAGCAGCATGACCGGCGATCCGGCCAAGCGCAACCAGATGTTCATGGACGCCGAGAAGATCCTGGTGGATGATGTCGGCGGCGTCTTCATCGATCACCGCTGGTTGGGTGATCTGTTCCAGCCGTACATCATGGGTGACTGCTTCCGTAAGCCCGATTCTCTGGGCATCTCGGCCTGGCACTGGGGCAATGACTGGTGCTGGGGCGACTTCTATGTTTCGAAGGACGTGGCAAACGTCAAGACCTACCGCAATAAGTAGTCTCTGATCCGGCGAGCCGGGCGTCTTGCCGGCGCCCGGCTCGCCATCGCTCTCGTTCCGCCGCCTTATTGCAAGGGTGTTGCATGGCACGCTATCTGTTGGGCAGGATCGCATCGCTGCTCTTTGTGCTCTTCGCCGTCTCTGTCATTACGTTCACCTTGATGCACGCGGTGCCTGGCGGTCCGTTCGATGAAGGCAAGCAACGTCTCCCCGATGCCGCCAAAGCGAACATCATGCGGAAGTACGGTCTGGACCAACCGGTCTGGAAGCAGTATCTCAAGTACATGTGGAGCGCGCTCCACCTTGACTTCGGCATTCCTTACCAGGTGCCGACCGAGACCGTCACGTCGCTGATTCGCAAGACCTGGTTCACTACATTTCAGGTCGGCATCATGACGGTGCTGCTGGCATTCGGGGTGGGCATCCTCCTGGGCACGATTGCGGCCTATCGTCGCGGCTCATGGATCGATACGGCTGTGACGTTCATGTCGATGCTAGGCACGACGCTGCCCAACTTCGTGGTGGCGCTGTGGCTTATTCTGGTGTTTGCCTATGGGCTCAGGCTGCTGCCGTCGGGCGGCTGGAACGAGCCGGGAGACTGGCTCATCCCCGGTGTTTTCTCCAAGAATTGGATCTTGCCCGTGCTGGCGTATGCCTTGCTGCCGATGGCCCTCGTCGCACGCTACACCCGCGCCAGCATGGTCGATGCTCTGAACTCGGACTATGTTCGGACCGCACGGGCGAAGGGATTGCGCGATCGGCGCATTCTGACGCGGCACGTGCTTAAGAATGCCGCCATCCCGATGGTGACCGCTCTTGGCCCCATCATTCCGGATCTCATCACCGGCTCGATCTTCATCGAAGCCGTCTTCCGCATACCGGGTCTGGGCAAGTATTTCGTCACCAGCACTTTCAACCGCGACTACCCGATGATCATGGCGCTGATGTTGCTCATTGCCCTCCTTTGGGGGATCACTTATATCGTCACCGACGTGCTGTATGTCCTGCTCGATCCACGGGTGCGTCTCGGCGGCACGATGCGATATGCGGCTACCGGCATGGCAGCGACGAGTATGCTTGAGGAAGCGACTGCAGCCAGTCTGTCTGGGCGGCAACGAACCTTGTGGAGCGACGCTTTGCGGCGCTTCTCACGCAATCGCCTGGCGATGTTTGGCCTGGTGTTGGTGACGTTTTTTCTCTTCCTGGCGATCTTCGCGGAACAGCTTGCACCCTACCGCTATGACGTCGCCAACTTCTCCAAAGTGCTCCAGCTTCCGTTCATTGACCCCAACCATCCCCTTGGCAATGATGAGGTCGGCCGCGATTTCCTGAGTCGCTTGATCTTCGGAGCGAGGACGTCGCTCATGGTGGGCCTGGCGGTTCAAGTTATTGCGTTCGGCATCGGCATTCCGTTAGGCGCCTTCGCGGGGTATCGCGGCGGCGCGTTCGACTTCATCGTCATGCGCGTGGTCGATATCATGACCGCGTTTCCAGCGTTGCTCTTCGCCATCTTCCTGATTACAGTCTGGGGGGGAGGGTTGGAGAAAGTGATCTTTGTGCTCGGTCTGACGAGTTGGATCGGTGCAACGCGGTTGGCGCGTGCCCAGTTCCTGACCTTGCGCGAGAAGGAGTTCGTGGACGCCGCCCGGGCCATCGGTGCGACCGAAAACCGCGTGATCTTTCGCCATATCCTGCCCAATGCGTTGACACCCCTGATTGTTGCGGTGAGCTTCGGAATCCCCGCAGCCATCTTTGCCGAGGCGAGCCTGAGCTTCCTGGGGATCGGCGTGAACGATCCGCTGCCCAGTTGGGGCAAGATGGTAGGCGTCAGTGGCGCCTATATCCGCGTCTACTGGCACATCGGTTTGTTCCCCACGATTTTGATTGCGCTGACCATGTTGGGTTTCTCGTTTCTTGGCGATGGGCTGCGCGACGCGTTGGATCCGAAGTTGACTCTCGAGTGACGGTACAGCGAGGCAGAGACCGATGATCAACACCCGACCACGACTCGCATTCCTTTTGGTCTTGTCGATCCTCTTGGCGGCTTGCGGCGGGGCACGAGGGAGTGCACCCGGCACACCCGTCCCAGGTATTCCCACCCCACAGGGCGCTTTCGCCCAGGCCACCACCGTGATCACACCGCAGGCTGTGGCGCCCGCAGCCGATGTGCCCAGCAAGGGTGATCCCGTAGCCGGCAAGACGGTTTACGATAATAAGTGCGCCGGCTGCCACGGCGACAGGGGCGAAGGGGTCGAAGGCAAAGGCAAGGGCATCGCCACATGGACCCTGCCTGCCGGCGAGTTCGATGATCTTCTGCGCACGGGCGCCAAGGGCCGGTTGGGCAACGAGCACCTCTTCGGGCCCTCGCAGATCAGCCCGAGCGGCATGGAGAACCTGTTCGCTTACGTTCGCTCGCTGCAGACAAAGTGATGGATTGGCTCCCTCGTGCTCCTGCACCGGTTTGGCTGGCTCTTGCCGGCATGGCCCTGGCGGTCGTGGCGGCAAGTTGCGGCGCACCCCCCGCCCCAACTGCCATCGCTCACACGCCGACGCCGGCAGGAACGGCCGTGGCAGTGCCGACTCTCACGCCGATTCCTGGCATTAAGGCCACGCTGACGGCCCTGCCAAAGCAGCCCCCTCTGGCCGAGAATGCGTCGCGTCCGTACCAGGAACTCCTTGCCGCCATCGAGCGCTGCAACGTCTATAACGAGAATCGCAAGATCGGGATCCTCAACCAGATCAACTACGTGCTGAAACCGGCCACGGTCCCCTCCGACTTTGTGATTCTGTACGGCGATGAATGGCAGGGGCGTCTGGTCTACGGCGCGGCATACATGTCGGCGCTGGAGTGGAAGCTGGGCGGGCGCGATCGCGCGAGCTGCCTGTATCCTATCGGCGTGGCATTCAACGCCCTGCTGCGCGAGCTGCATCAGAGCACGTTCCCGGAGTTCGAGTAACCGGCAACGGGTGTTGCATAGACAGCGCGCACTCTCACCCGCTCCGAGCACTTCCGACGAGGCCTGCGCCGCCAGCCAATGGGAAGCTGACATGACTGGCCGCGCAGGTCTCTTTTTCGCCTCCTGTGGTATAATCATCGCCCATGAAGCGAATGGGTGGTCGGGTGGCGCGCGTCGTGGCGCTCGCACTCGTCCTGGGGATGTTCGTCGCTCTGCTCGGCTTTGCCCTACTCGCCTGGCAGGTGGACCGGCTGGGCCAGCGCGACGACGCGCGCCATGCGGATGTGATCGTGGTGCTCGGCGCGCGCGTGGAGCCGGATGGCCGGCCGAGTTCGGACCTGGCGAGCCGCATTGCGCACGCTGTCGAGGTATGGAGAGCGGGCGCAGCGCCGTACATCATCTGCACCGGCGGCTTCAAGAATGAGCGGCTGTCGGCGGCGGCGGTGTGCCGCCGCACGGCGATCCAACAGGGGGTGCCAGCTGATCGGATCCTGCTGGCCGACGGCACGACGAACACCGCGGAGGATGCACATGCGGCGGCTGGCGTGATGGCTGCACACGATTGGCACACTGCGGTCCTGGTGAGCCACCCCCTGCACCTGTTCCGGTCGCGCTGGTTATTCGAGCGTGAGGGCGTAGACGCCACGACCAGCCCGACCTCGACGCAGGTGCATCGCATCGATTGGCCGTTGCGTCTGTTCTATATGGCCCGTGAGGCCGGCGCGATCATCGCCACGCAAATGGAGAGCTGGGGCTGGCTGCCGGCCAGCCTGAAATGGCAGTTGCAGGAATTGAGTCACGGGCTGTTGTAGTATGCCAACCTGGAAGCAAGCCGCCGCCGCAAAGGCGGTGCTCAGCCGCGAGACCGGCACGATTCACAAAGACCACGGTGGTCGGCTTACGGTGGCGTTAGCTTACCCGAACCGCTACTCCGTCGGGATGGCGAGCCTTGCGCTGCAGATCCTCTATCGCTTGCTCAACGCCGAGCCCGACGTGGTTTGCGAGCGCGTGTTCTGGGATGAAGCGCGGCCTGCGGGCGAGCCGCTGGTGACGCTGGAGTCGCAGACGCCCGTGGCTGAGTTCGCCGTGTGGGCGTTCACCATCTCGTTCGAGATGGATTACTTCAACGTTGCGTCGATGTTGCAGCGGGCCGGGGTCAGACACGACGATAAGCACCGGCCGTTCCTGATTGCCGGTGGGCCAGGGGTCTCAGCGAACCCGGAACCGATGGCGCCGCTGTTTGACGCCATCGTGATCGGTGAGGTCGAGGAGCTGCTGCCCCAGCTGATCGATGCCCTGCGCGATGGCATCGGAGACGAGCGCGAGCGCCTGCTCGACGCGCTGGATGGCCTGCCCGGCGTCTATGTGCCCGAGAGATATGGTGGCTTAAGCGGCGTGACTCGGCAGGTCGAGCGTCTCTGGGTGGCGGACATGGCGAAAACCGAGCCGGTGTCGTGCCTGTACACGCCCGACAGCGAGTTTGGGCAGATGCACCTGATCGAGATCGCGCGCGGCTGCGGTCGCGGCTGCCGGTTCTGTCTGGCGGGGTACGTCTACCGGCCGCCGCGCGAGCAGCCGCTCGAACGCATTCTCGATTGGGCGCGGACAGCGCTGGCGCGCCGGCTGCCGGTGTACGCACATGGAGGGCCGACAGGCGGCCACCAGCCCGGCATCGGGCTGGTTTCGGCCGCGGTGTCCGATCATTCGCGCATCGACGACCTGGCCGCTGAACTGCAGGCCATGGGCGCCAGAATCAGTGTCAGCTCCATGCGCACTGACCCGATCAGTGTGCCTCTGGTAAGGGCGTTGGCTGCCAGCGGAGCGCAGACGCTGACCATCGCTCCCGAGGCAGGCACCGAACGGCTGCGCCGGGTGATCAGCAAAAGCCAAACCGAGGACGATCTGCTGTCTGCCGTCGATCTGGCCCAGCAGTTTGGCTTTCCGGCCCTTAAGCTCTACTTTATGGTCGGTCACCCCACCGAGACGGACGATGACGTCCAGGGCATCATCGATTTCACACTGAAGGCAAAGACGATCTTTCGGCGCAACATCGCCATCAACGCCACACCGTACGTACCCAAGCCGCACACGCCGTTCCAGTGGGAAACCATGACTCCGGTCAAGATTCTTCAGGCGCGGCAGGCGACGATCAGGCGAGCCCTGGCGCGGCACCATGTGGCTATAGATGCGGAGTCGCCGCAGTGGGCTGAGGTCCAGGCCGTCCTGGCGCGAGGCGACCGACGCCTGGCCGCCGTGCTGCTGGGTGCCCGACAGCGCAGCCTGCGCACGTTCCACGACGCCCTGGCGCGTCATGGTCTGTCGGCAAGTGAATTCACCGGCGCGCGCACTCCGGGGAGCGTGCAACCGTGGGACGTGGTGCAAGGAGGCGTCACACCGAGCTTCCATCGCCATGAGCGGCGGCTATCACTGGCTGAGCAGCTAGGCCATCGGTGTCCGCCAGACGCAGTGCGTCCGCCAGACGCAGTGCGTCCGCCGGACGCAGTGCATCCGCTGGACGCAGTGCATCCGCCGGACGCAGTGCACTGCGCTGCGTGTGGGGTATGCAGCGACAAGTTGCACCTTGAGCTGCTCCCGCGGCTGGGCATGCCCAACTCAGGCGCGGCCTGACGCGCCAGCGGAGAATGGATGATCCGACACCAACCCAACGGCGTCGCGTACTACACCTTTGAAGCGCTGGATGGTTTCCCGGAAGTTGTCCATGCAGTCACCACCCGCCACGGCGGCGTGAGCTCGGGCAGGTATGCCTCGCTGAATCTGACCACTGGCACCGGCGACGACCCGGCGGCAGTGCGGGAGAATCTGGACCGGGTGTGTGCTGCGCTGGGTCTGCGGCGCGAGGATACGGTGAGCCCGAATCAGCGCCACACGGCGAACGCTCGTCGCATCGAGTGGAGTGACCGGGGCCAGGTCTACACGGGTTTCGACATCTTCGTGACCGATCGACCGGATGTGGGACTCGTGCTGCGCTATGCAGACTGCACACCGGTGTTGCTGTACGATCCGGTGCGGCGAGCGGCGGCCGTGGTCCACAGTGGATGGCGCGGCACCGTCCAGGGTGCAAGCCGCGTTGCCGTCGAGACTCTGGCGCGCGAATACGGCAGCCGGCCCGAGGACTTGGTGGCCGGCATCGGCCCCAGCATCGGACCGTGCTGTTATGAGGTCGGGGATGAGGTCGGCGACGCCGTGCGCAGTGCTTTCTCGCATGCCGGCGACCTCCTGTTGGCGCGCCCCGGCAAGGTGCGCCGTCACTTCGATCTGTGGGCGGCCAATCGCCGCTGGTTGATCGATGCCGGTGTGCAGAGGATCGAGGTGGCCGGGCTGTGTACGGCCTGCCGGGTGGATGAGTTCTACTCCTATCGAGCCGAAAATGGCAAGACGGGTCACTTCGGCGCAGTGATGGCGCTGCGAGCGTGACGCCAGGCGCTGAGCGGGAGCGCGGAGGCACACGGTTCCTGCGAGCCCTGCCTCGGTGCAGCCTGCCGTCTGTGCGCATCGGTCTGCGACGGGGGTTTCGGACTGGAACGGAAGCATGATTGATCTTGCCCTGGGCCCCCGTATCGCCGCCGTGCAGTCTCGCATCGCCGGTGCGGCGCAGCGCGTGGGACGCAACCCCGCCGAGATCACGCTGGTAGCCGTGAGCAAGATGCATGGCGCTGAAGTGGTGGCTGCCGCTCATCGAGCTGGCCTGCGCGTCTTTGGCGAGAATCGCATCGAGGAAGCTGCGCCGAAAGCGGCAGCCGTCGCGGCGCTGCTCGGATTGCCGCCTTCCACCCTCTCCCGTGCAGGACCGGCCGTCGAGTGGCACATGATCGGCCATCTGCAGAGCCGCAAGGCCGATGCCGTGTTGTCGTGGGCTAGCATGCTGCACTCGGTGGACTCGGTCAAGCTTGCGGGCCGGCTAAGCCGCGCCTGCCTGGCCGCAGGCCAGGAGCTGTCGGTCTTGCTCGAAGTGAATGTGGCGGGCGAGGTCAGCAAGTACGGACTGGCGCCCGACGAGCTGCCTGCCGCCGTCGAGGCGATTGCGTTGCTCCCCGGCCTGCGGGTGCAGGGCCTGATGACGATGGCGCCGATGGTCCGCGATCCAGAGGAAGCGCGGCCAGTGTTTGCCGGACTGCACCGTCTGCGTGACGCAATGGCGCAGCGATTTCCGGTGCTCGACTGGCGGCATCTCTCTATGGGCATGACCGACGATTTCGAGGTCGCGATCGAGGAGGGAGCCACCATGGTGCGGATCGGACGGGCGCTCTTCGGGGCGAGCACTATCCAATCTGAGTTATAGCGGGAGGAGACCCATTGCTGACCAACGCGACCCTTTCCTTCATTGGGGCCGGTGTGATGGGCGAGGCGATGATCCGCGGCATCCTGGCCCAACGCCTGATCGACCCGGAGGCAATCACCGCCAGCGATCCGCTGCATGATCGCCTCCAAACGCTGCGCGGCCGTTACGACATTCGCACTACGACCGACAACCTGCTGGCAGCGCGCGCGGGGACCATCACGGTGCTCAGCGTCAAACCCCAAACGTTGCCCAAGGTGCTGCCGGAGATACGAGAAGGGATCGGCGCCGATAACCTGGTGATCAGCATCGTGGCCGGTGCGGCCATCGAACGCATCCGTCGTGGCCTGGGGGCAGAGAAGATCGTCCGGGCCATGCCGAACACGCCAGGACAGATCGGACACGGCATGACGGTGTGGACAGCCACCGCTGTGGTCGATGATATCGGCCGGCGCCAGGCCCAGGCGATCCTGGGCGCGCTCGGCAAGGAGATCTTTGTCGATGATGAGGGCTATCTGGATATGGCCACCGCCCTCAGCGGCACCGGACCGGCCTATGTCTTCCTCTTCATGGAGGCGCTGATCGACGCCGGAGTTCATATGGGTTTCAGCCGCAGGGTGGCGCAGGAGCTGGTCTACCAGACGATCGACGGCTCAGTCGCCATCGCGCGCGCCAGTGGCGCTCATCTCACCGAACTGCGCAACCAGGTCACCTCGCCGGGCGGGACTACGGCGGAGGCGCTTTACCAACTGGAAAAGGGCAGCTTCCGCACGGTGATCTCCAGGGCGATCTGGGCTGCCTACCAGCGTTCGCGAATGCTCGGCGAAGTGGCAGACAGAACTTCCGATAAGGCGAGTGACAAATGATCTACCCGGTGCTCAGTCTGGTCAATCTCCTGTTCGAGATTTTGTCGATCCTCATCCTGGTGGATGTGCTGGGAAGCTGGGTTCTGGCAGCGCGCGTGCAGCTGCCAGATGCGGTCTACACGATCCTGACGCTGGTCCACCGGATCACTTCGCCGATCATGGAGCCGATCCGCCGTGTGATCCCTCCCCTGGGCGGGCTCGACATGTCTCCGATCATTGCGCTGATCGGCTTGCAGGTCATCCAACGGCTGCTCGTATCGGTGTTGATCGGTATGCGTTGATGCAGGAACCGCCGATGCCGTCACCCCGTCTGATAGACGATCAGTCGCAGCGCGATCCGGCGTGTGTGGATCGCGCCGAAAGGAAGGACGTCATGCTCAGCATTCGCCCAAGACGGCTTCGGTCTCTGTTCATCGGGTGGGTTATGGGGTTTGCGGTCGCCGGCTGTAGCGCTGGACCGGTGGCCCCTGCTGCTTCGCCGACACGGGCGCCGGTGCGAACCCAAGCGCCTGTTCGGACGCGGGTTCCGTTGCCGACCCTCATCTCGCCGATCAGCCCGATTGCGACGCCGGTGAAACAGGCAACGGCGCCGCCGGCTCCTCTGCCCGGACGGGCCATCGCTCCAGGCACAGGCGGGCCCGTTGTGGCCCAGGAGACGAAGAGCGCGGTCGACGACCTATCGAAGCGCACCGGCATCCCGCCGGCCGACATCAAGGTGGTCTCCGTTGAGGCGGTCGACTGGCCGGATACGAGCATCGGCTGCCCCGAACCTGGCAGGATGTACGCGCAGGTGCTTGTGCCCGGTTATCGGATCATCCTGGAGGCCGGCGGCAAGACGTATGTTTACCATTCCGCCGGGGCCGGCGCCTCGCTCTGCCAGCCGCAGCCACAATGAATCGGCGTCGACGTTCGTGGATCCTGCTCGCGCTGTGGGGCTTGCTGACCTGTTTCTGGGCAGGTGCGGTTGCGGCGGGTCCACCCGGGCCGATCGACCACGGCCAGCCGCCCACCCCTTCGCCGTCGTCCACTGCGGCGCCTTTCCTCTCCGTCGATCTGCGCGGACGCCTGCACCCAACGCTCTATCGCGCTCTGGCCGAAGCCCAACCGGACGTCTATCACCGCATCATCGTAGAATGGCGGCGCGGTGACGTGCTGGCAGCCCAGCCGCCGCTCGCGCCTGATCGCCTGGCGCTTCGTCGCGAGGTGATCACTGCGCTGCAAAATGATGCAGCACAGAGCTCCGCGTCGCTGCAGCAGGCGCTGACAGCCGCGTCCGAGGCCGGCCAGGCGCGCAACGTGCGCGCCTTCTGGATCAGCCCGGTCGTTGCCCTGGAGGCGCAGCCGGCGCTGATCGCCGCCCTGGCGCTGCGCGATGATGTGGTGCAGGTTCGCCCCGATGAGCGGATTTCCCTGCAGGAGACTGTCTTCACGTCCACCGCGACGCCGGATGCGGCCGCCGATGAGGCCTGGAACCTGGCCATGGTGCGCGCTGATCTGGTGAGGTCCGCACTGGGTCTCGACGGCGCCGGGGTGGTGGTGGCAAACCTTGACACAGGCGTGGACTGGCAGCACCCTGCCCTCCTGAAGCGCTACCGCGGGCACCGTGGGCCTGCGCCGGCCGTGCATTTCGGGAACTGGCATGTCTCCACCGGGGAGTCCTATCTCTACCCAGGGGACAGCCACGGCCACGGCACGCACACGATGGGCACCATGGTTGGCGATGATGGGGCGGGGAATCGCGTCGGCATGGCGCCCGGCGCGCAGTGGATCGCCGTGAAGCTGTTTGACATCGGCGGGTTCACCTACGAGAGCTGGATCCACGACGCGTTTCAGTGGGTGATCGCGCCCGAGGGCGATCCCGCGCTGGCGCCTGATGTGGTCAACAACTCCTGGGGCAACGAAAACGGTTCGGACACTCGCTTCCTGAGCGATGTCATGGCGTTGCGTGCGGCGGGGATCGTTCCCGTCTTCTCGGCGGGCAACCGGGGTCCGAACGCAGGCACAATCGGCAGTCCTGCGAGCTACCGGGAGGCGATTGCGGTTGGCGCGCTCGATGCGGAGGGCCTGGTGGCATCGTTCTCCAGCCGAGGGCCGAATACTTGTGGTGGCGCCAAGCCCGATGTCGCCGCGCCGGGGGTGAAGGTGCGCTCGACGTTCGTCGGAGGTGGCTGGGCGCTGGGCACCGGCACCAGCATGGCCGCGCCCCATGTCGCGGGTTTGGCTGCACTGCTGCTGCAAGCGGCTCCAGCGCTGTCCATCGAGGAGATCGAACTGCACCTGCGCAGCACAGCACGACCGCTGGGCAACGATCTGCCGAACAACGACACCGGGTGGGGCCTGATCGATGCCTATGCGGCCGCGTTGCAGGTGACCGCCAGCGGCCAACTCGATGGCAGGGTCGCACGCGCCGACGGCGCCGGGGTCAGGGGTGCGGCCGTCACAGTGACCCCGCGCGATAGCGGTCGCGCTCCTGTTACGGTGGCGGCGAACGCTGTGGGGGAGTTCACGTTAGCCCTGCTGCCAGGCCTATACGATGTCGAGGCTCGCGCCTTCGGCTTTGCGCCAACGGGCGTCAGTTCGGTGCGGGTCGTGAGCGGAGAGCGGGCGAGGGTCTCGATTGTCCTGCCCGCGCTGCCGGTCGGCTCCGTCTTTGGCCGAGTCACCGACAGTCTGACCGGCTCCCCCCTTTCGACCACGATCACGGTGGAGGGCGCGCCCCTGGAGAGCCGGACCGACCCTACGACCGGCCTCTTCAGCCTGGCGCTGCCCGAAGGTCCGTGGAATCTGCGCTTCAGTGCGGACGCACACCGCATTGGACGCCGCGCCATTACCGTCACCGCGGGAGTCGGGTCCTCGCTGGATGCGTCCCTGCTCCCCGGGCCGCGCATCCTGTTGGTGGACAGCGGCCGCTGGTACTATGAGAGTCACATATCGTATTTCTCTGAAGCGCTAGACGCCCTCGACTACCCGTATGTTTTGTGGCCGATCACTTCACTCTCCGACGACGCGGGTCTGCCCGGCCAACCCCCGAAGTTTCCGACCCTCAAGGACTACGACGTCGTCGTTTGGTCGGCCCCGTATGATTCGCCGGGACTGGTGGGCGCCAGCAGCGACCTGAGCGCGTATCTGTGGGCAGGCGGCCGCCTGTGGGTGAGCGGCCAGGACATCGCGTATCTGGACGGCAGCGGCCTGGCGTACCTGCCGTTGGCAAGCTACTTCAACGACGACATGGATCTGATGTGGTCGAGCGGAGGCAGCCTGGCGCCGCTTGCCGGCGCGTCGGCAGGACCGTTGGCGGGCGTCACCGTGACGCTGAATACCGCCGACAGCGCGCACAATCAGTTCCATCCCGATAGCGCAACGCTGCAGAGCCCGACCCAGACGCTCGCAGCGTTGACCTGGCCGGGCGCAACGATCGGTGGGGCGTTGTCCGGCATCTGCCGGCCCTATCGTGCGGCGTGGTTGGGATTCGGACTGGAGGGCGCCGGCCCAGGCGATGTGCGCATCGAATTGACACGACGCATCCTGGACTGGTTCGCCGCCCCGCCCGATCCCTTCGGCTTTGCTGTTCGAGGACCGACCGGTCCCTTGATCGGGCGCTCCGGTGCAGCATTCGATGTGGATCTGATGGTCGACAGCCTTGGGATCATGACCGATACGATCGAGGTGAGGCTGGAGGGCGGTCCGTGGCCGGCGGAGCTTCGGCTGCCCGGAGGCGACAGCATCTCAGGTGAGGGCGCCTTCGAGTTGGCGGGATGCACATCGGCAGCGCCGCGACTGCGGGTGGCGGTCCCGGCCGCCGCCCCGACGGATGCGCGGGCGACCTATACGGTCACCCTGCGCAGCCGGGGTGACGCATCCATCACTCGCGCCGTTGCGCTCACGATTAAGACTCCGGCGCCGATTCTCTTTTTGGATGACCAGCGTTGGTACAACTATGCCGCTCGCTACACGCGTACACTGGATTCGCTGGCCCTGGCCTACGATGTTCTCACCAGCAACGGTGGCAGCGCGCCTCCGACCGCCGACGTACTGATGGATTACAAAGTCGTGGTGTGGACGACCGGCTACGACTGGCATGAGCCGCTGTCGCCGAGGGACGAGACGAACCTCGCTGCGTTTCTTGACCACGGTGGCCGCCTGTTGCTCACGGGCCAGGATGTCCTGGATGTGACCGGGATCGACAGTTTCGTGCAGCAGCGATTGGGAGTGGCAACGAGCCTCTTGTCGGTGAACACCGGCGAAGCACTGAGTTCATCCGGGGGGCCATTGGGGGACGACCTGGGACCGTGGCGCCTGGTCTACCCGTACCAGAACTGGAGCGATGGCATTCTGCCCGAACAGAGTGCATCGGGTGTGCTTCAGGACAACCGGCAGAATACCGTGGCGGTCGCCAAGAGCGCGCCCACGTGGCGCACGATGTTTTTCGCGTTTCCGCTGGAAGCATTGGATGACGACGCCCGCACGGCGCTCCTCGGCCGCGCCGTGCTCTGGCTGAGCCCTCTGGGTGAGAGCAGGCTTCAGGCGCCTGCCTTTGCAGCCGCGGGCGGCCGGATTCCGATCACGCTCACCTTGGGCCTTGCGGCGGAAACCGAAGCGCGGGCCGATCTGCGCGCCCGTCTGCCGCTGCCGCCAGGAGCGATCGTGGCGCCTGGCAGCCTGCGCGGCCCCTGGCGCCTTGAAGCAGCGGAGAACGCGCTGGTCTGGTCGGGTTCACTGCAGCCGGACGCGCTGCTGACCCTGGGCGCGGATGTGGAGCTGTCGAGCAGCCTTCCTGCCGGCGCCCACGTGCCGCTGCGCGCTCACCTCTACGCCGGCGACGGCTTAGCGGTCACCGTCGATGCGCCGGTGGTGGTCGATGTGCCGTGGCTGACCCTTGCGGAACAGGTCAACCCCGGCCAAGCGTCGCCCGGCGAGACGCTCCGATACACGATTACCGTGCGGAATGTGGGCCTGCTGTCGACCACCGCCCATCTCACCGACACCTTGCCAGCCGAGGTCGCGTTGGTGGCGGACAGCTTGTGGGCTTCGCGTGGTCTGGCGACCGCGCGTCCGGGTCGAGTGCTCTGGTCTGACGCGCTGGAGCCGGGTGCACAGGTGCAGCTTGGCTTCACCGCAGCGCTGACCAGCACCCTGAGCGGCGGCCGGGTCTCTGACTGGACCGAGATCACGGACGATCGCGGCCGCCGGTCGGCGGCATGGGCGACGGTCACCTCCCCCACGCGACGCTATCTTCCGCTCGTGCTGCACCGCTCGGCAGCGCCCTGACCCGCCTCGGCGCCACCCGAACCGCCGCCGGCCAGATGACACCGTCTTCGGGCGAAAA
>CAYRFV010000115.1:0-16123 GCA_964423545.1 uncultured Anaerolineales bacterium | reverse complement strand
CAGCCAGCGCGACTCGGCGCGTGCCCATCCTTAACCTGCCCGATGCCGGCTGCCTGTCCGATTTGCCCGAGGGTCGCGTGCGAGGGTCGCGTGGTGGAAGTCCCTGCCATGGTGGCGGGGAGCACGGTGCGCGGCCTCGAGGTCGGCCGTCTGCCTGGACGGTTGGGCGCACTCTGTCGCCGCGTCTCAGATGTTCATGAGCTCGTCGCGGAGGGTGCAGCCTGGCGGGACCGCGCGGCGCTGGCGGAGGCGGTTCGGGTCGACCCGGCGATCGGTGACAGGATAGGCGCACCGGCGGCGCTGGAGAGGCTGGTCGCCGCGCAGCGCGACGTGCTGCCGCGCTGCGCCTGATCCGTTACGGTCTGCGCCGCGCCGCCGCAAGGACTGCCAGCAAGCCGCTGAGTGCAACCAGGACGGCCGGCAGCATCCAATCGCCACGAGCGCCATCATGGCCGGCCGGTGCGGGCGCGCCTTCTGGTATGGCAGGTGCGGCGGTCGCCGGGGCTGGGGAAGCGGTCGGTGAGGACGCGGCCGTCGGCGACGTTCCTGCCGTGGCGGTGGGAGACGCCGTAGACGTCGGCGTGCTGACTGCCGCCGCGTCCGCGGCGGCAGTCACCGTAGCGGTTGCGGAGGGTGAAGGCGCAGCCGTCATCGTCGAGGACGCGGTGGGTCGCAGCGTCGGCGCTGGCGCGAGAGCGGCGCGGCCGGCAGGTGCGCCCGCCTCGATCAGCAGCCGCGGCGCGCCACCGATGCTGCAATCCGGGCCGGCGCTGCACCTCGCCCCAGGCAAATCGACGACGTAGACGCCATCTACGGCCGTGATCGGTGCGGCTTGTCCGCGGGCATCCACCAGCAACCCGGTAGGGGCGATGGCCCTCACGCGCACGACTGCTGGCGTTTGCCCCCATGTCCACAGCACGGTGGTGGTCTGGCCGCCGCGGTCGAAGGTGACTGCGACCGTTTGCCCCGCTTCCTGCTTCGACACGCTGCGAAAGCCACCCAAGTAGGCGGCGGCCGTCCGAAAGGCGTCGAATGCTGGACGCCGCGAATCGTCGCCGCGCAGCAGACCGAACGGCTCAATCGATTCGGGGTGGTCGGCGCTGTTGCGCAGCTTGTAGAACGCGACGCGAGCAGCTCCGGCCGCGAACGCCTGCGCGATCTGCTGGATCACGAACGCTGCTTGTTCATCCAGCGAGGTGCGATAGCGGGGGGTTGACCATGGCTGCTCGGTCGGATCATCCGAAGGCGGTGCGTTGGTCTCGTTGATCCAGATTTCCTTGCCCGCGATGCCATGCCGCGCCAGAGACCCCTTCACCTCGCCGATGATCCGGGGCGGCTGCACCGGATTGAAGTAGAGGTGATACGGCACGATATCGAAGAAGTAGCCGTGGGACTTCGCATCGGGATCCGCGGCGATGATATCGAGCAGACGGTCGAGGTAGAGGCGGCGGCCGTGCGTCCAATCCCAGAAGTACGTTTGCCCCGCCATCGCCACCTGCGCCCCTGGATCGACCTCTTTGATGGCGCGATAGGCCGTCTCGAGCAGACGGGCATAGTCGGCTTCGCTGCCCAGCCACGTGCTGCCAGGATGCCCAGGCTCCCACACATCCGGTTCGTTCCAGATGATCCAGTGCTGGATGCGGCCGCGGTAGTGCTGCGCCATGCGGCGCGCGAATGCTTCCCAGGCTTCCATCTTGGGCACGGCGCGCGCATCGGCCACCCCATCCGCGCTCGCCCAGGCCGGCGTGCCGATAAGTAGCCCCACGACCTGTCGGCCGTCCGCCAGCTCTCGTGCAATGAAGGGGTCGGGGACATTTGCTGGCTTCCAGTCAGCAGGCCCGGCCGGCTGGATCACGTCCCAGCGGAGGATGATGCGCGTGTAACCGGCGCCGGCTTCGGTCGCGGCGGCGGGATTGACGTAAGTCTCGACGATGCCGAAGCGCGGATCGGGCGGCGTGTGCGTCTGCGCGGTGGCGGGCCGGGCCAGCTCCAGCGCCGTCCCGGCCAGGATCGTGCAGGCCAGGATGCCGCGCAGAATGCTGGATGTCACTGGTTCGCGACCGGCGTGCCGCTTGCCGTGTTGGACCGCGTCCAACGCGGCTCGCGCACCCACCAGCGCATCAGGATCAGCGCGAGGCTGCTGATGACCACGCACACCGCGAAAAGCAGGTCGTAACTGATGCTTGCCAGTGCTGCGCCGATCAGCGGCGCAACGAAGCTGACGGCGCCCACCCCTGTGCTGCTGATGCCTACATAAGTCGGCCTTCGCTCCGGCGCGCAGAACTCCATGACCACCAGCATGGCGGACCCGACCATGGCGCTTGATCCGATGCCGAACAGGATGAACGAAGCGAAGTACCACTCGGGCGTAGGAGCCAGCCACGTCAAGGCAAAACCGAGGGTGGAGGCCAGGATCGCTAGCTCCAGCGCGAGCTTGTGTCCGAAGCGATCTGCCAGGAATCCGAAGCCGATGTAGCCCGCCGTCTGTCCGGCGAGAAACGCGATAGTGAAGAGGCCGGCCGTACTATCGGGGATCTGCCACCGGTTGATCGCCGACACGGTGATGAACCCTATGCCCATGCCCGCCAGCGCCATCAGCAGCCGGGCGATCAGGAAGCGGCGGAAGTTGTGGTCGCGCCGGAGCAGATCGGGCAGGCCGACCAGGTATTCGACCGTGCTGCGCCGCGGCGTCGTCGATCTTTGCACCGGTTCGCGCGCCAGCGCCAGCCAGCCCCAACTGATCAGGATGGCCGTCGCAGCGATGGCAAAGAGGGCAACGAAGTTCATCGAGTAGGGCAGATTGGTGAGCAGCCATGTCGTGGCAATGCCCCCCAGTGCGCCGGTGCCGGCGCCGATGAAGTTCGTGATGCCCACGAAACGGCCGCGGCGCTCCACCGGGAACATGCTGGCGATCATGTCCTGCCACGCTGCGCCGAGTGAGCCTGCGCCCAGCCCGTGCCAGGCCAGGCAGATGAAGAAGAGGACGAGAGCCAGGGTCGGATTGCTCACTGCGATCAGGGCAGACAGCACCAGCCCCCACACCGGCAGGCGTTCGAGGAAGAGGCCCAGGTTGACGACCACCGCCTTCTTGCGGGCCAGTCGCTCTACGAGGTTGGCGGTGAAAAGCTGCGGCAGATACCAGGAGGCCTGTCCCAGAACCGCCAGCAGCCCGATCGCCAGTGGGCTCGTCGTCAGCTTGCTGACATACAACGGCAGGATCGTGGCGCTTGACATAAAACTTGCGCCGAACCAGAAGAACGCTCCATCCAGCAGGTTGACTGAGAAGTTCCACCGGTAGTTGCGCTCCACCTCCGCCGCGATCTCGGCCTCGCTGCGCTCCGGGACAGGCTTGTGGAGCTCCAACAACCAGGCCAGCGCGTTCCGAAACAACCGCAGCGCCTGGCGAGCATGCATCATCGCGAACAGGAGCATAGCGCCCAACCTGATCGAAGTCCGGTGGACATCAGAGATCGAGCAGATCTGCGCGGCGGTGTGCCAGCAGCTTGAACACCCCGATCAACAGTCCGACGAGCAGTCCGAAAACGACCGCCGCGCGCAGGTCGATCAGCACCCTCGCATCGCCGCCAACCTCGCCGGCCGCCACGAAGGCGATGGAGCCGCCGCGCACCTCGACGCGGCGGCCCAAGGCTGCCGCAACGCCGCCTTCCTGGACGCTGATGAGCTCACCCTTGGCCAGAGCAATGCCGCCGTCGGTCACGCTGATCGAGTTTGCCTGGGCCTGGGCGATGCCGCCGTCCGTCAGGTTGATTGTGACCGCGTTGGCCTGACCGATGCTGCCGCCGTTGACGGTCACCGTTTCGGCGGTGACGGATTGGGTGGAGCCGCCCTCGAGTGTGACGTGTTGGGCAGTGGTTGCGCCGTCCGCAGCTCCTGCGACTCTGTCGTTCATGAGCTCCCTCTCCCTGTGGTTGTTGCATTCATTGAAGCGGCCGTTCGGCCACTCTTGTCGCAACGCTGGGCCGCCGGGTCCGCCCAACGCTCCTGGCCAAACAGCGCCATTCTATCACATGGGGAGCGGAACACCGCAACCCCCGGTCCCCCGGTTGTGTGCTGGACGCCCAGCGCTTTCCGCGGTACAATGGTTCACTGGAGTGTGGCAGCCTCATGCGCATCTGCCTGGCGGTGGCGCTGAAGTCGTTCCAGAAGCATCTAGCCTATCGCGCAGCCAATCTCGCCGGCATCATCACCAATACCTTTTTCGGCGCAGTCTATGTCTACGTCTATCTCGCGCTATTTCCAGATCGCGCGGCGGTCGGCGGGTCGGATGTACGAGACGCGGTGACCTACGTGGTGCTCTCCCAGTCACTGTTGATGGCGATGTCGGCGTTCGGCAACCGCGAGCTTTCCGAAGCGATCATGAAAGGCCGCATCGCGTCCGATCTCGCCCGGCCGCTCAACCGGACCCGTTCAGACTTCCGCGGTGGATGCCGTTCCTGTCCCCGTTCGTGGCGATGGCGGTCTTCATCGCTGCTCTGCTGATCTGGCGTGTCGGAGTTCGCCGCTACCAGAGCACGGGGAGTTGAGACCGTGAGGCGTCGTCCTGTTTTTTGCTATTTTGTACTCAGTAATATAAAATACCATGTGATAGGTCCCACTGATTGGGCTGGGTGATGATCCTTTTTTGCACAGAGTGACAGGAGCCAACCCGTGGAAGCCGAGCAGGTCTTGAAGCCCGGCAAGCCAAGAGAGATGTCCCGGCTTTGGCCGCGGCTGCTGGCCGTGATCTTCGCCCTGATGGTGCTGGGCGTCGTGGCGTTCGCCACGCTCCAGCCGGTGAAAGTGCTGCCGCGCCTCCGTCCTGCGCCTTCCTTCATCCTCACCGACCAGACCGGGCAGCGCTTGACCAGCGAGGACCTGCGGGGCCAGACTGTCCTTTATACGTTTGGCTATACCGGGTGTGACACCGCTTGTGAGCCGCTCATTGCGATCATGAATGCGGTGCAGGATCATGCCGCTCGATACGATGCGGCCGGCCTCCCCGTCGCGCTTGTCACGATACTCTTCGATCCCCAGCGAGACGCATCGGAGTCGATGCGCGCCTATGCTCGCTCGGTGGGGGCCGACCCGGCTCGCTGGCGTGTGGCGAGCGGAGATCCGGTTCGCCTCAAGCAGACAATCGGGGGCGGCTTCGAGGTGTACTATGCGCCGAAGCCCGGCGGTGGTTATGAGTATGAGCCGGCCGCAGTCCTGGTGGATCCGTTTGGTATGATCCGCGGTGAGTATCGACTTCAGGCGCGCAGCGTGGATTCCCAGGTGATTCTGCATCAGCTCGACGTGCTGGCGCAGGAGATGCGCAACAGCGCGGGCGCCGGCCGGCTCGCCTATGAGGCGGCGCACTTGTTCATGTGCTATGCAAACTAGCCAGAGGCTGATCGGAGGCTGACTTGCAAGTGAAACGCGTTCGTGTGCTCATTCTCGCCTCACTCGGTGTGCTGGCTGCAGCGATCCTGGCCTGGTTCCTCCTGTCGCGGCTGTTGCCCTATCGCTATCATGGCTTCGCGATGGAGCCCACCAAGCCTGTCGCGGACTTCACGCTCGTGGGTCCGGGCGACAAGCCTGTGAGTCTGAGCGACTTCCGGAACAAAGTGACGGTGCTCTACTTCGGCTACACTTTCTGTCCGGATGTCTGTCCCACCACGTTGGCGGAGCTTGCCCAGGGGTTGAAGGCGCTGGGCCGTAAGGCTGACGAAGTGCAGGTGGTGATGGTGACCGTCGATCCCGAGCGGGACACGCCGACGCTGCTGTCGCAGTACCTGGCGAACTTCGATCCGCGCTTCGTCGGGCTGAGCGGTGCACCTGACCAGATCGCCGCTGCGGCCACGCCCCTCGGCATCTACTATCAGAAGCATGAAGGCACACCTGCGACCGGTTACCTGGTGGACCACACAGCCAGCGTGGTCGTCATCGACAAGAATGGGTACTTGCGCCTGATCTTCCCGTACGGCACATCAGGCGAGGACATTGCCAGCGACTTGGCTCACTTGCTGAACTAGGAAAGGAGGAAGGTATGGCACAGAATGGGTCCGGAGAGAAGAACCTGCCGCGCTCGCAGGATGCCGACGAGTTTCAACCGAGAGGCACCTTCGTCATTCTCCTCATCTTCATGCTCGTGCTCATCATCCTCTGGGCTTCGGTGTATCTGATTCTGGTGTCGCGAGGGGTGACGATATGACCGCGGAAAAACCTTCAATGCATATCAATCGGCTGGAGCGGAGGTGGATCATTGCCAGCGTCCTGCTGCTGGCAGTCTTCATGCTTGCCATCACAGTCACCAGCCTTGCTGGCGGCATCGCAGTGCCGTCACCCGTGGCGCGTGTCAATCCGCAGACGGTCGATAAGGAGGGTCCGTTCGCCAACCCTGGATTGCGCGAGCTGGCGCCCGGCAAGTACGAGGCGTACATCCTCTCCCAGATCTGGAGCTTCAACCCGCGCGAGATCACCGTGCCGGCCGGATCCACCGTCACCTTCTATGTCACCAGCAAGGACGTCCAACATGGCTTCCATCTGGACGGCACCAATGTCAACCTGCAGATCGTCCCAGGCCAGGTGTCGAAGTTGACCGCCAGTCTCGACAAGCCGGGTGAGTACAACTTCATCTGCCACGAGTACTGCGGGCTGGGCCACGCCGCGATGTTCGGCAAGGTCATCGTCACGCCGAAGTAAGGAGATCGTTGATGGCAGCCACTACTACTGCAAGGGCAGGCGCTCGCGCGGGCGTCCAGGCGTCGGCGCCGGCCAGGGAAATCCCCTATGTCATCCCTGCCGCCGACAAGCGCTTCATCGGCCTGCATGCGCTTGTCGCTATCATTGCGCTATCGATCGGGAGCCTGTTTGGCCCGCTTCAGACCTTCGAGTATGCTGGCGTCGATCTCTACCCGATCATCGCGCCGCTGTTAAAATCCTATTATCAGGGATTGACCCTGCACGGGGTGCTGAACGCACTGGTGTTCACCACCTTCTTCATCACGGGTTTCTTCACTCTGACGATGACGTACGGCCTGAAGCGGCCATTGCGCCTTCCCAAGCTGAACTGGGCCGGCTTCATCATCATGGTCGTCGGCCTGATCCTGGCGGCTATTCCGACGCTGCTCAACGAGGCCACGGTCCTCTACACCTTTTACGCTCCGATGAAGGCGAGCGCGTTCTTCTATCTGGGCCTCACACTGGTCGTCGTCGGCAGTTGGGTGGAGGGCTACGGCTTCTACATCACCTACTACCGTTGGCGCAAGCAGAATCCCGGCGTACGCACGCCCTTCATCGCCTTCGGCTCGCTCGTCACCATGGTCATGTGGCAGATCGCCACCCTGGGCGTGGCTGTCGAAATCCTGACGATGCTCCTGCCCTGGTCGTTGAACCTGATCCCCGGCGCCGATCCTCAGCTCTCGCGCACCTATTTCTGGTTCACAGGGCACCCGCTGGTCTACTTCTGGCTGTTGCCGGCCTACGTCTCCTGGTACGGCATGTTGCCCAAGCAGGCCGGAGGCAAGCTCTTCAGCGACTCGCTGGCCCGCCTGTCGTTCTGGCTTTTCCTGGTGCTCTCAGTGCCGCTCGGCTTCCACCACCAATATGCGGATCCCGGCATCCCTGCGATCTGGAAGTGGATCCAGGCCGTTCTCACCTACTCCGTGGCGTTTCCGTCCTTCATGACGGCATTCACGGTGATCGCGTCGTTGGAGTATGCCGGCCGGCAGCGTGGCGGCAAGGGGCTGCTCGGCTGGATTCCGGCGCTCCCGTGGGGTGATCCCTCCGTCACCGCCCAGCTCTTGGCGGGCATCCTGTTCCTGTTCGGCGGCATCGGCGGCATCATCAATGCCTCGTACAATGTCAACCTGGTGATCCACAACACGGCCTGGATTCCAGGTCACCTGCACCTGACCGTTGCGACCGCAGTAACACTGTCCTTCATGGGCATTTCCTACTGGCTCGTGCCGCATTTGACCGGCCGTAAGCTGTGGAAGCCGAAGCTGGCGGTCGCGCAGGCATGGCTCTGGTTCATCGGCATGATCATCTTCTCCAACGCGATGCACACGGTGGGATTGCTCGGCGCTCCGCGACGCACGCCGCTGGGCATGGCGCCCTATGTGCCGCCGGAGTGGAACAGCCGTTTGATTCAGACCGGCATTGGCGGCGCGATTCTCTTCGTGGCGATGTATCTGTTTGTGGTCGTGATGATCGGCACACTTGCCGGCAAGAAGGTCGCCGCGGCGGAGACGCCGCCGGTGCCCGTCGCCGAGTCGCTTCAAGACCCACAGAGCACGCCTGCCTGGCTCGATCGTTGGGCGCCGTGGCTGGCTGCGACCGTCGGTTTAATCGTTCTCTCCTATGGCCCGCAGCTCATCAGCCAGATTGCGAACATGAGCCTGACCTCGCCGGGCTTCAAGGTCTGGTAGCTGTGTCGCTTTGAGGCTGAGGTCAGGGTCCGGGACCTCCTCAGCCTCGATTCCGATCTGGCCTGAGTTCGCATCCCCGCCTATGAACGAGCAGGAGCATCCGCAAGGAGACGCAAGCATCGACTGGGCAGCGCGCCAACGCGACCCGGCCAAGCGTTTTCTGAGCCGCCTGGAACGTGCGACTCTGGCGTTGGAGCGGCCGATCAACCGCCTGGTGCGCGAACCCCAACTCAATCCGCTCTATCACACCGGCACGATCACGGTCTTCCTGCTCATCCTCGTTGCGGCCACAGGCGTCTATCTGACGATGTTCTTTCAGTTCGGCTTCGAGGCCTCATACGAGGCGGTCGCTCGGTTGGAACTCAGTCCGATCGGCCGGATCATCCGCGCCCTCCATCGCTACGCCGCGGATCTGGCGCTGCTGGCCGCGTTGCTTCACGGGTATCGCACGTTTTTCATGGATCGCTTTCGCGGCCCGCGTTGGTTGGCGTGGGTGACAGGGGTGGTCTCTGCCGTCACAATCTGGCTCATCGGTGTGACTGGCTACTGGCTCGTGGTGGATGAGCGGGCGCAGCTTCTCACTCAGGGCCTGGTGCGGGTCATCGAGGGGTGGGGGCCCGGGGCGCGCCTCTTGCGCGACACCCTCCTCAGCAGCGAGTCCGGAGCCGGATGGGCGCCGATCATGTTCGTCCTAATCGTTCATGTCGGCCTCTCCGTTGCGGTCGCAGCGTTCTTTATCGTTCACATCCGGCGCCTGAACCGCCCGAAGCTCGCGCCGCCTCGCTTCTGGATCGCACTGGTGGCGGCGGTTGTTGGGCTGGCGTCGATCGCGGCGCCGGTTGGCATGCTGGCGCCGGCGAGCCCGTTGCGGCTGGCGGGCGCCGTCGATCTCGATCTGTTCTTCCTGGCATTCTTACCGGCTGCGCTCCGATGGCCCGTGCTGCCATTCTGGGGCGGCGCCGCGCTGCTGCTGGCGCTGACCGCCATCGCACCCTGGCTCTTCCGTCGCCAGCCGCTGGCGCCGGTCCGCATCGCAGCCGAGCGCTGCACCGGATGCACCCTCTGCGCCGCGGATTGTCCGTACAGGGCCATCGTCATGGCCCCGCGGGAGGATGACAGCGGCCACCAGCTCATTGCGGTCGTGGAGCCGCGGCTGTGCGTCTCGTGCGGGGTGTGCATCGGAAGCTGCTCCTTCCTGGCAATGACCCTCGGCGACCGGCCCGCGGAGCCGTTGTGGGAGGCGGTTGCAGCACGTGCGGCGGCCGGGTATCGCGCCGTCGACGGGCAACCGGTCAAGGTGGTCTTCACGTGCGAGCGCCATGCCGCACACGGTGCTTGCACCATGCCCGCTCATCCCGCCGTTGCGATCATCCCGGTGACCTGCATCGCGATGGCGCATCCTGATCTGGCGGCACGCGCACTGGCGGCGGGCGCGGCCGAGGTGCAGTTCATTGGCTGCCCGCCCGAAGACTGCGCAAACCGCGAAGGCAATCTGTTCATGCAGCAGCGCCTCGATCGCACGAGACCGCCGCGAGCCAGCCGGGCGCTCGTGGATGCAGCGCTCGACTCCGACTGGCTGCCGCCCGACGAATTTCGCCGCGCCCTGGGGTCCGCGACCCATCAAACCGAGGCCACTGCCTATGATTTCGTGGTGTCGAGGCGCAACTGGCGGCGCTTGCTGCCAGCTTTCGCCCTGCTGGTGGGGGTGATGACGGTTACGGTGGCCCTGAGCCGCATGCCTTACACAGCCTTCGCTGATGATCGGGCCCGGATCGAGGTGTTTCTTGCCCATCGCAGCGGCGCACGATTGGTGGGTCAAGCGGAGCCCGTGGCTCCGGCTGGGGCGATGGGAAACACCGATGGCCGACCCGTCCGCTTGCTGCTCGAGGTGGACGGATCTCCGGCGCTGGATCGGACCTATCTACTCCGACCACAGGAGGAGCTGCGGAGCTATGCGCAGGTCACAGTCCTCCCGGGCGAACGCTCCCTGCGGTTGAGCCTTGCCGATCCGGCGCTCAGCGCGCAGCCGAGCGTGCTCTACCAACAGAGGGTCTCACTGGTGCCGCGCCAGGTGCTTCCACTGCAGATTCGTGATGCCCATGCCGGCGGCGATCCGGCGGCAGGCCGGAGGCTTTTCAATGAAACACGCGGAGGCGCCGGCGTCGGCTGCCGCATCTGCCACTCGCTGCAACCGGATGTGAAGCTGGTCGGGCCGTCGCTGGCCGGCATCGGTGCCCGCGCACCGACGCGCGTGCCCGGCCTATCGGCTGAAGACTACCTCCGGCAGGCGCTCCTGGAGCCGGATGCGTATGTCGTGGAGGGCTATCGTCCCGGGCAGATGCCGCCGGACTACCTGACCCGACTGAATCGGGATCAGATAGAGGATATCGTAGCATACCTGCTCACTTTGGAGTAACCGTCGTTCTGAGTATAATACCTCGTGGCGTAGTTCACATCTTCGTCTCATCGGGAGGATAGACATGCGTAACGCGATACTGCTGGTAGTGGTGGGCCTGATGGTGGCGGCGTTGGCCGCATGCGGCGGCGGTGGCGCCAGCCAACCGGCTGCCAGCGGCGGCGGTGCAGGTGATGCTGCGGCCGGGAAAACGCTTTTCGCGCAGCAGGTGATCGGCTCAAATCCGGGCTGCATCACGTGTCACTCGCTGGAAGCCGGAAAGACGCTGGTCGGACCCTCGATAGCTGGGATCGGGAGTCGGGCGGGCAGCGCAGTCGCCGGCCAGTCGGCTGAGCAATTCCTTCGCCAATCGCTGGTGGAGCCGGATGCCGTTGTCGCCAAGGGCTTTCAGAAAGGCCTGATGCCAAAGCCAGCGCTGACGGAAAAGCAGATCAGCGACCTGATCGCATACATGCTGTCGCTGAAATAGCACGGTCATCGACGGCCAACTGGAACGGGGACCCAGATACTCTGGGTCCCCGTTTGCGTTCCCGAGGCAGTTCCGCTTCCTGCCGCGACGATCGTTACCGGTCTTTCGGATCGGGATTGGGGAACGCGTTCTCGGTTCCGATCTTCGGGAAACCCGCGATGGCACGGTCACCGTAGAGCTCCCGTCTCGTTGTGACCGTATAGGTTGCCACCCCGCTGGCTGGTCGAATGCCTTCGACCGTGCGCCACTGCACGTGCAGCCGACTGCCGTCTAGCCTGCCGCTGCCCTCCTGGATGCTGCCGGTGACGATCCATTGGAGTTGGTACTCGTCCGGCGCTGCGCCGGGCTTGATCGTGAGGTTGCCACCGTACTCCGTCCCGATCGGATCGACGCCGTTGACCGAGTAGGAGCCGACGATGCTGGGAACCGCACCCGGCGGGGCGTCGGCGCCCACGATCTTGCCCTTCGTGCTGCTGCGCGGCGAGCATGCCGCCAGCAGTACGATGATTCCGAGCAGGGCCAGGCTTCGCGGATGCCGCAGCCAAGGGACCGGCTTCTTCACGCTGCGCCTCGATTCCATGATCCGATCTCGATCAGATTTCCCTCCGGATCGGCGATCATCGAAGAGCGCATGCCCCACGGCTCGTTGCGCGGCGCGTAGACCGGCCGGCCGCCTGCCGCCACGATGCGCGCGAACTCATCGTCTACATCCGAAAAGCGTGGCAGGTCAAGCGCCAGCTCGAAGGTGCCGTTCAGTCCGCTCGGGTACGTCGGCGCCTGGCCCAGCAGTCCGGGCAGCTCACGGCGAGCATACATCGAAACGCGGACCCCTTCATGCTTGAATTCGGCGTATGGCCCGACGGCATCCCACTCGATGTCGAAGCCGAGGGCATCCCGGTAGAACGCGACCATGGCGGCGAGATCGGCTACGAACAGGCCGAGCATGTCAATCCGTGCGCCCAATTCAGTCTCCTATACTCTTCACGCCGGATCAGCCTGTCGGCTCCCCCGGAAGACCCGATGCAACAGGTGGCTGAACGAGCATCTTGTCGACCCGCCGGCCATCCATGTCCACAACCTCGAAGCGAAACCCCTGCCATGCGAACGTCTGTCCAACGACCGGGATGGCGCCGATCTGATGCATGGCGAAGCCGCCGACGGTTTGGTAGACCCCCTGCGCTTCATCGGGCAGCTCCTCGATCTGGAACAACGTCTTGAACGTGTCGAGATCGACCAACCCATCCACCAGCCACGAGCCGTCTTCGCGACGGATCGCGCCCGGCGCGGCCGGCTCGCCCGCGCTCGGCATCACGCCCACGACCGCCTCCAGGATATCGTTGTGTGTCACGATCCCCTGGATGCTGCCGAACTCATCGGTCACCAGCGCAATGTGCCGCTTGTGGTCCCGGAACAATTCGAGCATGCGCAACGCCGAAGTGGTCTCGGGCACGAAGAGTGGCGTCTGCACGATGCTCCGCAGGTCGAGCGGCTGGCAAGACAGGCTCTGCGCGAGCAGATCCTTGGTGCGCAGGATGCCGATTACATTCTCCAGACTGCCTTCACAGATGGGGAAGCGTGAATGGCGGCTCGATACGATCTTATCCCGGATCACTTCTGCTGTGTCCTCCACATCGATCCAGGCGATCTGCGTGCGCGGCGTCATCAGCGAGCCGACGCGGCGGTCATCCAGGTGCAGGACGCTCTCGATCATGTCCTGCTCTGCCTCCTCGAAGACGCCGGTTTGTGTGCCTTGTTCGATGAGGATGCGGATCTCCTCAGGCGTTACGGAGGGTTGGTCGAGCGTATGGATGCCGAAGGGACGTGTGACCAAGTCGGTGGACGCGCTGAGGAAGCGGACCAACGGTTGGGCGACTCTGGCGATTGCGGCCATCGATCCGGCCATGCGCGCAGCGATTCGCTCGGGATTCGCCAGCGCCAGGCGCTTCGGCGCCAGCTCACCGAGCACCAGTGAGAAGTAGGTGATCGTGAGCACCACGACGCCGACGCTGAGCGCCTGGCTATAGGGCGCCAACACAGGGACGGTTGCCAGCACGCCCGCCAGCCGTTCGGTGATGGTCGCGCCGCCGTAGACGCCCGCCAGGATGCCCGCCAGCGAGATGCCGATCTGGACCGTCGCCAGGAAGCCCAGGGGATGCGAGGCCAGATCGAGCGCGGTGCGCGCCCGCGCATCCCCTTCCTCGGCGGCCTGCTGCAGCCGCGCCTTGCGCGCTGAAACGACGGCGATCTCGGACATGGCGAACAGCCCGTTGATCAGAATCAGACCAAGGATGATGATGATCTCAACGAGCATGGAGTCCATCTCGGTCTCCTGAAGCGGCTGCTGGACAGCTAGAGATGCGGTGCGAAGCGGCAGGGAGCCCGGACGTCTCATGCGCCCGGAGCGCCCCGCCATCCGCAACCGGCCCAACCAGCCTGGCAGCGGCGCTGGCGTCCTGACTTTCCTCGAACGTTACCAGCGAGCTACGCAATCCCCAGGATCCGGCTCAGCTTAGCGTTCGAGAAGCGGTTGCGGTAGAAATGGCCGTACCGCCTGCCCAGTTCGTACTCGGTGTCGCTGAGGGTGATCTCGGCCGCGGTCACCGGGCCGCCGACGCGGCGCAGCCAGCCTGTCACTTCGGCTGCCGACGGGACCGTGGCGGCGATCTGCTGGATGATGTCCCAGTTGTTCAGGATCTGCGCCTTCAATCCGGCGAACTCGGCGGCGGTCATGTTAAGAAAAGGCGCCTGGATGCCGACCACCTCATCCACCATGTGCGGGAAGGCCTGGCGGATATGCACGATTTCGGCGTCCCGATCAGGAAGCGCGGCGCGCGCCAATCGGGCTTGAGCCTCAGCACGACTCATCGCCTTGATCGCGTCGTAGCGCTCTGCGCTGATGATCACGGCAACGCCGACCTTGGCGCCGTGCAGCACCGAGTGGCGTCCCTCGCGCAACAGCAACATCTCCCACATATGGGAGATGTGGTGCTCGGCGCCCGAGGCCGGCCGCGTCTCGCCGAAGTCCAGCATGCAGAAGCCGGACTCGATCAACCCCTCCATCAATGTCCTGACGCCGTCGCACTCGGCGCCGGCGATGCTGTCGAGCTGGCGCACCGCAGCCCAGGCCGCGTCGCGCGAGCGCCGGGCGATGTGGGCATCGTAAGGCTCGCCCCACAGCAGGCGGCCCAGCTCCCAGTCGGCGACCGATGTGATCTTGGCAATCAGATCGCCGAAGCCGGAAGCGATCATGGCGCGCGGCGCGGCGCAGAGGGTCGGCAAGTCGGCGAAGACCGCCAACGGTCCGTGGGTCAGGTAGGTGATCTTGGCGCCGTCCACCACGACCGGCGCGCCGATGGACGTGAAGCCATCCACCGAGGCCGCCGTAGGCAGCGAGATGAACTTTTGGCCGATGCGGTGGCTGATGAAGCGTGCGATGTCGGTGAGCGTGCCGGAGCCGACCGCCAAGTAGGTGCGCGGGGTGCTGTCGGCCGCGAGCAGCGTCTGCATGATGGCGCGCGCGTCGGCGATCACGTCGTCGCCCGCCAGGACGGCGGTGCGGACATCCCAGCCCTGCTCGCGCAGTGCAGCCTCCGCGCGCTGGCCCAGGGCCGGATACGTGTTGGTATCGGCCACGAGCATGAAACGTGTCAGCCCGCGCTCCTGACAGAAGGCGATGAAATCGGGAATGGCGTCGTCAACGATGTGAACGGGAAGATCGGTTCTCAAGTTTGGCTCCTCAAAACGTCTGATGCTCGGTCCTCGCAATGATCTCATCCTGGAGCGCCTCGCTCAGGTGGCAGAAATAGTCGCTGTAGCCGGCCACGCGCACGATCAAATCGCGATGCTGTTCCGGGTTCTCCTTGGCCGCGCGCAGCGTGGCGGCGTCCACCACGTTGAACTGGATGTGGTGCCCGTCGAGCGTGAAGTAGCTGCGGACGAGCTTCACCAGCATGTCGAGCCCGGCATCGTCCTTGAGCAGTTGCGGCGCCAGCTTCTGGTTCAGCAGCGTGCCGCCCGTGCGCACGTGATCCATCTTGGACACCGAGCGTACGGCTGCGGTCGGGCCGCAGCGGTCGGCGCCTTGAACGGGCGACACCCCTTCCGAGAGGGGGCGCCCTGCATGACGGCCGTCCGGCGTCGCGCCGATTACCGAGCCGAAGTAGACGTGGCAGGTGGTGGGCAGCAGGTTGATGTGGTACGCTCCGCCCTTCGTGTTCGGTCGGCCGTCCACCGCCTGGTAGTAGGCTTCGAACGCCCGGCGCATCAAGCTGTCGGCATAGTCATCGTCGTTGCCGTAGCGCGGGGTGCGGTTGAGCAGCATCTGGCGCAGCCGTTCCGCCCCCGCAAAGTCGGCGTCCAGCGCGGCCAAGAGCTCGGCCATGCCGATGGTCCGCTGCTCGAAGACGTGGAACTTCAGCGCCGACAAGCAATCGGTCAGCGTGCCCAGGCCGACCCCCTGGATGTAGGAGGTGTTGTAGCGGGCGCCGCCGTCGTGGTAGTCTCGGCCTGTGGCGATGCAGTCGTCGGTGAGCAGCGACAGGAACGGCGCAGGCAGATACTCGGCGTACAGCCGCTCGATGATGTTGTTGCCGCGCACCTTGATGTCGATGAAGTGGCGGAGTTGCATCTCATACGCGGCGAACAACTCGTCGAACGTGCGGAAGGCCAGGGGATCGCTGGTCTCCGGGCCGAGCTGCTTGCCGGCCTAAGGAGCGTCGACGCCGTCCTCGCCTTCGACGAGGACACCCCGACGGCGCTGCTCGAGCGGCTCCGGCCCGATGCCCACGTCAAGGGAGGCGACTACCGGGCCGACGACCTTCCCGAGGC
>CAYRFV010000114.1:0-16157 GCA_964423545.1 uncultured Anaerolineales bacterium | reverse complement strand
CAACGCGCTGGCCTACCTGGCATATTTCGGTGTTGGGCGGATTCTTGGCATATTCCAGAGCCTGAGCGACCTGGCTGAGCCGATCGTGCTGATCGGAGGCGCGGGCAAAGCCTCTTTGCCCGCGCTCTTTCTCATCGGCCGCAGCCTCTCTCTCGTCCTCGGTCTGGGAACAACGGCGCTCAGCTTCGATCTGGGTCGACGCTACACCGGGCATGTGCTCGGGGGGATTCTGGCCGGCTTTTGGGTCGCCACCGCGCCCTCGCTGATCACCCATGACCGCACCATGATCCCCGATGGTCCGCTGACCTTCTTCACGACGTTGACGCTCTGGGCGTCCTGGCGCATCCTCGAACGAGGTTGGAGTCGAGACTACGTCCTGGCCGGCATCGCGTTGGGCTTATCGGTCGGCACAAAGTACAACGCTGCACCGTTCGTTCTACCGATCATCGTGGCGCACTTTCTGCGCACCGGCCGGCGGGGCATCACAGAGTGGCGGATCTATGCAGCGCTGGCGCTAGGGGGGGTGACCTTCCTGGCAACGACCCCCTTCGCTATCCTGGATTCCGCCGCCTTCCTGGAGAGTGGTTTCAGTGAGGTCCGCCACTATGCCACCGGACATGCGGGCAATACGGGCTCCTCATTGATCTGGTATGTGAACCACTTCTGGCAGACTGAAGGGCCGATCGTGGCGTTAGCAGCGGCCGGAATGGCCTGGGGACTCTATCTGCGCGCCAGAGGAGCTATCCTGATTTCCGTCACCCTCCTCGGCTACCTCTTCTTTGTCAGCGCTTTTGCCGTCCACTCCGAGCGCACCGTCCTGCCGCTCACTCCCTTCATCGCGTTGCTCGCCGCAGGGTGGGTCGTCAACCTTATCGTCCCGGCGCCGGGTGCTCCACCTCGCGCAGTCGCCGGCGCGGCCATTGCGCTGGTGGTCGTTGTCACGATGGTCCCGCTCTCTGGCGCCGTGAGCGACGCGCTCCGCCTCACCGCACCCGATGGCCGCGACACCGCGCGCGTGTGGATTGAAGGCAACCTGCCGCCGGGAGCGCAGGTCGCTATCGAGTCGTACTCGCCCTGGATCGACCCGGATCGCTTTGCCATCAGGAGCTTCTACCGGGTGAACGGCGAATCGCCTGCGTGGTACGCGAGCGAGGGCTTCGATTACCTGATCGTCAGCCAGCAGATGTTTCACCGCTTCTACGCCGACCCTACCCAGTTCGCGGAGGACATTGCGCGCTATGAGGCGCTCTTTCGCGCATTTGAGCTCGTCAGGACGTTCACCGATGGGGGTTACGAGGTGCGGATTTACCGCATACCGCCTGCCATGGGACGCTGAAGCTGGCAACGCGATGCCTGATTCGCCTCTGCTGTTTCGCAGCTCACCGATCTCCTGCCCGACCCATGCGGCGTTCACCCAACCCGCCAGACAGACGTCTGCGAAGCTGAGGAGTCTGCTGCGTGCGTAGAGCTGGGTCTTGGATTGCAGTCGCACTCCTCGCAGTCGTTGTGGTTGCGGTCGCGCTGCGGCTTTGGAACCTCGATCGGCTCCCCCCCGGCCTGCACTATGACGAAGCGGTCAACGGGAGCGATGTGCGGATGGTGCTCGAAGGGCGCGGTCTCCCTCTCTACTTTGACGCCAACTCCGGACGAGAGCCGCTGTTCATCTACCTGCAGGCGCTGTCAGCCGCACTGCTGGGGGCAACGCCGCTGGCGCTGCGGTTCACGTCCGCGTGGATCGGCATACTCACGATTCCCCTGACTTTTCTGGGCGTGCGCATTCTCCTGATCGATGACCTGAGCGCCCCGGCCGATCGGAGCGGAGACTGGATCGCATTGGTGGCGGCCGCGGGCATGGCGGTCTCCTACTGGCACGTGAGCCTGAGCAGGCTGGGATTCCGCGCCATCTTGCTGCCCCTATTCAGCCTGCTGGCGATGGCTTTCTTCTGGCGCGCGTGGATAGCGGGGCGCAAACGAGACTACATGATTGCAGGCGCCTGCCTGGCTCTCGCCCTCTACAGCTACACGTCGGCTCGCCTGTTGCCCCTGGCGGTCCTTCTCTTCCTGGTGACGGAAGCTGCCCTCGGGCGCCGCACCGGCGCTTCCTGGGTCAGGGAGGGTCAGCACTGGCGCGGGCTCGCCTGGCTGGCCGGCGTGCTGTTGTTGCTGAGCCTCCCATTGGCCGTCTCCTTCTGGCATCACCCCTATCTGCTTACGCAGCGCACACAAGGCATCTCACTCCTGGCTGTGATCGAGCGCTGCGACGAATGTGCGCCCTGGCAGCCGCTCATCGACAACCTCGTCGCAGTCCTCCGCAGTTTCTACGATCGAGGCGATGGCAACTGGCGCCACAATCTGGCCGGCCGGCCCGTCAACGATCTGTGGCTGGCCTGCTTGTTCACCCTCGGCTGGCTGACATCTTTAGTGGGTCTGCGCAAGGCGCGGTATCGTCTGCTGCTGATCTGGTTCGGTGTTGCGCTCTTGCCGACCGTGCTCAGTGAGCAAGCGCCTCACATGCTGCGCGCCAGTGGCGCGCTGCCGGCGCTTGTGATGCTGGTTGCAGCAGGCGCCCAGACGCTGTTGGGCTGGATCCCATCGCACAAGGGACGCAGTGCCTTTGCGTGGGTGCTGCTATTTGCCACACTGCTGATCGGCGGCGGGCAAACTGCCCGGGACTATTTCCAGCGTTGGGGTGCGGCCCCGCAGACTGGAGGAGCGTTTGATCTTGTGAAGCAGCTTGCAGCCCAACGGCTCGCAGAGCTGATGGCCGACCGAACCCGCTCTGTCGCGATCCTGATGCCCGCTGCGATGGCGGCTCAGCCTCACATCGTGTACGCTTTGGGGCTATTACCCCAGACAGCCGCCCTTCCTGCCGACCTGCCTCCGCCGCCAACGTGGCACTTCATGCTCGATGCATCACTCGATGAAGATGAACCCTGGCAGCTGTTGTGGCAAGAGGGAGGGCTCCGCGGCATGACCTACGTGAAGCCCGTGTCGATGACGAACCGGGAGCTGCGCGCTCAACTCATCGAGCACGCAGCGACGCAGCAGATCACATGGCCGGGCGCCACCACCGACTGGCCGCAACTGACCGCGGGGCAACTGCCCGCTCAGGTGACGCTGCAACCTGATCCCATCCGCTATCCCTTGCGCGCGCGTTTTGCCAACGGAATTCAGCTATTGGGTTACAATATCACTCCTGATCGTCTCGACCAGAAGGAAACTGGCCGGTCTTTCAGGTTAACTCTTTTTTGGGAAGTTGCGCCGGGCGCCACGTCTGGCCCTGTCGGCTTCGTCCATTTGACCGATGGTCATTCTGTCTGGCAGACCCGTAACCTGGAGCTTCCACAGGACATGCTCTTCCCCTGGTTGACAACAGCTCGCGTGATTCAGGATTCCCGGCAGATAACCGTACCTCTCGCAATGCCCGATGGCAAAGCATACTTTGAGGTCGGGCTATACCAGCATACCGGCGCGTCCGCTGAACAGGTGCAAAGAATCGATGTGTTGGGGGCAGACGGAAGACCGGTGGCCGACCGCGTCGACCTGGCGCCGGTCCGAGTCGGACCGGCGCCAGCGTCCCAGCCGCCCCAGGATCTGCACCCTCTGGGCATCGAATTCGTGAATGCGGTGGAGCTTCTCGGTTGGTCTGCAAGACCGGCGGCGCAGCAGTCGGAGCAGCTTCAGCTTCGCCTTGCCTGGCGAACGCACGATCGGATGCTCGCCGATTACACCGCCTTCGTGCACGTGCTCGACGCAAAGGGACAGATCATCGCCCAGATGGATAGGCCGCCGGGAGATGCGTCCAGCCCTACCAGCCGGTGGATCCCGGACGAGATCGTCGTCACGGAGATGACCCTAAGCCTGCCTCCGGGGCTGGTCGCCGAGGCAACTCGCCTTCGCGTGGGACTGTATGAACCAGCCAGTGGACGCCAACTGCCTATCACAGCCAGCACATCGCCGGAGAGCGGGCGCGCAGGGGACACGTTCGTGCTTCTCCCGCCGCACTGACGCCGCGTTGGTGCGAGTTCACTTGAGGATGAGTGCAGCTCGCAGCCTGCAAAGATCAAAGGACGGACGTTGGATGCTTACCTATGAGTTCACCTCTCACCGTTCGCCGGTTTACGGCCGGCGCGGCATGGTCGCCGCCTCGCAGCCGTTGGCAGTGGCGGCCGGCCTTGAGATCCTGGCTGCAGGCGGCAACGCAGTCGACGCGGCCGTGGCCACAGCCGCTGCGCTCAACGTGACTGAGCCGGGATCGACCGGCATCGGCGGCGACTGCTTTGCCCTCTATTACGAGGCAGCGACCCGCCGGATCACGGCGCTCAACGGCTCGGGCCGTGCGCCGGCGGCACTGACCCTGGATCGGCTGCGTCGAGCGGGCTATGGCGTCGGGCCGGGTCTGTCGCCCATGCCGCCCTATCATCCGTATACGATCACGGTGCCGGGCGCCTGCGCCGGCTGGTGCGACATCGTCGCACGCTTCGGACGCCTGTCGCTCGCCACACTCCTGTCGCCTGCCATCCGCCTGGCGGAAGGGGGCTTCCCGGTTGCGCCGATCACCGCCTACCACTGGGCGCGCGCCGCCGAGGGCCAGCTTCGACAGGCGCCCGGCGGGTCAGAGCTGACCATCGAGGGTCGCGCCCCTCGACCGGGAGAGGTCTTCCGCAACCCAGGGTTGGCTGGCACACTGCGCACTGTGGCGGCCGGCGGCAAGGATGCCTTCTACCGGGGCGAGGTTGCGGCGGCAATCGCCGAGGCGGTGCAAAACGCCGGAGGGTGTCTGACAATCGATGATCTAGCCGCGCATTGCAGCACGTGGGAGGAGCCGATCAGCGTCAGCTATCGCGGACTGCGCGTGTGGGAGTGCCCGCCAAACGGGCAGGGGCTGACTGCGCTGCTGGCCCTCAATCTGTTGGAAGGCTTCGACCTGGCGGCGCTCGATCCGTTGGGGCCGGAGCGTCTGCACCTGGAGATCGAAGCGCTGCGACTGGCCTTTGCAGATAGCCGTTGGTACATCACCGACCCGCGGTTTTCCGAGATACCTGTCTCCCAACTGCTCTCCAAGAGCTATGCGGCCGACCGTCGCAAGCTGATCAACCGCAAGCGTGCCACGCTCAATCAGCGCCACGGGACGCCGTTCGCCAACTCCGATACGGTATACTTCAACGTAGTGGATGGAGAAGGCAACGCCTGCTCGTTCATCAACAGCAATTACATGGGCTTCGGCGCCGGCATCGTGCCGAGCGGCTGGGGCTTCGCACTTCAGAATCGGGGCGCCAACTTCAGCCTGGAGCCGGGGCACCCGAACGTCGTGGCGCCACAGAAGCGACCCTATCACACCATCATCCCGGGCCTGCTCACCCGACTCGATGGCACGCTGCTCGGCCCCTTCGGCGTGATGGGCGGCTTCATGCAGCCACAGGGACATGCACAGGTGGTCATCGCCCTTGCCGACGATCAACTCGATCCGCAGGCCGCCCTCGACCGGCCGCGCTTCTGCATCGGAGACGGCGCTGCCGGCGGACAGGTGGGCATCGAGGAAGGCATTCCCACCCGGACCCTGGCAGCCTTGAAGGAGATGGGGCATCCGGCCTATGCAGTCTCCGGCCACGCACGATCGCTCTTCGGTCGCGGCCAGATCATTCTGCGCGATCCGGCGACCGGCGTACTGTGCGGGGGCAGCGATCCGCGCGCGGATGGCTGTGCGATGGTGCTATGATCGCGTGAGCCGTGAATCGTGAACCCTCCGGAGATTCCGATCCGCTTTCTTGAGCGTATGGCCGCTCTGCTGGGCGATGAGTATCCGGCCTTCGCTGCATGCTATCATGCCACACCGATAGCCGGGCTGCGCGTAAACACGCTCAAGAGATCGGTTGAAGCGTTCCGCACTGCTGCGTCCTTCGCTCTGAGGCCCGTGCCATGGTGCCCGACCGGCTTCATGGCGCCGGATGAGTCGGTGTCAGGCAAGCATCCCTGGCACGCGGCCGGACTCTACTATCTTCAAGAGCCATCCGCAATGGCGGTGGCCGAACTGCTCGACCCGAGGCCGGGTGAGTGTGTGCTCGACCTGGCAGCAGCGCCAGGAGGTAAAGCCACGCACATTGCATCGCTGATGGGCGACCAGGGATTGCTGATCGCCAACGAGATGCACCCACATCGCGCCTGGGATCTAGCCGAAAACCTGGAGCGTTGGGGCGCACGAAGTGCGGCCATCACCGTGGAAACGGCGGAGCGGCTGGCCGAACGGCTGGCCGGATTCTTCGACCGCGTGCTGCTGGACGCGCCCTGTTCGGGCGAGGGAATGTTCCGCAAGAGCGAAGCCGCGCGGCGCGAATGGTCGCCGGCCTTAGTGTCCGGCTGTGCAGTGCGCCAATCCGCCATCCTGGAGCAGGCTGCACGCCTGGTGCGACCCGGCGGGCGCCTCGTCTACTCCACCTGCACCTTTGCCCCGGAGGAAAACGAGGCCGTTATCGCGCAGTTCCTGCAAACGCACGAGGATTTCGGCCTGGTCGAGCCGCCGCGGCGGCCCGGTTGCACGCCGGGGCGATCAGATTGGATCGCCAGACGACCGGGAATCCGCGATGCCGGCGATCTCTCAGCGACCGTCCGGTTGTGGCCGCACAGCAGTCCAGGAGAAGGACATTTCATTGCCGTAATGCACCGCCGGCCCACAGCTGCGCCTGCACCGCCGCCTCGACTGTGGCCGGCGGACCGATTGCCGCGCCAGGCGGAGCAATGGTACCGGGCGTTCTGCAACGCTCACCTGGCCGATCTCCCGGCCAATGAGCGCCTGGCTCTGGTTGGGTCCTATTTATATGCACTGCCGCCAGGCCTGCCCGAGCTGTCGGGGCTGCGATTCCTGCATCCGGGCTGGTGGCTGGGCACGGTCAAGAAGGACCGCTTCGAGCCGAGCCACGCGCTGGCCATGGGACTCAGGCCTGCGGATGCACGCCGCTCGGTCAATCTGAGTCCCGACTGTCCTGAGGCGCCCGCCTATCTGCGCGGCGAGGGCTTCCACTGCACGGGTGACGACGGCTGGCTCCTGGTCGCAGTCGACGGTCATCCGCTCGGCTGGGGCAAGCGCGTGAATGGCTTCGTGAAGAGCCACTATCCTAGAGGTTTGAGGTGGACTTGAGAGGGTCGTTGGTTTTGATCAAGGGCGCCGGTGACCTGGCCAGCGGGGTGGCTGCGCGTCTGCACCGCAGCGGGTTTGCCGTTGTCATGACCGAGCTGCCGGCGCCGCTGATGGTGCGACGCAAGGTTTGTTTCGGTGAAGCAGTGTACGAAGGCGAAACCACCGTCGAGGAGATTGTGGCCCGCTGCGCGCCGGACGCAGCAGCCGCACGCGCTGCACTCACCGAGCGGATCATCCCGGTGCTGATCGATCCAGAGACGCGCTGCCTGAGTTCGCTGGCGCCAACGACGCTGGTTGACGGCGTCATGGCGAAGCGCAATACCGGCACCGCGGCCACCGATGCCTTGCGGGTGATCGGACTAGGGCCGGGCTTCACCGCTGGGGTGGACTGTCATGCGGTCGTCGAGACCCACCGCGGCCATTGGCTGGGGCGCGTCTACTGGCAGGGGTCGGCGCTACCCGACACCGGCACGCCCGGCGAGATCGAGGGCACAGTGGTGATGAACCGCGTCCTGCGCGCGCCTGCCGATGGCGTGTTGCAGGCCTGGGTCGCCATTGGCGACCGGGTCGCTGCCGGGCAGATCATCGCCACGGTGGGTGGCTGCGAGCTGCGCGCCGGATGCGACGGCGTGCTGCGGGGGCTGATCCGCCCGGGCGTCCGCGTTTCGACCGGCGTCAAGGTCGGCGATATCGACCCGCGCGCCGAACGCGCCTATTGCTTCACCATCTCCGATAAGTCGCTGGCAGTCGGCGGAGGCGTGTTGGAGGCGATTCTGGCCGACGCGCCAGCCAGCCCGTGAGCAGACTCGCATGCAACTCGCACGCGCCTTTCGGGTGAGACGCAAGGAAGTGATCGCCCTCTCCGGTGGCGGAGGCAAGACGACACTGATGTTCCGACTTGCCGGCGAGCTGGCCGCCGCCGGGGAGCGTGTCGTCACTTCGATGACCACGCGCATTTTTGTTTCCCAGATGGCGCAGGCGCCGCTGGCATTGGTGCTGCATGGCGAGGGAGCGCTGTTGGCGCAACTGCCGGAGGCGCTGGCCGAGCACGGCCATGTACTGATCGCGGGCGGCACGCTGGTGGAACAGGACAAGGTGGCGGGTGTGCCGCCTGAGCTCCTGGATCGCATTGCAGCGCATCCCGCGGTGGATGCGGTGATTGTCGAGGCGGACGGCGCGCGCCGCCTGCCGTTCAAAGCCCCTGCGCCGCACGAGCCCGTCATCCCAACAAGTTCGACCTTGCTGGTTCCGGTCGTCGGCCTGGATGCCTTGGGGAAGCCGCTCACCGCCGGACAGGTGCATCGGCCGGAGCTGGTCGCCTCGCTTGCCGGCGCAGCGCTGGGAGATCAGATTACGCCTGAGATGATTGCTGGCGTGCTTGCGCATCCCTCCGGCGGTGCGAAAGGCCTGACGCGTGACGCGCGACTCGTGCCCTTTCTCAACAAGGCGGAGGATGCGACGATGCGGACCGCGGCGCGTCGCATCGCCCGGCTGCTGCTGAAGCATCCCTTCGTGGACAGCGTGATCATAGGTGCGGCGCAAGGCGTCGATCCGGCCTGCGAGGTATGGGGTCGCGTCGGCGCCGTGGTGCTGGCAGCTGGGCAAGGAAAGCGTTTCGGCGCACTGAAGCAGCTGCTGCCGTGGCATGGTGAGGTGTTGGTGGCCCATGTCGCCGCTCAGGCGCTGACCTGCACCGACATCGATCGGGTCGCAGCCACGGTCGGGGCCGGAGCGGATAGGGTGGCGGCCGCACTTGCGGGGAAGGATGTCAGGCTCGTCTCGGTCCCCGATTGGGCTGAAGGGCAGAGTCGCAGCGTCCAAGCCGGCCTGCGCGCGCTTGCGGGGATGTCCGCCGTTCTCTTCCTCCTGGCTGACCAGCCCGGCGTCACCCCGGATCTGCTCTCCGCCCTGATCCAGCGGCATCGCGAGACATTGGCGCCGATTGTTGCGCCGCGCTTTCGCGGGCAACGCGGCAATCCCGTGCTCTTCGATCGCTCGACCTTTGCGGAGTTCGTGCGACTGACTGGGGACGTAGGGGCGCGGCCGATCATCGAGGCGCACAGCCAAGAAATCGCGTGGGTGGATTGGGCCACGCCGGAAATCCTGGAAGATATCGACCGTGCAGAAGACTATCAGCCGGAGAACGGGCAAGATCGGCAGCTTCCCTCAGTTGACATGCCGCCCGGTGCCAGGGTAAACTCTTCGCCATGACCTCAATGTCGCTGCTCTTCGACTTGGCCGGGCTGCGCACTCGTCTCGAATGCTTCCCGCCGGAGTTCGCGACCGGAGTGCTCGCACGTTTTCGGCCCTTCGCCACCCCGGCGGAGCGCGATGCGCCGGTGGACTTCCTGGCGGAGGTGACCCTCGCAGAGGCGCAGGCAGCCCCTTCGGATGCCGATCTCCAGGTGCATCTGTCCGGCCCGGAGTGCGACTTCAGGACAGCTGCTGCTTCCGGCGCCCTCTCATTGGCTTCGCGGCGCGCAGAGCTGACGCTGCACAGCTCATCGCCCACCGTCCAGGTGGAGTATTTCCTGCGCATCTTGTATGCGCTGCTGGCGGAAGCGCACGGGGGGCTGATGCTTCACTGCGCCGGGGTGCTGACGCCCAAAGGTGCGCACCTGTTCGTCGGGCACAGCGGCAGCGGCAAGTCGACGGCGGCATCCTTTTCCCGCCATCGCGGTGTGATCCTGAATGACGACCTGATCGTCCTGATGCCCGATGGACGCCGTTGGATCGCCCACGGGACACCGTTCTGGAACTGCGAGACCACGGACCGCAACGGACAGATCGGCAGCGGAGCGGTCATCGGCATCTACAAACTGGTCAAGGATCGAGACGTTTTCCTGGAGTCGATGCCTCCGGCAGTGGCCGTCGCCGAGCTATTCAGCAATTGTCCCATCGTCAATGGCGATCCTGCCCGCACGCCGGAGCTACTGGCGCGATGCCGGCAGATCGTCCGCGCTACGCCTATGCAGCGATTGCACCTGCGTAAAGACCCTGCGTTCTGGGAGGCGCTGGAGACTCACGAAGAGCAGAGGACGAAAGACGGATGGTAGAGATGGAGCTTACCGACACGGTGGCGCATGCGCCGGGCATCGTCAGCCGCCTAGTGGATGGCGAGGCGGTGTTGGTCGACGCCAGGCAAGGGATGGTGCGAGTGCTCAACCCCACGGGGGCGCGCATCTGGGAGTTGATAGACGGTCGGCGCACAGTGGCGGAACTGGCCGGCTGCATCGCAAGCGAATATGCCATCGATGCTGCGCGCGCCCGGGCCGACACGCTCGCTTTCTGCAATGAGCTCGTGCGCCGGAACGCCCTGTTCGTCGGCCGGTGATCCCCGTCAGGATGATTCTTTGCCCCGGTCTGGATCGATCGAGGCCGTTCTTTGTCGCAGCCCCCACATGGCCGCCAACGCGGCGGCCAGACCGGCGACCTGCCAGGTCCTGAGGCCGGCTGCGAGGGTCGCGCTCTCAACACGGAATGGCTCGATCAGCAGGTTCGTCAGTCCCCAACCGAGCAATCCAACCAGTGCCGCGACGCCGGGCTGCACCGGCTTACGCAACGCCCATAGCACAGCCCCCAGGGTGATCAGCTCGCCCAGCGCGGCGTAGATCTGCACCGGATGGCGCCGCACCCCCCAGAGGTCCACTGCCCAGGGCAATTCGGACGCCGCACCGGCGCCATTGCCGGCCAACAGCGCGCCCAGGTTGGCGACAACCAGCCCAACGAGCGCACCCGGGGTGGCTGCGTCAAGCACGCGGGACCAGGGCAATCTGCGCCGATGGATGTACCACGCAGCCACAAGCAGGCCCGCCACGCCCCCTGGCGCCCAAAGGAACGCCTGATTGTTCATCCCGACGATCTCGATCGACTGGAGTCGATAGGCGGGCCAGAAGGCGACCACATGCGCCAGCCGGCCGGCAATGACCATGGCCAGCAACCCGGCCAGGCCGGCATTCCAGATGGCGTCGCCGTCTACGTCCAGGCGACGCGCAACCCGCGCACTGATCGCCAGACCCACCCAGAAGGCCAACAACAGCGAAAGTGGGTGCGTGGGAAGGGCGAGAGGACCGATCTGCAGGATAGGGAGCATGTCGACACCCTTCGGTCGAAGACGCTGAAGCAGCCGGCTGAGGATTGCGGAGCGCTCTGCACTATCGCCGAACCCGGGCCGTGCTTCAAGGATAAACGGTGCGCAGGGCCTGCGCCAGGGTCGCCTCGGTCAGAGGACCGCTCTGTATGCGACGGATGATGCCGGCCCGGTCAATGAAGAAGGTTGTGGGCAAGCTGCGCACGGCATACTGCCGGCTGACCTCGCCGCGCGCGTCCAGCGGAATCGGGAAGGTCAGGCCCATGTCCTGGGCAAACCCGCCCACGCCGGCGGCCGGTTCCGCCTGATTCACACCGATGATCTCCAGTTGCCCCGCATATCGCTGGCTCGCCGCCTGAAGCTCAGGCAGTTCAGCGCGGCATGGGGGACACCAGGTCGCCCAGAAGTTGAGCACGACCGGCCTGCCGCGCAGTGCAGACAAGGCGACTGTCTCGCCGGTCACCGTAGGCAGCACGAAATCGGGCGCCGGATGACCTACGGCCGGCGCAGGAGGAAGACCGCTTCCGCTCGCCGCAGTTGCGTCTGGCGGTGCGCGACCGGCCCAAACCCATGCCGCACCGACGATCAGTAGGACGCCAATCAACACATTCCAGATTGTGCGGGACATCCCTTCCCTCCTGGGGCCGAAGTTCCTCCCACAATCAGCGCAGCGCCAACGCGGGAGCAGCCACCAGCAAGATGGCGCCGCCCAATACCGGTTCGAACGCTGGCCACGGCGAATAGGGCGGATAGGGGTAGTAGAACAGCCAGTCCGGTCGGGTCAACATCACCAGCAGCCAGACGCTGGCAGCGACCAAGCTGATGATCAACACGGCGCGATCGGTGCGGGTCCACACCCAGCGGTGGTAGCGGCTGCGCTTCACGCGCCGGCCCTGATCCCAGAAGCTCCAGATCAGCAGTGCGCCTCCTCCGGTCAGGAGTGCGCCGGCGAGCCAGGGCTGCCGTGTCCAGAAACCCAGGCCGGCGACGCCTGCACCGAGCATGCCGAGTCCTGCCAGCAAGATCGCCTGGTTGCGCTGCCGCTCTGCAGTCGTTGCCGTGACCAGCTGCCCACCAAAGCCGCGTGCCTCCATCGACTCAGCGAGCTGCATGGCGCGCTCCAGGGCCGTAACGAGCAGCGGCATGAGGAGCGGCAGCAAGTCACGCACGCCCCGCACCTGGTGGCCGCGCACCTGTTGCGCCTCGCGTATCGCCGCCCAGGTCACCACCATCTGCGGCACAAACGCCACGGCAATTCCAGCCACCACGCCTGCCTGATAAACGAAGCCGGGCGTCATGCGCAGCAGCCGCGCCTGGTCGACGGCCACGTTGAAGACGGCGAAGGCAAGCAGGAGCGTGACCAGCGCCAGGCCGCCCGTCAGTCCATAGAGCAAGGCTTCGAGGGTGACCGGTCCGCCAATCAGTGGCCAGTGAGCAGGGAGGTGAAACAGCACGATCGAGCCGTGGTGATTCAGCAACGCCACGAACGGGATGGTCAAGAGCCAGAGTAAGGCGCTGAAGCGCACGAAGGCCCACCAGTTGCGCGCAAGCGGGCTGCGACGGCCCAATGCATTGTAGACCACGCCGACAGCAAGCAGGGTCAGGCTCAAGTAAAGTGGATTGCGCGTGAGGAGAGCCGGCAGCGCCGCTGCGGCCAGCCAGGCGCACCAGGCGTAGGGATGAAACGTGCTGATCGTCCACGCGTCCTTCGGCAAGATGGGCGCAGCGCAAGGCGCGCCTGTTTCCCTGGAAAGCGGTCTGCGCTCGGAAAGCGGCGCTTTTCCATCATGCCTTATGCATTGCGCTGCTTTCTGTGCGTCACAAAGGCAGCAGCACCGACCAGTGTTGCCACCATCAGCACGTAGACGCCATAACGCGGCAGCAGCGCCCTATTGAAGACGCGATCGGGAGTCGAGGCATCCCGTGACCGGGGCGCAGAGGCATCTAGGCCGAGCTGAGCGGAATCGCCCGCCGTCTCGACACGCGCCACCAGGAGCGGCGTGGGCGTCGCCAGGCCTCCTGCGGCCTGCTTGCGGGCAAGCGGTCGCGTCGGCGACGGCGTCAGCGTCGGCATGAGACGCAAGCCTCGCGTGGCGACAACGGTTGCGGCGCCAATCCCGGTGGGCGTCTCGACGGGGATCGACTTGGCCTGGGCCGCCATGACAAGGGACGCCGCATTCGGCGCTGGTTGAGCGGGTGGTTGTGGCAGCGGAGCCGCCACAACAGGATTCGGCGCCGGCCTCGTGACGATGGGGGTCGGCAACGGAGAGGTCTGACTATTTGAGCCTAGAGCGGTTGCAGGGGGGGTGCGAGGCTGCGCGGGCTGCGTCGGCAGGCCGGGGACGGAGTTCGCAACATGGATCATCAGCTCCTGCTGCGCCTGCCCGGAGGCGTTGGTCGCAGTCAACACGAAACGCTGGGTGCGCTGCGGACACACCTCACGACGATCCTGACCAGCCACCACCGAGCTGTCGAGTGTGACCTGTTGAGCATTCCAGGTGACCCATTGCAGCACGGTGCACGCGCCCACCTCGAGTGTGCTGGCAGCCGCCGTGAACTGCACGTCAGGAGGGCTGCCAGAGGGAGGAGGCGTCGATCCGGACTGGCTCGCCAGCGCCGCTGTGCCGGTGGGTGTCGGAACGGCCGTCTGGGTGGGTGTATTCGTTGGCATTCGCGTCGCCGTCGGCGTCGTCGTGGCTGTGACGGTCGGCGTTGCGGTGGGGGCCGCGCAGATCTGATCGAAGGTTACGGCAGGCGGAATCACACCGCCGACAGCGACACTTCCCTTACCCCACGTCCATCCCACCAGCGCCCCGTTTCCGATCTTGTGGTTGCTGGCGCCCACTGAAAGGAACTGCCACGCATTGCCATTCCAGGCGTAGTATGACCAGAATTCGCACGAATCACCCTGGCACTTGCAGAAACAATGCTCCTTTGGGTATGCGCAGCCCACCCCCCCGATGCTGCATATGGCAGCACCCATGCCGTAACTGAAGTCCATGACGGTCAGCAATCCCGTGCGTTTCAGCAGTTGTTCGCCGGTGATCTCTGCTTCGGAAAAAGCCACGCATTTGGTGTAGACCCGACTGCTGTCGTAGCTAACCAGGATGGCCGCCCGATTGTCACCGCCCTGTGCACTGATGGGCGCAGGGAAGAGGGTGATCAGCGCCGCCACGAAAAACACGATCGAGAGAAAACGTCCCACAGTAGCAGCTATCCTTCAGGTCTCCGTCGAACGGAGCGTTCTGCGGCGCGCCTGAGCGAAGCGCACATATCCGGCCAATCCGCCTAACCCTGCACCGAGCAGCAGAATGGTCGCCGGCTCAGGGATGCCGAACGGCATTCCTGTTGTCTTTGCCACGATATCGCCGAAGGTGTAGACAGGTGGCTTGACGGCGCCGGCGCCCAATCCGCTCCAGGCGAATCCTTCCACGGCGCCCCCTGCTGGCACGTTGGTTCCGACCCCTTCCTCCGCCGCCACCCACGTTCGGTTTGTTGCATCGAGGTGATAATAAGCCCAGAAATGCTCAGGATCGCAGAAGCAGTTGCTTGCCGGACACCCAACATCGTTGATGGCGCAAATCGCCGGGCCGTAGATCGTGTTTTGGCTGACCAGCACGATTTTGGCCGATTGCAGCACTTCGAATGTGGTTGCCGTCATCGGTGCAGTCACGATCTCCAGGTGCTCCTGCCCGTCGGGAAAGCCAATCACCAGCCCAACCTGCTTGTGCGGCACAGGGCTGGGCGTCCGTCGAGGCGGCGGTGCGATCGTGGGCGGGAGAGCGGGCGTCTGTACGGGCGAGGATGTCGACACGGCGTTGGTCTCACCGCCCATCTGGGCGCTGATCGGCATCGCCAACGCGCCACTCACCAAAACGAGCGCGATGAGAATTGAAAGCCAGTGCGACATTTCCGCCAACATCCCTGATAGCAAAAAAGAAGTCCCCTGCCTGACGGCAAGGGATGGGAGACAACTCTCTAAGAATTGGTTCCTACGTCCTTTGCCGCGAAGGTCGTCAAGAACACGCAAAAGCGGGTAACCTGGCTTGGCTCAGGAGTTGCGCTCGTAAGCCACACAGTTGCGGGACAGCGCCGGCCTCGCACCGGCTTCCCCCACCTTCCTGCGCTTCTATATACAGTTATAGCCAGAATAGCACAGCCCTGTCGCGGTGTCAAAAACTCTGCGAGGGAGGCGTTGGTCATCTGCATTTGAGAGCAGAAGTGTAAGCAAGCCGTCTGGCAAGTTTCGCAGGTTTCTGCTATACTAGCGATAAGATTCCTGTCCTCTGCCGAACATCGCTGCCCTCGACAATCGGCTCCGGGTGGGGAGAATCAGAGCTTGCGAGCAGAAGCGCCACCTCTTCGTTGCCTTCCGCTGAGCAAGGCCTGATGCCTGGCGGCCCCAGGCCATAGGACGGGCCAATCGGGAGGAGAGTAACGTGAATTCGACGTTAAGACGAAACGGGCTGGTCTATCTGCTGATCATTGTCGCAGTGGCCGCCCTCTTTTATAGCGTCACGCAATCGACTGAACGTCCGGCTGAAAAGGAGCTGACCGAGATCGCCTCGCTGGTGAACAGCGGGAAGGTCAGCAAGATTCTCGTATCGGGCAATCAACTCCAGGTGCAGACGACCGAAAACAGGGAGCCGATCATTTCCCAGAAGGAAGATGGCGTCAACCTCACGACCTCCCTGCTGAAGTTGGGCGTCGCATCGGAGGCGCTCGCCAAGGTAGAGCTTCGGATTGCCCAACCCAACGATGTCAGTGGCTGGTTCACCATTCTGGGCACGCTTCTGCCGCTGCTGCTTATCGGCGGTCTCTTCATGATGATCCTGCGCCAGGCGCAAGGCTCGAACAACCAGGCGATGTCGTTCGGTAAGAGCCGGGCGCGGGTGTTCACCGGCGACAAGCCGACCGTCACGTTCGCCGATG
>CAYRFV010000113.1:7795-16208 GCA_964423545.1 uncultured Anaerolineales bacterium | reverse complement strand
GTCCGGCACGAAAACGACTGAAGTCGTCACCACCACCCTGTCAAATCACGGCTGAGAGACCATTGCACTCGTCAGTAGAGCCACGGAATCAGCTTTTTCACCCGCATACGGTATTCACCATATCCCGGATAGGCCTCCTGCAGCCACGCCTCCTCGCGCCGCGATTTCCGATCGAAGAATAGAAAGAGCACGCCAGCCAGGGCGACACCCAACACGCTGCTCATCAGCAACCCCCAGCCCAGCGTGCCCAGGATCAGGCCGGCATAGATCGGATGGCGCACGATCCCGTAGACGCCGGTCGTCACCAGGGCGCCTCCTTCGATCGGCTTGGGGAAAGGACTGAGGTTGCGGCCAAGCGCCAGCAAACCCAGCGTCCCCAGCGCGCCGCCGACCGCCAGGAATACGCCGCCGAGGCCGCGCAGCCACGTCGGAAACACCCACAGGCCGATGCGCGATGCCAGCAGGATCAGCGCGAAGAGCGCCATCTGGATGAGAAACCAGCCTTCACCACGTTTGCCCATATGGAATATCCCGTACGCTCATCCGCTGCAACTGATGCGCCAGTGCCTTCCGACCTGGGCCAGCATGCGATCCGCACCGGGCGGCCCCCAGGCGCCCTTCTCATAGAATTCCAGCGGCGGCGCGGTCTCGGTGCGCCACCCTTGCGCCGAGGGCAGCGCCGCGTCCGAAGCATCCCAACCGGCCTGGATCGGGTCGATGATCTGCCAGCTCAGCTCGATCTCATCGGCGCGCGCGAAGAGCGATGCATCGCCGGTCAGCGCATCCAGCAGCAGCCGCTCATACGCGTCGGGCAGCGCCGCCGCACCGAACTCCTTGCCGAACTGAAAGTCCATCTCGACCGGCCGCATCCGCATGCCTGCGCCGGGTATCTTCGTCTCGAACCGCAAGTGCAGACCTTCTTCGGGCTGGATGCAGAAGGTGATGAAGTTCGCCTGGGGCGCGCCGCTCTCGGACTGCGGGAACAGCTTGTGTGGCACATCCTTGAACTGCACCGTGATCTCGGTCGCTTTGCTCGCCAACAGCTTGCCGGAGCGGAGATAGAAAGGCACGCCCTGCCAGCGCCAGTTGTCGATCTGGAGACGCACCGCGGCAAATGTTGCGGTCGTGGAGCCGGGCCGCACGCCGCGCTCGTCGCGATAGGTGCGGTATTGGCCGCGCACCGTCGCCGCAGGCACTTCGTCGAAGCGCATCGGCCGCACCGCCTGCAGCACCTTGCCCTTTTCATCGCGCAGGAACTCGGCGTTGAACGCAGCGGGCGGCTCGATCGCGATCAGCGTCATCAGTTGCAGCAAGTGGTTCTGAAACACATCCCGCAGCACCCCGGCGGCATCATAGAAGCCGGCGCGCTGGCCGACCCCGACGCTCTCCGCCACCGTGATCTGCACGTGATCCACATAGTTGCGGTTCCACACCGGCTCGAAGATCGCGTTGCCGAAGCGGAACACCATGATGTTCTGCACGGTTTCTTTGCCCAGGTAGTGGTCGATGCGATAGACCTGGGCCTCATCGAACACCTCGTGCACCTGGGCATTCAGCGCCTGTGCACTGGCAAGATCATGGCCAAACGGCTTCTCGATGATGATGCGCACAAAGCCGTTCTGGCCGGCGCTGCCCCGGCGATTGAGCCCGGCCGCGCCGAGGTGGGCCACGATCACCGGATAGAGCTGCGGCGGGGTTGCCAGGTAGAACAGGTGGTTGCCGCACGTATCGCAGGCATCATCCATCTCGGTCATCCGCTCGGCCAGTGCGGCATAGGTTGCCGGGTCGTCATACGCGCCCTGGCAATAGTGCAGGTGTGTGGCGAAACGCTCCCACGCGGCGGCATCTTGCCCGGCAAGCCGCGCATGAGCCTGCGCAGGTTCACGAAGATGCGCTCGGAACCCCTCATCGGTGTACTCGCTGCGCGCCACGCCGATGACCGCATACCGCTCAGGCAGTCGGCCCTCCAGGTCCAGTGTGTAGAGCGCGGGGATCAGCTTGCGTTCCGTCAGGTCGCCGCTGGCCCCGAAGATGACGATCGTTGTCGGGCTCGGCCGCGGCAGGGTTGGAGAGGTTTGGAGTGTCATGGTCGCTCACACTTCCGATTGAAGGCTCAGACTTCGGGAGCATCGGACCGTTCGACGATTCGCACTCGCCAGGTCACAGTCACAGAGGATCATCTGTTATCCCGTCGCTTCCATCGCGGCAATCTTCGCCAGCCGGCGTCGATGGCGCGCCTCGCCCGTGAACTGCGCGCCCAGAAATGCCGTCACCAGTTCCGGGATGAGCGCCGGTCCGATGATGCGAGGCCCCAGGCAGAGGACGTTGGCATTGTCGTGCTCGACGCACTGGTGGGCCGAGTAGATATCATGGCACAACCCGGCGCGGATGCCGCGCAGCTTGTTGGCGGCGATCGATGCGCCCACCCCGCTGCCACACAGCAGGATGCCGCGCTCAGCGCGCCCCTCCTGGATAGCGCGACCGACCGCCAAGGCGAAATCGGGATAGTCCGAGGGCGCGGCATCCCGTGCGCCGAGATCAAGCGCCTCATGTCCGGCTGCCACCACAGCCTGGATGACTTCATCTTTGAGCGGGAACCCGCCGTGGTCCGCTCCGACGGCAATCAGCATCTACAGCCTCCTGATGCATCGAACCCTGGGGTGAATCGCCCTACCTGATGCGCAGCAGGTTGAAAATCGCCAACGCCCCTGCGATGACGCAGCCCAGGAACGCGAGCATGCTGCCGCGCTTCAGCGGGCCGCGCGCCACCAATCCGATGCCGGCGAGCACCCCGAGCGCCGACACCGCCAGCGTCAGCCACGAGTTGTTGAGCAGCGCAAGGCCCAGCAGGGCGACCGCCACGAGCAGCGTGTACCATTCGAACAGTGACATCTGCGAGACCTACCTAATGGTGCGCCGAGCGCACGAGCTTGCCGATGCGCGCCGGAATCTGGCTCCGATTGCGCTCCGTCACATGCACGCGCACCACATCGGTGCGTCCCAAACGCTCCGCAAGCTCGTCCTCCAGCGCCTCGCGTACGACCACAATTGCGTTGGGGATGCGCACGGCGTCGGCCAGCGGCTGCAGGGCGAAAGCGAAACCCTCTCCCCGGTGCAGCTCCAAAGGCCCGATCTCGTCCACCACGATCCAGTCTGCGCCCGAGAGCAGCGCTGCCGCCAGCACCTTCTGCGCCCAGTCGATTGCATGGTCGGAGATGCGGTACATGCCGACCGTCGCCGCCTCGCCCGGCTCGACCACACGCGCAAAGACCTGCCGTTTGCCGGTCGCGAGGTCAAGCATCTCGATGCCGACCTTTGCACCGTCGGCGCCCAACAAGGGCGGCGACACGAAGCCCGCCACCTGTCGGCCTTCACTGCGGATGCGTGAGACTGCTTTCCAGCAGGCCGTCGTCTTGCCCGCACGCACGGAACCGGTCAGGAGTATGAACATCAGCGTTCGTCCTTCCGCTCCCCCCAAACACACAGCGTCTCCACATAGGCGGCGGAGCCGTCCCGGAGCCAGCCATCGAGCTGCGCCTGATCTTTCAGGTTCTGCCCGCGACGCCGCGGTACAGCGACAAACCTGCACTCCAGCTCCGGCAGCGCGGTCATATCGCCCCACAGCTTCTCGAACTGCGCCACCGGAAAGACGTCTTCCTGGCCGTGTCCCCAGCGCTTCTTAACGTCCTTGAGCGTGACATAGGTGGGCATGCGCGCTGCCACGGCTCGAATGCCGGCAGTCACCTTATCGTCGTCGGCGAGATCCCTGCGCGCGAGGCCGAAGCTCGCCAACAACGCGTCGATGTGCAGCCAACTGGTGTTCGAATTGTAATAGGACAGCGCGAACTCATCCTCTTCGCGCGGCATCGCCAGCCCCTCCACCAGGCGCGGCCGGCCGTCCACCCGCGCCAGGCCGCCACCGCGGTCGTCGATCGTGCGCGAGATCACCTCGGCGGTGAACGCGGCGCCCAGCCGCGTCACCAGGCCAACCATGGCCGGATCGACATCGGCGCCCAGCGCGTCGACGTTGTGCAGCATCAGGTATTGCAGCGTGGGCTGCTCGGCCAGCAGGCGCGCCAGCACCCCGTTTTTCAGCATATTCGGGACTTCATACCAGTGACCGACCGGGTGCAAACACTGCAAAGGCACATTGTCGGTATAATCGCCGCCCTCGCCTGCGCGCTGCGCCCAGCTGGTGAGCGCAGCACGCAGGCTGTCGCGCACCTTCTGCTGCTGCTCATCGAGCAGTTGTTGCGGCATCTCTTGCCAGGCAAAGTGCAGATCACGCGTCATCGGGATCAGCCGCAGGCCGATAGCGCGGCCCGGTGACAGGTGAAACGGCCCTGCATACCCGTATGGACGCCCTTCGCGGTCCGCCTCAGCCGCCAGGTACGCCTCGATCGGCTCATGCGTCAGGTAGCTGGTGGTGATCACATGCGGCAGCCAACGCCCCGCCAGCCGGCCGATCCGGCGGCTCTTGGCGAGGTGCACCTCAAGAAAACTGCGATGCTTCCCGCCGAGCCTACAGAACGGATGGAGCGCCTTCACTGCGCCTGCGCCCTGCGTCCACCGGCTGCCCACCCCGCCCGCGAGCGTGACTACGGCCACCGCGCCGGATGCCAACGCTTCGAGGCCCACTTCCTCTAGCTCCGCCTGGCCACGAAGATCCAGCGCATTCACCACGTCCTCTGCTCGTACGTCGCGGATATCGGCGCTGGCAGGAAGCCGGTTCTGCGATAACCCGATGCGCCCGCTGCGCAGCTCAGACCGAATCTGCTCGTGCTGCACACGGTCGAAGCCGTTCTCGGCCAGGATCGCCTCCAGGCTGCGGCTGCCCGGCTCCTCCTGCCGCGCTCTCGGGAGCAGCCGATCCAGGAGCAGAGGCGCCATCGCGGCCAGCTCCGGCTGAGTGCGGCAGGCCACGCCGAAATAGTCCAGGTCGGCGCGACGCGCCGGCGAGAGCTGCCCGCGCTCGCGGCGCAACAGCTGAGGCACGACCATGGCATAATACCCGGTCGGCATCAACGGAAGATCCGAAGGCTGCCGGGACCGCGGGGGAGAAGGCTCGTGACGCCTTCTTTCCCCCGGTTCGCCTCGCATCGGCTCCTCGGCAAGAAGCTCCGCCCACGTCCCTCTCTCGTTGATTGCGAAGTCGTAGACCACCGGCTCCATGGCGAACGGCATCGCGGTTTCAAGTTGGCGCTTGGTCGCGGCCATGATCTCCGCCATGCGATCTTGGGCTGCTGCCTTGGCCGCGGGATCAAAGATGAAGCCCATGCCGCCGCCCGACATGCCCCCGAGCATCCAGAAGCCCCAGAAGCGTTCCGCGAACGCCTCACGTGCACGATCGATCAGTCGCTCCGTATAGAGGTTGCTGGCCCACGGGATGATCGTCTGGATCGGGCCGACGAAGTTGCGCGTGGTCACTGCGCCGATACGGCGCACGTCTCCCTCGCACAATGCCGCCACGACCTGGTCGAGGATGCTGCAGGCCTCCTGGCGGCCCAGCCACTCCGCTTCGGAGCGCAGCAGATACTTCTCAGTCACCATCTCCAGGATCGGGCCCACGTTCTGCGCGAGCCCGCCGTGCACCAGCACCAGGCTATCCTGGAGCTTCTGGCGCGTCTCCGGCGACACCTCGCTCGGCCCAAAGATGCGATGGTCGGGCAGCAGGCGGCCGCGACTCACGCCATACTCCGGATCCGCTTCTCCCGCCTGCACGCCGTAGATCAGCTTGATGCCGGGCCACAGGCCGCCAGAATCCTGCCAGCCGCCACCGGAGCCCGCCAGCCACTCGCCGAGCAGCGCACGAGCAGCCACCAGCCGGCGCTCGCTTTCAGAGAGCGGACCCGTGAGCGAATGCGCCTGGCCGGTGGCGCGCATGCATGCCGCAATCAGACACGCCAACAGGCTCGTGGAGACAGCCAGCCGCGATCCTTTCGGGATGCCATTAACATTGCTCACCAGCTCGATGCCGTGTTCCGGCCCGACGATGCGCGCCAGCAGGTCAGCCAGGCTCTGCTCCGAGCCTTCGATGCCCGGGGGCGCGAGCCCCGCGGCGATCACCGCAGCCTTGAGGAGGCCCAGGTAGTCGCGGGCGTAGTCGAACACTTCCGCCAGGTGAGTGATGTCGGCGGTCGCGCCCAGATCAACGCTCACCAAACGCAGCACCGGCTCATCGATGACGCGGAAATACGCCTCGACAGGCGGACGCGGGCCGGTATCGCGGCCGCGCACGCCCAGATCAATGGAAACGTTCAGAACGCGGGCGCCCTCCGGGTAGTCCATGCCCAAAAAGAAGATGTCGCTCCACGCGCTATGACTGAGGTCCATGCGCACCGGCGTTGCTTCGCGCAGGATCGGATAAGGCGCATCGGGCGATGAGCGATGGACCAGCTCGGGCCGGATGCGCAGCGGCTGGTCGGCAGGATGTCCCACGCGGAACATCCACTGGTTGCCGCGCACCGAGCGCACACTGCGCCGCACCTGGTCCGCCAAAGTCTGGAATCCCAGCCGGTGATACGCCTCAGCCAAGGCGCTCGACACCGCCTCGCTCGGTTCCTGAACGGCCTGGCTGCGCAGGAATGTGTCGATCGCCTCCTCGAAGCGTCGCTGCAGCAGGTGAACATATCCTTCCCACGGGATGAAGCCCTGGGGGTGCAGTCCGGCTTTCAGCGGAATGTGGAAGCGATGGATGGCGTAGAGGAAGAAAAGCGCGCGCACGCGCTCGTAGAGGTTGTCGCTGCTCCGGCGGAACGCATCCAGGCTGGCGCACTCCGCCACCAACTCGGCCAGCGACGCTGACCGGCAGAACGCATCCAGCGAGCGGTTGCGCATGGCGGGATCAGGCGAGGTGATGATCTCGATCAATCGACTGGACATGGCCTACTCTCTGAACGCGGGCCTGTGAGCGTCGATCCCTCAGCATGGATGCGCGACCCGCTATGCCTGGTGCAGCTCTCGCAGCGCCAGAACTTCGAGCAGCTTGGAAAGCACCTCATCGCGGTCCTTGCCACTGAGCGCCAGCGCAAGCTGGGCCGCAAGCAGACCATACTTCACGCCGACATCATAGCGGAACCAGGGCCGCTCCAGCGCCAGATAGCGCTCACGGCGCGCCAGTGCAGCCAGCGCGTGCGAGAAAGCCGTGCCGCTGCCATCACCCGTCGCATCGATGCGCGCTGTCAACAGCTCCATGAGCGCGGGCGTGAGCACGTGCATGCCGAAGAAGCAAAGGTAGTGCCCGGCGCGCAAGCCGGGCACGATCAGCCGCTGCTCCGCCTCCGTGGGCGTTGGCTTCTCGATCACATCTTCGACGGCGTACAGATCCTGTCTTCCGGCCACCCGACGGCCCCCGACCGTCCCGTAATACGGCAACAGGCTCTCGCGCGAGGCCTGCACCGCCGACACAGAGCACCGCTCCGCCTGAGCCACCTCGACGAGCTGCTGAGCGCAGCTCTTGGCGCCACGGCTGACGTACAGGTGATCACCGACAAGGTGCAGAAACGCCTGATTGCCGACAAAGCCTTGCGCGCATCGAATGGCGAAGGCGTAGCCCGCTGGCCCGACCTGCCGGACGAAAGTCAGCCGACCGGAATGCTCGCCGACAGCCTCCGCATACGCCGTCTCATCGCCGGGGCAGATCACGACGCAGATCTCCTCCACACCGGCGCTGAGCGCCTCCTCGACGATGATACGCAAGACGGACTTCTGGACGCCGTCGCGGTCAACCAACGTCTGCAACGGCAGCATCCGCTGAGAGCGGCCTGCGGCAGTGATGACGGCCTTGGCGATCTTCATGGGGATGACCTCGATAGGGCGAGTCTCCTGGAGATATTAGGACAGCTTGGCGCAAAACGCAAACTGTGCTTCGGAGTTGCGCGCCCGAGGCCTGCCCGCGAACCCGCGGCGGCCAGGCGCGCCGAGGGGGCAGAGAATCGCCTTGATCCCCCACCCCCTCAGGACCGTGACACGACGATCGTCCTCGAATGCTATCCGCGTTGCCCTCGTCCCGACCACATCGGCCTGCCGCCCGCGTCCCGAAGCTGCACCTTCTGGTTGGCGGAATGATCGGTGAGCTCGCCCACTTTGAACTCCCCATCTTCCTCGAAACCAGCCAGCGTCACCTGGCTCCCCACCTGCGGCGCGTATCCCTGCGAGAGGAGGTATTGTAGAGGACGCCCCTCCACCTCGATGAGCGCACCCTCATGGGTCTTGACCGTCAGCGAGTCAGCCGTCACACCCACGATGACACCCGGCGCAAGCTGCCATTGCTGGGTCGTTCCCTCCGGCAACTGGCCGTAGCCGCGGCCTTTGCCCTGACCGCCCTGATTCGTCACGCCTCCGCTGCTCGGCTCCGCGCCCCAGCTGCCCTGTCCGCGGCCGCCCTGGCCCCCGTTCTGAGACTGGCTCGGCG
>CAYRFV010000113.1:0-7695 GCA_964423545.1 uncultured Anaerolineales bacterium | reverse complement strand
GCTCGCCGCAGCCTCCGCCGTCCGTCCCTGGCGCCCGCCGCCTTGTTCGCTCGACTTGCTGCTCGTCCGATTCACGGCGCCGACCGCCAGCACTGCGATCAGGCCGATTGCCAAAGCCCCCACCACGATCTTCTTGAACATCTGATTACGCTCCTGGATAGAGATTTCGCTGACATCTTGCGAATGCCGATGGCGCTTCGATGACCGCCCATGGTTCAGTCCGTCACACTAGCGGCCGAGTCCCCGATCGGCTGGACGCCGGGCTTGCCTCCGAGGCCACGCAGGCTGCCCAAGGCGGAAGACACCATGTTCCTGGTGACCTTGACCACCCACTTCCAGTGGATGACAAAGTGGATCACTGCCGCGACAATCATCACGACGGCCGCCCAGGTATGGATGAGATCCCACGTCGTGCGGCTGAAGAGCAGCAGCGGATCGGCGGCCCAACGCCCGCCTGGGACGTACAGGAAGTAGATCCCGCTGACAGCAGCCAGGACGAAGCTGACCGCCACGGCCAGATCGATCGCCACGTTGAAATACCCACGGCGGTTCATCAGCGCCCCTCTGCCGGTCACGGCCTTCCACATCCGCCTGGCCGTGTTCGCCACCCAGCCCCAATGCAGTACGAAGTGGATTGATGCCGCCGCAATCATCGCGACGCCGCCCCATGTGTGCAGGTCATCCCAGGTGCGTCGATCAAACAGGATCGTGACCCCGGCCATCGGGTTCCGCCCCCCCTGATGCCCGCCCGACGGCAGAAAGAGGAAGTAGACACCTGTGAGGACTGCAACCAGTGCACCCACAGCCAGCCCCGCGTCGATCAGCCAGTTGCGCCGCGTTTCCTTCGACATCGGCTTGGTTGTTCTCATGTTATGGCTCCTCAGCTTGGTCAAGGGTCCAAACCCCCGCCAGGATGGTGATCTCCGGATCATTTGCACACAGGATGCCAGATAGATGTGAAGAAGATATGCGGGCAGAGTGAACTTTCTGAGGAGATCACCGATCCTGAGGATGCCGTTCCTGAACCATCGCGCGGCACCCGGTGCACAATCTGATGGACGGCGCACCGCGTCGTTTGTTTGACGGAAGTGTTATACGGACTGAAAGTACATGCCCAAACGCACACGACGCTCGTGTTGTGCGGCGTCCTGCGCACCATTCAGGAGGCTTTCTTTGACCCGCCCCGATTCCCAGCGCGTTGCTATCACCGGCATGGGCCTGGTGACACCCGTTGGCAACGATCTCCCGAGCACTTGGAGCGCCATTCTGGCCGGCCGTTCCGGCGCCGGCCGCATTACACGGTTCGACACCGCATCCTTTAAGACCCGCATTGCCGCCGAAGTGAAGGACTTCGAGCCGACCCGCTATATGGACAAGAAGGACGCAAGGCGCATGGATCGCATTGTCCACTTTGCGGTTGCGGCCGCGCAAGAGGCCATTGCGGACGCCCGGCTCGACGTTGCTTACTACACCCCGCGCCGCGTCGGCGTCGTGGTCGGCTCCGGCATCGGCGGCGTGCACACGCTACTCGAGCAGCACGACATCATGAACGAGCGAGGTCCGCGACGCGTGAGCCCGTTCACAGTGCCGGGCCTGATGCTCAACAGCGCGGCCGCACACATCAGCATCATGATCGGCGCGCGCGGGCCGAACATCGCCATCGCCACCGCCTGCGCTACCGGCACCCACGCCATCGGCGAAGCGGCGGAGATGATCCGCCGAGGCAGCGCCGACGCCATGCTCTGCGGCGGCGCCGAGGCGGCCATCGTCCCGATGGCGATGGCCGGCTTCGAGAATATGGGCGCCATCAGCAGCCGCAACGACGAGCCCGAGCGCGCCAGCCGGCCGTTCGATCTCACTCGCGACGGCTTTGTGATGGGCGAAGGCGCTGGCATCTTGGCCCTCGAACGGCTAGATCTGGCTCGAGCTCGCGGTGCAACGATCTACGCCGAACTGGCCGGCTACGGCGCCACTGCCGACGCATTCCACATCACGGCGCCGCTGGAGGATGGCAGCGGCGCCATCGACTGCATGCAGATTGCACTGCACGATGCCGGTCTGGCGCCCGAGGCGGTTCAGTATATCAACGCGCACGGCACCAGCACCCCACTCAACGATGCCAGCGAGACCCTCGCGATCAAGACCGTCTTCGGTGACCACGCCTATCGACTGGCCATCAGCTCCACGAAGAGCATGACCGGGCATCTGATGGGCGCAGCCGGCGCCATCGAAGGGATTTTCACTGTGCTGGCGCTGCGCGATCAGGTGCTGCCGCCGACGATCAACTACGCGACGCCCGATCCGGTCTGCGACCTCGATTACGTGCCCAACCGGTCCCGTCCGGCGGCGGTTGATGTTGCGATGTCGAACTCATTCGGGTTCGGCGGCCACAATGCCTCTGCCATCTTCAGGCGGGTGTGATGGCCGGTAGGAGACCTGTCACACACGGCCCGCGCTATGCCCAGATCACCGGGTGGGGCATGGCGGTGCCTGAACGCGTGGTGACAAACAACGATCTGGCGCGCAGCATCGACACCTCAGACGAGTGGATTGTTTCGCACACCGGGATCAGGGAACGCCGCATCGCAGGTGAGAAGGACTCGACCCTCAGCCTCGCCATCCGCGCCGCGCGCGAGGCGCTCCTGATCGCCAACCTGCAGCCGAGCCGTCTTGATCTGGTGATCGTTGCCACGGTGACGCCCGAGTACCTCTTCCCGTCAACCGCCTGTCTGCTGCAGGACGCGCTGGGCGCAGCCTCTGCCGGCGCGTACGACCTGAGCGCGGGGTGCTCCGGCTTCATCTACGCACTCAATCAGGCGGCCAATGCGGTGCGCTCGGGCAGTGCCGAACACGTGCTGGTCGTCGGTTCGGAAACGCTGTCGCGCATCGTGGATTGGCGGGATCGCAACACGTGCGTCCTCTTCGGCGACGGGGCTGGCGCGGTGGTGGTCAGTGTGTGCGCAGAGCGCTGCGGCGTGATGGGGGCGGTGTTGGGCAGCGATGGTTCCGGCGGCGAGCTGCTGATCGTTCCAGGTGGCGGCAGCCGGAATCCACCCAGCCGTGAGATGGTGGACCGCGGGGACCAGTTCTGCAAGATGAACGGTCGCGAGGTCTACCGCTTCGCATCGACGATCATGCCGAGGGCCACCGAGGCCGTCGTGCAGAAAGCGGGCTGGCAGCTGGCCGACCTGTCGCTGGTGATCCCGCATCAGGCCAACGCGCGCATCATTGACGCGGCGATCAAGCGTCTGAACCTGCCGGCCGACCGCTTCTTCGTCAATATCGACCGCTATGGCAACACTTCCTCCGCGTCGATTCCGATCGCACTCTGTGAGGCGATCGCAGCGGGTCGGGTCAACCAGGGTGACCGCATGGTAATGGTGGGCTTCGGCGCCGGGTTGACTTGGGCCGCCGCCGCCCTGGAGTGGGGTGTGCCGGAGCCGACGAAGCCGCGGCCGTGGTTCATCCGCTGGATCGCCGATGTCTGGTACTTCCTGGCCGGGGTGCGCTCGATCGTGCGGCGTTCCGAACGGCATCTGTACGATCGCATCATGGGCCCCGAAGGGGCCGATGGCATGCGCGGCGAGCTGCGCCAGCGCACCGACCTGTTGCGCGAGAAGATCTCTGGCCGCGCGCGTCCAGAGCCGCAAAAGCTGCCACCCCCGTCTCCGCCCACGCCGGAATCGCCGGAGGGAGACCAGGGCAACAAGCCATCGAATTAGCCGCAGCAAGGCGCTTGCTGTGCGGCCGGGGAGCGATACAGATCCGCATGCTCCCTGGCCGCACGCTTTTTTTGCGCGCTTTGTCATCTCACACACTGCAAGCGGCGGTGTTTGTCGCATATCCTGCCCTCGAATCAGTTGCGTCGCGCCGGCGTTGGGCCTGAGACGCCTGCCGTGCGCAACCCGGAGGTCGATCATGATGTGGATCCCGACAGACAGAGCATCGCTGCTGGCATTGGCAGCGGCGACGCTCATCCTGGCAGCTTGTGGACCGGCTGCCGCGACGCCTGCCCCGTCGCCGTCTCCCGCCGCCCGCGTGAGCAATACGAACACGCCGCCGGTCGCAACGGCAGTGGTTGCCCCGACCGCCGCCATCTCGCCAACGGCGACGGTGCGCGTGACGCCCACCCAGTCCCCGACAACCGCGGCTTCGGCGACACGTCCGATGACCCCCACGACGGTCGCCCCGGCGACCGCGGTGGTCACCGCCACCCGGGCAGTCACGGCAACGGTTGCGCTCACCGCCACCGCCGCGCCGACGGCAACGACCGCGCCGACCCCTACCAAGGCCGCTGCGGCCCGCGACCCTGGGGCCATGCCCCAGGTCGACATCTTCGTCTCCGGCCTGGATACCCCCTGGGCCATCGATTTCGCGCCGGACGGCCGCGTCTTCGTCAGCGAACGAGCAGGGCGAATCCGTGTCATCAAAGATGGTAAGCTCGTGGCCGAACCGTGGATGACCCTCGATGTGAACGAAGTCGGCGAAGCGGGGCTGCTGGGGCTGGCGCTCGATCCGCAGTTTGCACAGAACCGCTATGTCTACGTCGCCTACACCGACCGCTCGCCGCAGGGCGGCATGCGCAACCGCCTGGTGCGACTGCGGGAGGACCCGGCCACCGGCAAAGGGGTCATGGACCGGCTGCTGGTCGACAATGTCCCCGCTGCAACGACCCACGACGGCGGCCGCGTGAGGTTCGGACCGGACGGCAAGCTCTACTGGACGATGGGCGATGTGCAGAACATGGCGTCGGCCCAGGATGTGACGGCTGTGACGGGCAAGATCCTGCGCATCGATCGTGACGGCAACATCCCGGCGGACAATCCTATCCCGGGCTCCCCGATCTACTCCTACGGTCACCGCAATCCGCAGGGGCTGGCCTGGCAGCCGGGCACGGGGCGTCTCTATGCGACCGAGCACGGCCCGAGCGGAGACAAGGGCTGCTGCCAGGATGAAGTCAACTGGATCGAACCCGGCAAGAACTACGGCTGGCCGACCATCACTGGGGACCAACAACGGGCGGGGATGGTCTCGCCGGTGATACAGAGCACGACGAGCGAGACCTGGGCGCCCTCCGGCGCCACCTTCGTCACCACCGGCCCATGGCGGGACTTGATGCTTTTCACCGGCCTGCGCGGGCAGACCCTCTACCGGCTGACCCTTGACCCCTCCGACCCGCGCAAGGTTGTTCGCCTGGACAAGCTGTTCGCCGGACAGTACGGACGGATGCGCGATGTCGCGCAAGGACCGGACGGCGCGATCTACCTCCTGACGAGCAACGGTGACGGTCGCGGCAATCTGCCTCCCGATGGTGACCGCATTCTCCGGCTCACCTTCGCGCAGTAACGCTGAGAACCATGACCTGGGAAGATCATCTTGGACACCACCAACCCGGTTCAACCCATGCAGTTGGCCGTGGGGCACACCACCTCGGCTGCCGAGCAGGTGGCGTCGTGGGCCCGCGGCGCTGCGGTCGTCAAGGGTTCTAACAGCACCGGAGATGGCAACATGCTCGACCCCGGCGATGCCTGATCGAAGCCCACGATGTTCCTCTGGGGGAACGACGCGGCGGCTAAGCTGGCGGTCAGCAGGCTGACCGAGGAGATCGGGTTCGAAGCCGTGGACGCGGGCCCGCTCACGTCTGCCCAGGGGCTGGGCCCGGATATCGCGTTCAAGCTGCGCAGGCGCTGAACGCGCCGCGGGGTGGTTGGGGGATGGAACGCTCGGCGTCCTATCACCCAACCGCCAGGCCATCGCTCGCAGCCTCCGCTCAACCGTTCCCGACGCCCAGTCGGCGCTACGCCTGTTTCCTCGCGCCTGCCGAGCGGCGCCACGGAACCCGGTCGACCGCCGGGGCGTCTTCCTCTCGACTGGAACCGCAGCTCGATCATTGCCTGCGCTGTCGCGGGCCGTGCATTGCCTCCGGCGCCTGGACAGCGTCACTTCGCGGCGCCACTCGCACTGGTAGTGTTGCCGTTTCGGCGATCAGTGACTACAATCGACCATGGAGTATCATGAAACCTATCCACCTGTGCGTACTGTCCGCGCTCCTGAGTGCTCTGCTGCTGCTCGGCTGCGCCGCGCCGGCCGAGCGCAGCATCCAGCCCCCTGGGCAGCCGGTGCGCGCCACAGCCACAGGCGTGGGCGTGGCCACGCCCGTGGCCACGTCGAGGCCCCTGCCTACGCCGACCGCAGCCGGCGACGCGCTCACGCTCATCTGGTGGACTCCGGAATTCATCAGCCCGCAATCGCCGGCGCCATCCGGCCCCTTGTTGGGCAAACAGTTGGAAGAGTTCGAGGCCGCTCACCAGGGCAAGATACGCGTCAACCCGGTCCTCAAGGCACGCTACGGAAAGGGCGGGCTGCTCGATTTCCTGCGCACCACCGGGCCAGTTGCGCCCGGCCTTCTCCCTGATCTCGTGGCCTTGGACATTGCTGAGCTCGAACAGGCGAGCCGGCTGGGTCTCTTGCAGCCCCTGGATAACGTCCTCTCGCGCGCCATCACCCCCACACTATATGCTTTCGCTCGGCAGGCAGGCCAGTTCGACGGCAGGACCTTCGCGGTTCCCTATATCGCCGATACGGACCACGCGATCTACGATCGCGACCGGCTGTCGCAGCCTCCGAGCACCTGGACGGGGATTCTGGCCGGAAAAACACCCTACCTCTTTCCCGCCGGATCGCTGGACTCTCCGGCTGTTGGTGCGCAATCCGCAACGGCGCAGCACGCGATCGTGAGCCACTATCTCTCGGCCGGCGGCGCGACCGACCCCAAGACAGGTCGCCTCCTCCTGCAAGAACAGCCCTTGCTGCGACTTCTCGGCTTCTATCAGGACGCACGCGAGGCGAGTCTGCTGCCGAAAGACATTCTGGAACACTCGAACGCGGACGAGATCTGGCACGCCATCGCCCAGGACAGCGACGCACTGGTCGTCGTCAGTGCGCGGCGCTACCTGGCCGAACGAGACTCCCTGCCGAACACGGCCGCTGCGCCCGCGCCCGGTTGGTCCGCTCCCGTCTCGCCGATCGCGGATGGCTGGGCGTTGGCGATTACGACCCCGGATCCGGTGCGACAGAAAGCTGCCGCCGAGTTGATAGCCTGGCTGATGGCTCCAGAACGCGCCGGCGCATGGGCCAGATCAGCGGGATGGCTGCCAACCTCGCCTGATGCACTGGCCACCTGGGGCGCCAACCCGTATCACGAATTCCTTGACGACCAGCTGGCTTCAGCCATAGCGCTGCCGGCAGGGTCGGACAGCGCCGCCGTCGCCGCGCGCTTACAGGAAGCTGCGATCGCCGTGCTCAAGGGCGCCAGCACTCCGACCGAGGCTGCCCAGGCGGCGCTGGCGGTGAAACGATAGGGTCTCAAGGCGAAGGCGCGTCTGCGGTGAGGCATGAAGATGACGACAGATTCCAGTGAGGCTCTGCGGCCCATCATTGCGCAGGTGCTCAGTGCAGCCATTCGCGCGGTCGATCCGGCTGCCGCAGTGAAAGCGCACGTCGTGCTCGAAGCACCGGACGCCCTGCGCGTTGGCTCGAAGCTGTTCCGCCTGAGCGAATTCGACCACGTATTGGTCGCGGGCGCCGGCAAAGCTGGCGCTCCGATGTCAGCAGCACTGCGGGAAATCTTGGGGCCTCGCGTCCGTGAAGGGGTGGTGAACGTCAAGTAAGGAGATTCAGGGACAAAACGGTGGG
>CAYRFV010000112.1:0-16360 GCA_964423545.1 uncultured Anaerolineales bacterium | reverse complement strand
GCCGTCAGGCGTCGCGACCGGGTCCGCGCCGCTGCCGCTGTGGGTCAGGGTCAGCGTGAAGCAGGTGATCGCATAGCTGACGCTGGTGCTGTGCGGCCCGGCCGGCATGGTCAGCGTGTTGTTGATGGAGGTGGAAGCATCATTGTCGGTTCCGGCCCAGGCGGTGACGTGCCAGCCCGCGGCCGGCGCGGCGCCCACGAGCACGGTCGCCCCTGCGGCGTAGTGGTCCAGCGGACAGTAGTCAGAGTGAATGGGATCGGCCACCGGATCTGCGCCCAGCCCTGTGTGGGTCCTCGTCAAGGGGTAACAGATGGGATTGACCTCATAGTTGACCGACGCCGTGTGGGGCGCTGGCGGCATGGTGAGGCGGTTGGCTCCCCTGTTCGAGCTGTCATTATCTGTCCCGACCCATGAAGCAATGTGCCAGCCGTCATCCGGCGCGGCCGCGAGTGAGATCGATTCACCGGAGAAGTAGTGCCCCGCCGGACAGCCGTTCGAGCGGTCCGGCGTCGCCGTGGGATCGGCGCCACCGCCCGTGTGCGCCAGGGTGAGGGCGAAACAGGCGCCACCCGTGTAGTTGACGACGACGGTATGGTCGACGTTGGGCATCTGCAGCCCGTTCGTTGCAGCCGTAGAGGCGTCGTTCCACGTACCCTGCCACGAAGCGATCGTCGCCCCCGCCACCGGCACAGCGCTCAGGTTGATATAGTCCCCGTAGATCCATTGGTTGGGCAGGCAGCCCGGATGCGGGGCATGGGTCGCAGCAGGATCACTGCCGTTCCCGGAGTGGGTCAGGATCAGCGTGCGGCAGGCGTTGGCGCCGGTGTAGTTTGCGACCACCGTCCAGTCACTGGCCGGCATGTACAGGAAGGGAGTGCCTACCGGGCTGGGGTCCCAGGTGCCGGTCCATGAGCTGATGATTGACCCGGGGGCGGGGCGCCCCGTTAGCTCGACGTATTCATTGGCCGGATACTGGCCCTCGGGGCAGTTGTAGGCGGTGTGCGACGCTGTGGGATCGAGGCCGTAGCCCGTGTGTGTGAGATTAAGGGTGTAGCAGGCGCCGCCCGAGTAGTTGACGCGCACGAGCCAATAGGGGGCCCAGTAGTGTGCGCTGTTCCAGGTGGACTTCCACTCATCGTGTTCGGTGCCCAGCCACGAGGCCACGTGCGCCCCGGCTGCCGGATAGGCTGTTAGGGTGAAGGACGCCCCGTAGACGTACTGGCCCTCCGGACAGCTTGGGGAGTGCGAAGGGGAGGGAATCGGATCGCTGCCGTCGCCCGTATGATCCAGGAGCAGAGGCTCGCAGCGGTTGGCGTCGGGGCTATCCGGCTGCTCAGTCCCGGAAGTTGCGCTGTGCGCCAGGGCCCTGAGCGGTTGCGGCGGGTCGGGCCCATCGCTCCTCGCAGCCTGTGCGGCCGTCGCGGGGGATAGGGCGAGCATCCAGACCAACAGGGCGAACGCGATGCCTGCGAGGGCTGCTGCACTGCGACCAGGCCGGCGATGGGGTGCAAGCATTGAGTTTTCCGTGCCGGGCGCGAAAACACAGTCTGTTCATTTGCGTCCCGCGACACAAGCGAGCAGTCTACGCACTTTCGGTGTTCGTGTCAAGATTGCAGGATCTACTGAAATGCGGCGGTCACCTGTAGCTGGTCGAGACACCCCTGGACTGATGGGACATACATGATGTCCGGGAAGAGCCGAAGAGGGGTCAGCGAGACGGACCCGTTCGCCACCGCCCAGGCGTCGCTGCCCGGCTCGACCAACTCCGCCAGCGCAGCTCGCTGCTGGACCCGCACCGTGTGCTCATGCGACATCGAGATAGCGTACTTGTTGAGGCACGATGTGGTGCTGAGGTGGGTGACCTGGATGCCTGCGAGCTGGCCGATCGGGCGATTGGGGATGTTCGCATTGAGCAGCATCGGTTCGCCGGTTGAGACGCCGGTATGGCCCTTGATGATCTCTTGCAGACACCAGGCTGCGGTGTTCCAGTGGTCGATCCCTGCCGCTTTCGTGTCCAGCGAGATAGCGATGGACGGCTTGCCGAGGAGGTGTGCAGTGAGCGCCGCCCCCACCGTGCCGGAGTAGAGCACATCGCGGCCGAGGTTGGCGCCGTGGTTGATTCCGCTCACGACCAGGTCGATCGGCAATTTGCTCAGCGCAGCGCTCAGCCCGACCTGAGCGCACACGGCTGGCGGCGCCGCCAGCGAGAACGCCATCAGACCCGGAACGGTGACGCCGGAGGCCGGATAGGGCGCACAGAAGATCTCTTGCGCCGGAGGCAGCGCCGCTCCGTATCCGCTGTAGTTGGAGCTGGGTGCGACGACCAACACCTGACCCAGCTCGGCCAGGCTGCGGGCCGCGGCCCACAGGCCCGGCGCGTCGATGCCGTCATCGTTTGTCAGCAGAAAGTTCATCCCTTGAGTCTCCTCGTTCGCGTTGCTTTCAACGCACCTGACTGCACGCTTCATCAACTGGCATGCCAGCACTGGCATGCTCAGCACTGGCATGCCCAGCAAGATATATCATGGCTGTCTCAAATCCCGTCGAAGGTCCGGTCAAGACGAGATCAAGAGAGCATCAGCGCTTCTTGAGACAATCAAAGGTTATTGATCCTTAACCATAAGTTGATTTTTCGTTAATGCTTCGATAAACCGCCGTTAAACGGGGGCCGCTATCCTGAAGAGGCTGGCGCACCGGCCGGAGGGTGTTGGATGCGCCCGTTTCTGTGGGTCGATCGGATCGTGGACGAGCACGGTTCGAAGCCATCTCCGGCGCGAGGCTGAGAACGGCTCGTGATGAGAGGACTCTGCCGACATGGCATCAGGTCTGCGCTCTCACTTCGACAAGCAGCTTATCCAATTGACGGAGGATACGCTGCGGCTCGGCTGCCTGGCGCATCGCGAGGTCGGACGGGCGATGAAGGCGTTGGTGGATCGAGATGATGATCTGGCGCGCGAAGTGATTGCAGCAGATGATGAGATCAATCGCCTGCGCTACGATATCGAGACTCAGTGCTACGCCATGTTGGCCACCGAGCAGCCGGTGGCGCGCGATATGCGCCGGATCGTGGCCGCACTGACGGTCGCCAGCGATCTGGAGCGGGTCGGCGATCATGGCAAGCGCATCGCCCGCATCTGGTTGCGGATGCATCAGCATCCCCAGCCGATCCCGCTGGCGGATCTGCCGCTGATCAGCGATCTGGCCCTGGACATGCTCGACCGGGCGCTGCGCGCGCTGGCTGAGGGCAACGTGGCGGAGGCGCAGGCGGTCTGCCGCGTCGATGACCGCGTCGATGCGCTCTACAAGCAGACCTTCAACCTGGTTCTGAGCTACATGCTGGAGAACCCGCGGCTGATCGACGCCGGGACGCACCTGATTCAAATTGCTCATGAGTTGGAACGCGTCGGAGACCGGGCGACCAATGTTGCGGAACGGGTGATCTACTCGGCGACGGGCGAGCTGGTGGACCTCAACAACTGAAGTGAGGCCGAGCGGCGCCACGGGCATCTCCACCGGGCGGCTGAGAGCGGCTGAGAGCGGCTGAGAGCTTAACCAAAGCTTAACAGTATGACAAAACCGGGTTAACAAGTGTGTGATAGGTTGGTCTCTGTCGGCACACGAGTGTCGAAGCGATCATACAGGAGAAAAGGAGTGACTCTAGGCATATGTCGCACAAAATCTTCGTTCTAAGTCTGTTGGTGTTGGTGCTGGTCGTCAGCGCGTGCGCGCCCGCGGCGACGCCGGCGCCGACCGCGGCGCCCAAGCAGGCCCAGGCGCCCACGAAGGCGCCCGAGCCCACGAAGGCGCCCGAGCCGACCAAGGCGCCCGAGCCTACGAAGGCCCCGGAGCCGACCAAGGCCCCGACTGCCGCGCCCACCAAAGCGGCAGAGCCGACCAAAGCGGCAGAGCCGACCAAGGCGGCAGAGCCGACTAAAGCGGCAGAGCCGACCAAGGCGGCAGCGCCCAGCGCCGGCGTGAAGCTCCCCGCAGTCGACCCGCTCAAGGTGACGGGCAACATCGTCTCGGCTGGCAGCTCGACGGTCTTTCCCCTCAGCGAGCGGATGGCCGAGCGGTTCAAGGATGAAGGGTACAAGGGCAACATCACCATCGACAGCATCGGCACCGGCGCTGGCCTGGAGCGCTTCTGCAAGACCGGTGAGACCGACATCGCCAATGCGAGCCGCGCAATCAAGGAGTCCGAGGTCGAGAACTGCAAGAAGATCAGCCGCGAGCCGGTGGAGTTCCGGGTGGGGACCGATGCATTGGCTGTCGTCGTGAGCAAAGACAACAAGTTCCTCAAGGACGTGACGCTCGAGCAGTTGGCGAAGATTTACTCTTCGGGCGTCGAGAAGTGGTCGGATGTCGATCCGTCGTGGCCGAAAGAGAATATCCTGCGCTTCAGCCCGGGCACCGACAGCGGCACCTTCGACTACTTCATCGAGGCGGTCATGACGCCGGCCTTCAAGACGGCCGATGCGGGCAAGAAGGAGCTCCTGGGCGCCAAGAACCTCCAGTTGAGTGAGGACGACAATGTCCTGGTGAAGGGTGTGCAGGGCAGCCCGAACGCCATCGGCTATTTTGGATACGCTTACTACCAGGAGAACAAGGACAAGCTGAACGCGCTGGCGGTCAAAGGTGTGGCGCCGTCCGATGAGACCGCTGAGAGCGGCAAGTATCCGTTGGCTCGCCCCCTCTTCATCTACTCGACCGGCAAGATCATGAAGGACAAGCCGCAGGTCGCGGCCTTCATCAACCACTACTTGACGCACGTGAATGAGGAGATCAAGAAGGTTGGATACTTCCCGGCGAGCGCGGCGGCGTTGGACAAGGCCAAGCAGAACTGGCTCGACGCCATGAAGTAGGGGATTGTCGTTCCCCTTGGACCGTCGATTTCCGCCAGGGCGTGCTGCGGCGGAGCGACGGGACGAGGGCGCCAATCGATCGGAGTGTGCCCTCCCGCTGGAGCTTCTCTGTGGGAGGGCGCTACGCGAGAAGGATCTGTCCAGAGCCATGATGAAATCACGCGTTCTGTTCATCTGCACGGGCAACTCCGCGCGCAGCCAGATGGCTGAGGCGATGCTCCGCCGGCACGGCGGCGAGCAGTTCGAGGTTTTCAGCGCCGGGCTGGAGCCGAAGGGGATCAATCCGTTCACGCGTCAGGTGATGGCCGAGAAGGGATACGACTTGGCTGGCCACCGCTCGAAGGATGTGTTCGAATTCCTGGGCCGGACGCATTTCGGCACCATTATTACGGTGTGCAGCAACGCCGAGGAGCGCTGCCCGATCTTTCCCGGTGTGGCACGGCGTCTCTACTGGCCTTTCGACGATCCCGCGGCTTGCGCCGGGAGCGATGAGGAGAAAACGGCAGAGTTCCGCCGCGTGCGCGATCAGATCGAGGCGCGAATCCTGGCGTGGCTGGAAGCTGAAGCGTCTGACGCCAAGCCAGCGTCCTGAATGGTGCGCCCGGCGCATCGTTCCCCCATGTCCGTCTGATTGTGAGGCGATTCATGCAAAGCGATATGTCGGTCAAATCTCAGGATGCGCTCAAGGGCTTTGTGTTCACGGCAACACAGGCCTCTGACATGCGTCACCGGCGCAGGCGCGGCGAGAGCCTGATCCAGGGATTCCTCTTCTTCTGCGGCATCGTGTCGATCTTCACGACGTTGGGGATCGTCTTCGTGCTGGGACGCGAAGCGCTGCTCTTCTTCTCCAAGCCGGAAGTGACCCTGTGGGAGTTCTTTGGCACGACACAGTGGCAGCCTGCGATCGGCAAGTTCGGCATCTGGCCGCTGGTGACCGCGACGCTCGTCACCAGCGTCATCGCCGTGTCTGTTGCGCTGCCAATCGGCCTGGCGGTGGCGATCTACTTGAGTGAATACGCCTCGCCTAAGGCGCGCGGGACGATCAAGCCGATCATGGAGGTGCTCGCGGGCGTGCCCACGGTGGTGTACGGCTACTTCGCTCTCACCTTCATGACGCCGCTGCTGCGGTCGATTTTCGGCGATAGCACGGTGGAGATCTACAACACGGCCTCGGCCGGGATCGTCATCGGCATCCTGATCTTGCCGCTCGTAAGCTCGATGAGCGAAGACGCGTTGAGTGCGGTGCCGCGGGCGCTGCGGGAGGCTGCCTACGGCCTCGGCGCGACCAAGCTCGAGACGGCGCTCAAGGTGGTGCTTCCTTCCGCTCTGTCGGGGATCGCAGCTGCCTGCATCGTGGCGGTGTCTCGCGCGTTCGGCGAGACGATGGTCGTGGCGATTGCGGCCGGCGCCGGCCCGAACTTCACCTTGAACCCGTTTCGGGCCGCTGAAACGATGACCGGGCACATCGTTCGCATCAGCGGCGGCGATCTGAGCTACGACTCGTTGGACTACGACAGCCTGTTCGCCATCGGCCTGATGTTGTTCCTGATCACGCTGGTGCTGAATATCATCAGCCAGCGGGTGGTGCGGCGCTTCCGCGAGGTGTACGAGTGAACGAGGGTGAAGACCGGGGCGAGATAGAGGCCGCTCCCAAGAGGCCGGGGGAGTTCGACGCGCGCCTGCCGAAACGACATCGCGTGGGCCGAGTCTGGTTCATCTTCTTCATCAGCTCGACGATCATCGGCATCGTGGCGCTGATGGCGTTGCTGTACACCGTGGTCGTGCAATCGGTCGGCCTGGTGGCGGTTGAAAACAGCATTGAGCCGGAGAAGCTGGCCGTGGCCGGCGCAGCGCTCGAACAGCTTGACAGGGAACAGCTCACGGCGATCCTGCAGGAGCGTCTCTCTGCCGGCGTGATGCGCCGTTACGAGAGCGAGCAGCCGTTTGCCGAGCGGTCGCGCGACAATCTCTATGCGCTGGTGATGGAGCGGGTGGTGCAGCCGAAGCTGGTGGGAAGCTGGTCGCTGGTGGAGTCGCTCCTCAACCGCAGGGCGATTGAGGCCGAGGTCGCCAGGGAGCACCCGAAGGCCAGGCTGGTCTTCCGCTCATGGCTGCGCACCTCGTTCATCGTCAACGCGCAGGCCAGCTCGGCGGAAGTGGCGGGGGTGCGCACTGCGATCCTCGGCTCGCTGTGGACGATCCTGATCACGATCGTCGTGGCGTTCCCCCTGGGGGTGGGCGCCGCTATCTACCTGGAAGAGTATGCGGTGGACAATCGGCTGACCCGACTGATCCGCACGAACATCACGAACCTGGCGGGGGTCCCGTCGATCATCTACGGCATGCTCGGATTGGCTATCTTCGTGCGCATGTTGGAGCCGCTCACGAGCGGCTCCCTGTTCGGCGTGACCGATCCGTCGGTGGCGAACGGCCGGACGATCCTGTCGGCCGGCCTCACGCTCGCGCTCTTGATCCTGCCACTGCTGATCATCAACAGCCAGGAAGCCATCCGGGCGGTGCCGCGCTCGCTGCGCCAGGCCTCCTACGGCCTCGGCGCGACGCAGTGGCAGACGATCTGGCATCATGTGCTGCCGAGCGCACTGCCCGGCATCCTGACCGGCAACATTCTGGCGATCTCGCGCGCCATCGGTGAGACGGCGCCGCTGGTGGTGATTGGCGCGTCGACATATATCGTGATGGACCCCAACGGGCCCTTCTCCAAGTTCACAACGCTGCCGATCCAGATCTACCAGTGGACCGCGCGGCCCCAGGCCGAGTTTCGCAACCTTGCGGCAGCCGCAATTCTCGTCCTGCTCATCATGCTGCTCAGCTTGAATGCGAGCGCCGTGCTGCTGCGCAATCGCTATACCAGGAGAATATGAAGGTGATGGGCGCTTCCAGCCAGCCCGGCGCCGGCCAATCCGCCGCGGCGCCATTGAACGGTTCCTATGCGATCGCCGCGCAGGACCTGAACGTCTACTACGGCAATTTCCGCGCGGTGAAGGACATCAGCCTGAAGGTGCGGCGGCATCAGATCACGGCCTTGATCGGGCCTTCGGGCTGCGGCAAGAGCACGCTGCTGCGCGCGTTCAACCGCATGAACGAGCTGATCCCCACCGCACGCGCGACCGGCGAGGTGCGCTTCCAGGGGCAGAATATCTACGCGCCCGATGTCGATCCGGTGGAAGTGCGCCGGCGCATCGGCATGGTGTTCCAAAAGCCCAACCCGTTTCCTAAGAGCATCTACGAGAATGTCGCCTGGGGCGCGCGGATCAACGGGTTCCGCGGCAGCATGGACGACCTCGTCGAGCAGTCGCTGCGCCAGGCAGCGCTGTGGGACGAGGTGAAGGACAAGCTGCAGCAGAGCGGACTTGGCCTGTCCGGCGGTCAGCAGCAGCGCCTGTGCATCGCGCGCGCCATCGCTGTGCGGCCCGAGATCATCCTGATGGATGAGCCGGCGTCAGCGCTCGATCCGATCGCCACGCTGAAGATCGAGGAGCTGATGCATGAGCTGGCGGTCGCCTACACCATCATCATCGTCACGCACAACATGCAGCAGGCCGCCCGCGCCTCGGACTACACCGCTTTCCTGTTGATGGACAGCGATCGCGCCGGCACGCTGATCGAGTACGGGCCGACGCGCGAGCTGTTCACCAAGCCGAAGGATCAGCGCACCGAGGATTACATCACGGGGCGGTTCGGCTGAGCCGCCGCGCGGCACAGCACTGCCGCGCGCAGCAGACCGCATGGGGGTCGCCGCCGCGCCAGCCGGCCGTGCGCCCGTGCAGCGTCACGGCCCGTGCAGCGTCACGGCCCGTGCGGCGCCACGGCCCGTGCGGCGCCACGGCCCGTGCGGCGCCACGGCCCGTGCGGCGCCACGGCCCGTGCGGCGCCCGTGCTCCCGCCTCAGCGCAGGCTGCCGATGGCGCCGTACATCTCCAGCACATTCTCCACCGGCGTAAGGGGCTGGATGGCGTGTGTCGGCCCGATGATCAGCCCGCCGTCGGCATAGAGCTCCCAGCGCAGCGCCACCTCGCGACGCACATCGTCGAGGCTGCCGAAAGGCAGGGTCGACTGGACGCTCATCGTGCCGCGCAGGGCGATCTTGCCGTGGAACTCGCGGTGCAGCTCGCGGATGCTCATGCCGGCCGCGTCCACCTGCACCACGTCGAGGATATCGAGCCCCATGTCCACGAAGCGCGGGATCAGCTCGCGCACGCTCCCGCAGCTGTGCATCATCGCCCGCGCCCCGTACTTGTGGGCCAAGTCGAAGTACTGCTGCATGTAGGGCCGGAACAAGCGGTCGAATGTGCGCGGGCTGATCAGCAGACCGCGCTGGCTGCCGTAGTCCTCCCCCAGCGCCAGGATGTCGATCTGGCCGCCCGCGGCCCGCAGCGCAGCCTCGCAGTAGCCATAGAAGTATTCATGGCGCTTCTCGATCAGCTTCAGGTAGACCGGATCGCGGTTGGCCACGTCGAGCAGCACCTGCTCGACCCCGCGACAGCGCGCGATGCCGTTCATGAAGTCGGGGATGCCGGCGCCCCCGAAGACGATGGCATGGTCGGGCCAGGCCGCGCACTGCGCGGGCAGCTTCGAGAAGTCGTGCCAGTCGGCTGACGGAAAGCGCAGCTTGTCCAGCGCCGCCACGTCGTCGATTCCCGCATAGGGCAGGTAGACCGCCTCCGGATAGGTTCCCATCTCGTAGGGGATGTTGTTGTAGCGCTCGCCGAAGACCCCCTCCCAACTGCCATCGGGAAAGCGGCGCAGCTCCGGGCCGATGTAGCGCGGGGCGACATCCTTCATGTCGACGCCGAGCGCCTCATCGAGCGCGTCGTCGGTCTGCGCGCCGAGACGCTGCTTGAGTCCGGCGTCGAACTCGGGGGTGGCCTGATAGAAGGTGGGCAGGCGATCGCAGGTCCGGTAGGTCAGGGCGTTGAGCACGCGCTGGCGGGATGTGAGCATGGGGGCGCCTCGTTCTCTTCGCATGATCTGGGTCCGGCGGCGGAGCCGCGCTCGGATGCCGGTCGGTGGATGCAGAACCGGCCAGGCCTCGCCGGACGGGCAGCAGTATATCACGCTTGTGGCCGGTGGAGCAATTGGCAGGGAAGCCCGCGGTGCGGCCGCGGCAAATCGCGCATTGTGTGCTTTGTGCGGTATAATCGGCGGCCGGAGGGCTCTATGCTGCCACGCGAACGGGTCCAGGCCGCGCTGCGCTTCGCACCGGTCGACATCATCCCACTCCAGATCCATCCTTCGCCGGCCGGTCTGTTCGAGCACGGCTCGAAGTTGCTCGACCTGATGCGGCGCTGCGGGCACGATTTCGATGATCTGAGCCGGCTGCGCCTGCCGCAGCCAGCCGCCGAGGATTTCGACGCGGACGGCCGCTATCACCGCTTCGCCACCGACGAGTGGGGCGTATCGTGGGAATATCGTCTCTTCGGGGTGTGGGGTTACCGGGTCGGCTACCCGTTGGCCGACATCAGCCGGCTCGATGCGTACCGGCCGCCCCAGGTGAAGCGCCTGACCGGGGATGAGCTGGCGGAAGCCAGGGCCGCCGGCGAGGCGCACCGCGAGACCTATTTCCACCTCGCCGGCGGGCTCAGCCTCTTTGAGACCATGCAGTCGCTCCGCCCGTTCCAGGATGTGCTGATCGACATCGCCCAGGACACGCCGGAGATCAACCGCCTGGCCGATATGCTGGTGGCCTACAACGCGGTCCTGGTGGAGAACGCGCTGGCGGTGGGCGCGGACGCGATCTCGGTCGGGGACGACTTCGGCACGCAGCAGGCGCTCATGATGTCGCCCAAGGTCTGGCGGCGCTTCTTCAAGCCGCGCTATCGCGAGCTGCTCGCGCCGGTCGTTGCGGCGGGCAAGGCGGTGTTCTTCCACTCCTGCGGCCACATCGAACTGATCCTCGACGACCTGGCGGAGGTGGGCGCCAGCGCCATCTGGCCCCAGCTGCCGCTGTTCGATCACCGGGAGCTGGCGCGGCGCTGTCGCGGCCTCGGCCTGGCGGTGCAGATGCACCCGGATCGCGGGGAGCTGATGCAGCGCGGCGGGCCGCAGCAGGTGCGCGACGGCATTCTGCGGCTGGTCGAGGAGTTCGCCACCCTCGGCGGCGGATCGTGGCTCTACCTGGAGGTCGACCCCGGCTTCCCGTGGGCGAATGTGGAGGCGATGTACGAGACCGTGCTGGCGCTGCGCCAGCGCGGGTGAGCGCGCGCGGCGGGCGATGATCAGGCGCGGCGCCCTTTGGCGGCGCCCTTTGACGGAGATGGCACATTGGCGAAGACAATCCTGGTGAGTTCCGAGGGCAAGTACGGCATCGAGGCCGGCGTGGCGGCGCTGCGCCGCGGCGCATCCCGGCTGGACGTGATCGAGACCGCGATCCGGCCGGTGGAGGTGGCGCCGGAGTGCCGCAGCGTCGGGCTGGGCGGCTGGCCGAACCTGGCGGGCGAGACCGAGCTGGACGCCAGCATCATGGACGGCAGGACGCTGCACAGCGGCGCGGTGGGCGCGGTGCGGGGCTTCAAGCATCCGATCTCGATCGCCCGGCAGGTGATGGAGCGGCTGCCGCACGTGCTGCTGGTGGCCGCGGGCGCCGAGCGCTTTGCGGCGGAGATCGGCGCGGAGCGGGGCCCGTCCGGCTCGGAAGCGATCGCGCGGGAGGGGTGGGAGGCATGGCTGGCCGAACACGTGCCCGCGACGGCGCGCGCCGCCTGGCCCGACGGGCCGTTGATCGAGTGGGCCCGCTTGACGGCCGACCCCGAGACCGCACACGGCACGACGATCGCGCTGGTGCGGGACGCGAGCGGGGAGATCGGCTGCGGTGTCAGCACCTGCGGGTGGGCCTACAAGTATCCGGGCCGGCTGGGCGATTCGCCGATCATCGGCGCAGGCGCGTATGCCGACAGCCGGTACGGCGCAGCCGGCTGCACCGGCATGGGCGAGCTGACGATCCGGGCCGGCACCGCGCGGTCGGTCGTGCTTTACATGAAGATGGGGCTGCCGGTCGCGGCGGCGTGTCGGGAGGCGCTGGCCGATCTGGCCGCGGCCGAACGGCGCTTCAAGGGCGGGGTGACGATCCACGCCATCGACGCCTCCGGCCAGCCGTGCGTGCTCGCCGTCGGCCGCGGGACGGCCGCGGTGCGCTGGTATTACTGGTCCGAAGGCATGGCAGGGTTCGAGGCGCGCGAGGCGGCCGTCGAGGTCTGGTGAGGGCGCTGCGGCGGCCGTCGCGGGGCGGCTGCTATTCTACCGGCTTCCCGGCGTCGCGCCAGGCTTTGAGGCCGCCGGCCAGGCTGGTCACCTGCGGATAGCCGGCCTTGAGCAGCAGGTCGCGGCCGGTGGCGCTGCGGTTGCCCGACCGGCACACTACCACGACCTCTTTGTCCTGGGGCACCTCCGCAAGGTGCTTGTTCAACTGGTCGAGCGGGATCAGGGTCGAGCCGGGGACGTGGTACTCGTCCCATTCTTCGACCGTGCGCACGTCAAGGATGAACGCGCCCGCGTCCCGCTTCTTGGCCGCCTCGGCAATCGACACTTCGGCCGGCAGCGCCGGCCGCTTGGCCGAAGCGCCCCCAGCCGCAGGCGCCGCCACTGCTGCGGGCGCCGGAGCGGGCGCGGGGCGGGCCTGGCACGCGGCCGCTGCAACCAGCAGCGCGACGAGCGCGCCCGCGGCGGCCGCCGCGCGCACTCCGACTTGGAGCCGCCGCGGGCCGGCCGGGCCGATCGAGCTTCTGTCTGACTTCCGATTCACCATTTCCACCCCACTCAGCATTGTAGGTTCTTGCCGTGCTTCTTCCTGTCAGATGCGGGGGCCGCCCACGCGTTACACCGGCCGCGGCTTGCCCCCGGGGCTCCAGCGCGGGGCCGGGTTACTCCCCGATATAGCGCTCGATCTCCTCGCGGCTGAGCGTCAGCACGTCCACCCCCTTGCGATACGCGCCCAGGCTGACCAGGCATTCGGTGAAGAGCTCGCGGGTGCGCAGCTGCAGCTCCTTCATCTCCATGTCGGTCATCACCTTCAGGATGTGCTGGCCCTTGCGCACATGGGTGCGCTCGTCGGCGCGGACAAAGTCGCTGATGTGCGCGACGGTCGAGTCGTCGCGGCGCCGGGCCTCGTCGATCAGCTCGTGGATCGTCTTGAGTACGCCGACTTCGCCGAAGAGGTTGATTTCAGTCATGGCGTACTGCGGCTCCATCGGCCCGCGGCACGTGCTGGGGGTGAGCCGGTTGGACAGCTCGAACGGATCGTAGCCCAGGGTCAGCAGCGTCTTGTGGCCGATCTCGGTGTGGCGGGCTTCATCCCACGTGATGCGCGCCAGGCTGTATTCGGCGTCGAAATCCCGGAAGCGGATGTCCCAGAGGAAGGTTCCGAACGCTTCGATGGCGTCCACCTCGTCGCGCTGGGTGCGCACGAAGCGCAGCCGCTTGTCCTCGTAGCTTTCCGGCGGATGCCGCGGCTCGACGTCGGCCAGGTTGTAGTCGCCGGTGTGGGTGAAGGTCACGAAGCGGCTGTCGCGCTGCGGCATCACCCCGCGCTCGTAGGGCTTGTTGTCGATCCGCAGCGGGGTGGGCTGCAGCGTGGCCGCGTCCGCGCCGGTCACCCCGCCGAGGCTCGCCAGCAGCCGGCCGAGATGCCAGCGCCACCCCTCCAGCCGCGACGCGTCGATGCCGCCCTCGACGTAGGCGGCAATGGCCTGCTCGGCCCACGCCAGCATCGGCTCGTAGTCGAGCAGGATCTGCCGCAGCACCCGGATCGTCGGTGCGTCGGTCACCGGGTCGGTGTCATCGATGTGGTGGCGGTATGCGGTTTCCAGCGCCCGGCCCACCACCTGGTGCACCCCCACCAGCAGCTCGGCCGCGTCCCCGGCCGAGAGCAGCTCGTCGATCAGCCGGTCGATCTCCGCATCGCGGAAGCCGTCGATGGCTGGCAGGCGCATCTCCTGTTCGTGCAGCCGCAGGCGGAGGCGGTGCGCGGCGTCGGCATGCCAGAAGATGTGGCGTCCCGTCTCGATCTTAACTTCGAACTCCGGGATGGCGAGGGTCCAGGAGCCGAGCCCCTGGGCCAGCCGGCGCTCGAAATAGAAGAAGCGCAGCAAGCGCCGCGCATTCTCCTCCACCGAGAACTTGCCGCCCAGCCCGCGACTGTCGCGCGGGAAGCGGTAGCGGAACGCGGCGCGCCGTGCGGCCGCGGCCGAGCGCTCGGCCGGCCGCGAGACCGCGGGGATCGGACTCCTGTCGTGGGTGTCTGGTGGCATCGATACGCTCCTGGTGGCAGGCGGCCGGCCGCGGGCGGCCGCCCGACCGCCGCGGCCGGGCCGCCCGGCCGCCGCCGTGATCGGTTCGCCGCGGCAGCCTCAATGCGCGTGCAGGGAGCCCCGCTCGGCAAACTCGGCGGCGCGCTGCTGCGCATAGCTGGCCATCTCCGCGGGGATGAGGGTTGGCTGGCCGATCAGGCTGGCCCGGATGCCCAATTCGGCCGCTTCTTCCAGCACGGTCAAGACCCGGACCGCACCGGCCAGATCGTGCTCGAAGGCCAACACGCCGTGATTCTGCAGCAGGACCGCACGCGACCGCTCATGGATCACGTCCGCGATATTGCTGATCGATTCTGCGGAGCCGCGCGGGCCGTAGCGGGCCACCAGGATCGGGTCGGTGAGGTTGAAGCGGGCCAGCCCCTCGTACCAGCACTCGATCGGCCGGTTGGCCACTGCGTAGGCGGTGGCATAGGGCGCGTGGGTATGCACGACCGCGCCCATGCCGTCGTGGGTCTCGTAGACGACTGCGTGCATGCCCACGATCTCCGCCGAGACCGGATCGAGTTCGCCATCGAGGACCCGGCCATCGAAGGTGACCAGGGGCAGCCGCTCGGCCGTCAGCTCCTCGAGGTTTATGACCGAGGTGAGGAGCATCGTTTTCGTATTGGGAATGCGCAGACTGATGTTGCCGTGCCCCGAACGCGAGATCGCGCCGGTCCTGAGGATCGCGCGGGCTGCTCTCACAACCTGCTCGCGCCGCTGCGTGACGTGGTTAATCCCGTTGCCCATCATGGCGCCTCGATTGCTCGGGATCCTGATCCGGTGCTGCGACCAGGCTTGTACAATTAGCCTCTAACTATAGCGCAATCTCGGCGCAAGACTGTAATCTGTAACCCAAACCGGCCGCGCGCCTGGCCCTGCTCATCTGGCGCAGTCTCATCACGCACGGTGGCCTGCGCCTGTCGGGCTGCTCGGTAGGGCTGCACGATGTTCTTGACCAGGCTTTTGCCGCCCTGGTAGCCCTGTTTCTGGATCTCGGCGAACAGCTTGTGGCAGTTCAGGACGCCATCGGCAATGCGTTGCTTAAGGTGCGGCATGAACGGGTCCAGCTTGCGCTGCCGCAACTTGCGCTTCTGCGGCGGCGGACTTACCGGCCCGTTGACAATCTTGCGAATCGTGCGCCGGTTATGACCGGTGATCTCGGCGATTTCGCTGATGCACAGGCCACGTTGGTATAGGGTCTTGATCATGAAACGCTGCTCCACTTTCAGCATAAGTGGTCACCTCCATGGCAATCCGGCTGACCACACCATTCTGCCGGAAGTGCGACCACTTGACCAAAGTGAGCAGTTTTATCCTGGCCCTTTTGAGCATTCTAACACTGGCCGTGACACCACACGCGAATCACCGCGCGATGCGCTAATCAGTTTCAATCCACGCCCCCGCACGGGGGCGAACCCGGTCGCGGATGCCGTTGATGCGATCCTCCTCGGCGTTTCAATCCACGCCCCCGCACGGGGGCGAACTCCGCAGACCATCAGCATCGCCATCGACGGCGTCGTTTCAATCCACGCCCCCGCACGGGGGCGAACTTGCGGTATTCCATGCCGCCCTCAGCTCAGGTAAGTTTCAATCCACGCCCCCGCACGGGGGCGAACACGGTGCAGGCGTTAGCGCCGGTCTTCTGGAAGATGTTTCAATCCACGCCCCCGCACGGGGGCGAACTCGGATGACGTGCGCGCCTGGGCGCTGGCGCACGGCGTTTCAATCCACGCCCCCGCACGGGGGCGAACCCGAGGCCGAACAAATCACCGCCCTGCTGGAATCGTTTCAATCCACGCCCCCGCACGGGGGCGAACGTTGACGTCCTCGAAGGCCTTCAGCGTGACGGCCAAGTTTCAATCCACGCCCCCGCACGGGGGCGAACTCCCCCGTTGCTGGATAGCAGGCCGGGGACATTCTCGTTTCAATCCACGCCCCCGCACGGGGGCGAACACGCCCGCCCCAACCAGCACGGGCGAGACCTCGAAGTTTCAATCCACGCCCCCGCACGGGGGCGAACTCGAACGGTCAAGAGAGGTCTGAGTTGGCCTAACGTTTCAATCCACGCCCCCGCACGGGGGCGAACCTTTTGGGAGCCTTGCGCGATTTGACAGGATGTCAGTTTCAATCCACGCCCCCGCACGGGGGCGAACCTGCGCAGCCGTTGGAATTTCGGGTAATCTTCGATGTTTC